>JAEYTP010000108.1 GCA_023433945.1 Bacillota bacterium | reverse complement strand
GCTGCCACACCGTCCCTTGCCGGCCTACCGTACCTGCCCTGCTTATCTTGCTTGCTTCCTGATTGCCTGTTGTCTGCTGCCACACCGTCCCTTGCCGGCCTACCGTACTTGCCCTGCTTATCTTGCTTGCTTCCTGATTGCCTGTTGTCTGCTGCCACACCGTCCCTTGCCGGCCTACCGTACTTGACCTGCTTGCCCTGTTTTCCACCACGTTGTCCTTTATCTGCACCCTCACGTGCCGCTCTGGCTCTCGCCTCTTCTCTGGTTGGCTTGATAAGACAATTGGGGCCAAATCCAATTAAATCTTCACGCCCTACTTCCTTCAACGCCTCCGACACAAGCTTATAGTTTTCCTTTTTTCTATATTGCAGTAATGCTCTTTGCATAGCCTTTTCCCTGCCGGTTTTAGGCACATAGACACTCTTCATATTTCTCGGGTCAATCTCAGTATAGAACATGCAGGTTGAAAGCGTGCCGGGGGTTGGATAAAAATCCTGTACCTGTTCGGGCATATATCCTAGCTCCTTTAGGTACTCAGCCAACTCAACTGCAGCCCGCAAATCACTTCCAGGATGACTGGATATTAGATAAGGCACCAGATACTGCTCCTTGCCGATTTTTTCATTTATCTCATAGAATTTACTTACAAATTTATCATACAGCGCTCTTTTTGGCTTACCCATTTTTTCAAGTACCCTGTCTACAACATGTTCTGGTGCAACCTTGAGCTGCCCGCTTACATGATGTTCACAAAGCTCTTCAAAAAAGTCATCATTCTTGTCTAGCATGAGGTAATCATAGCGTATACCTGACCTTATAAATACCTTCTTTACCTCAGGTATTTCTCTAATTTTTCTCAAAAGCTCAAGATACTCAGTATGGTCAACTACTAGGTTTTTGCAGGGTTGAGGATGCAGGCACTGACGATCCTTACAAACTCCACTATTAACCTGCTTTTCACATGCCATATTTCTAAAGTTTGCAGTAGGTCCTCCAACATCATGGATATAACCCTTAAAGTTTTCAGCCCAAACCATATTTTGTGCTTCATTGAGAATTGATGCCTGACTGCGCTTTTGAATAACCCTACCCTGATGAAAATTAAGGGCACAGAATGAACAGCCACCGTAGCAACCTCTGTGGCTGGTTATGCTGAATTCAACCTCATTGATTGCAGGTATCCCGCCATACTTCTTGTATGAAGGGTGATAAGTCCTCTCGTATGGGAGTGCATATACCTTGTCTAACTCGCTAACCTCCATTGGAAGAGCAGGAGGATTTTGAACCAGATATCTGTCACCATGCTTTTGTACCAGCGTTTTACCAGTGATGGCATCCTGCTCGTTATATTGTATCTTGAACGCTTCTGCGTATATCTTCTTGTCACTTTCAACATCTTCAAAGGATGGCAGTATAGCTATACTCTTGTTCTTTTCTCCATCAATGCTACTTCTGATATCCTTTGGTAGATCGTCGTAGCTTGCTAGATAACACGTTCCTCTTATATTTTTCAGACTGCCGATAGGGATATCTCTTTTAAGAAGCTTTGCAATCTCGGTCAATGGCTTTTCACCCATACCGTATACAAGCATATCCGCCTTGGAATCCACTAATATTGACCTTCTAACCTTATCATCCCAGTAATCATAGTGAGCAAACCTTCTTAAGCTGGCTTCAATACCCCCTATTATTACAGGTGTATCCTTGAAAACCTCCTTAACCCTGTTTGCATATACAATTACTGCCCTATCGGGCCTTTTGCCACTTTTCCCACCAGGAGAATACAAGTCGTCGCTTCTTCTCTTTTTACTAGCAGTGTAATGATTAACCATTGAATCGATTACACCCGAAGACACAAGCACTCCATATTTAGGGCGTCCCAAGCTTTTAAACGCCTCAGGATCCTTCCAGTTGGGCTGAGCTATTATTCCAATCTTAAAGTCTTCGCTCTCTAGTACTCTCGTGATAATAGCATGTCCAAAGCTAGGATGGTCAACATACGCATCTCCGCTTATATAAAGAAAATCCAGCTGTTCCCAGCCTCTTTCATTCATATCTTCAAAACTTATAGGTAAAAAACTCATCTAATATAACAACCTCTCTACGAAATATATGCAAATTTTAGTATAACACAAAAAATGGCGGGATAACCACCATTTTTAAACTAGCATATATTTATATAATTTATTAATGTCACTCACTTGAGAACTCAATCAAAATCTACTAATCAGGTACAGCCAGCTGTGAAAACATTTGTATCTCAAACGGATTAATATATTAACAATAATACCTTAACGTAAATATTTATAACAATATATCTTACTATGATACTATATCAAGATATCTTACTATGATACTATATCAAGAAAACTGCTATCATACTTTAAATAGTTAAAAGCACTATTATGCTTCGCCTCCTGGCGCATTGCCTCATTCATACTAATAGCCTTTTTAAGATTTTCAAATACAATATCGTTCTTCTTCATCATCGCATATACGGTTGCCAAGCTGTAATAAATCTCGCCTTCAGTGATATTCTCACTCAAAGCCTTCTTATATATTCGTATTGCTTCATCAAATCTCCTGAGTTCGGTCAATGCAGCACCTAGATAGTAATATACATCTGTATCCTTGCCATTAATAGAAAGTGCTTGATTAAAGGCATCCACCGCGTCTTCGTAACGTCTCAGTTCAAACAGTATTACTCCCATATTGTAATATAACCTGAAATTGTTAGCATCCACCTTAATACCGCTAGTATAAACCGATAATGCCTCGACCTGTCTTTGCTGTTTAGAATATAGTATTCCTAAATTGTTATATGAATCCATAAAAGATGGTTTCATTGCTATTACCTCTTTATACAGCTCCACTGCTCTGTCATATTCCTGCATATCCTCGTATACAATTGCCATATTAAACTTGGATTTGTAGCTTTTGGGATTTAACTTTAAAGCGTGCTGGTAGTTTTCTATAGCGTTTTTATAGTCAAAATGCTTATAATAACAGCCAGCAAGGTTATAAAATCCATTGTAATCCTTCTTGTTTCTATTTGTGTACTCTTTGTAAATCTCAATGGCTTGTTGGTATTTTTTCTGCGTTAACAATAACTTTCCTAGCTCAGCATAAGGCTCACAACGGTCGGGATTAAGACTGATGCATCTTTTCAGACATTGCTCTGCTTCTTCATGCTCTCCTGTTGTTAATAATAGGTTAGATAGAAGAAGAGAGAGCATGTAATTATTAGCATCCTTTTCGAGAAGCTCCCTATAATACTCTATTGCTTGCTCCTTTTTATCGGTTTCAGAGTAAACTCTTGCAATACCTTCCTTTGCATTTGTAAAGTCAGGCTTTTCTTTTAATGATTTATTAAAGTACTCCGAAGCAAACTCAAGCTTACCTACGTTATAATAAGCTGCACCTATGTTATAAAAAACCAGATGCAGTAAATCCCCTGGAATATCAGTTACTGCTGATTTATCATTATCAAGTATCTTTCTATAATATGTAAGAGCCTGTGCGTAGTCACCATTTGCAAAGCAACCATTCGCATAGAGCAGATTTAGATATGTACTTCCAGTTAATCCAAGTAGGCCTTTATAAATCTCTAATGCGCTGTCTAGCTCATTATTTCTATAGTACGCCTCTGCTTGCGAAAGCTTCTTTTTAATCCCCTTAAGGAGCTCGTCCTTTCTCTGGGCTAATTCTTCAATTGCACAGTTAATAGAATCTTCTGCACCAACTGAATGCAATATATTTTCCTTTACATCCTCGTTTTTTATATCAACGCAATCATTATTAGTTACAAGACCCTCAAAAGTACCATTTTCCTTTATTCTTTTAATCATATTGAAATAATCATAGCCAAGCAAACAAAGTGGAATAACTATCCCAAATATTAAATAAAACAGTTCTACTAAAGTACTTGTCATTACTCCATTAATCAGTGCAAGTAGCGTAATTGTAAAGGCTGAAAGCTGCAGAGTAAATGATATCAACGAAATCCTGCTCTTGGTCACAACTAATCTGTAAAATACATAACCAATTAATATTGCTATTAGCAGTAAATTGAATGTTGTTAAAACATGCATATTTGTATCCTTCCTTTTTAGTTTTATTCTGAAGTAGCGTTCAAACCATACAAGTCAGGATTAACCTGACTTGTATATAACTTAATATATTCGTTTGAAACGCTGCATATTATACCCCGGGAAATAAATTAAAATAAAATCTTAACCTCTGTTTTTATCAGCCATCTGCATTTCCATCCACTGCTGTTTTGTAATTAGCACCTGCCTTGGCTTGCTGCCCTCGAACCTTCCTACAATATTTCTCGCTTCCATTTGGTCAATAATTCTAGCAGCGCGAGAATAGCCTACCTTGAATTTTCTCTGAACAAGGGATACTGATGCCTGCCCTGCATCCACGACCATTTCTATAGCTTGATTGAGCAGTTCATCATTATCTCCTGAATTGTTGTCGTGCCCTATGTCACCGTCATTTATTTTTTCAATAATATTTTCATCATAGGAAGTGGCTCCCTGGTTCTTTATGAAATCAACAACCCTTTCCACTTCAGCGTCCGATACGAATGAACCCTTTACACGAAGAGGCTTTGGCTCTCCAACTGGATAGAAAAGCATATCACCTTTACCCAGTAGCTTTTCGGCTCCCCCCATATCCAGAATAGTTCTTGAGTCAACCTGTGAGGATACAGCAAATGAAACCCTTGAAGGGATATTAGCCTTGATAACACCTGTAATAACATCAACCGAAGGTCTCTGAGTAGCGATAACAAGGTGCATGCCGGCAGCTCTTGCCATCTGCGCAAGTCGGCAGATTGCATCTTCAACATCATTAGGCGCTACCATCATAAGGTCTGCAAGCTCATCAACAATAATTACTACCTGAGGAAGTAGTTTTTCCTCCCCATTTGCCTTTAACTGTGCATTGTAACCCTTAAGATCACGCACTCCCTTATCAGCAAAGAGTTTATATCTATTAACCATTTCCTGTACCGCCCAATTAAGTGCGCCTGCCGCCTTCTTCGGATCGGTTACTACAGGAATGAGCAAATGCGGTATACCATTGTATATGCCAAGTTCAACAACCTTGGGGTCAACCATAAGCAGTTTAACCTCTTCAGGTGATGCCTTGAATAAAATACTCATAATAAGACTGTTGATGCATACACTTTTACCTGAGCCGGTAGCACCTGCAACCAGCAAGTGAGGCATCTTTGCAATATCTGCAACAACTGTTTCGCCTGAAATATCCTTACCAACTGAGAAAGTAACCTTTGAAGGATGGTTGACAAATTCCCTTGATTCGAGAATTTCCCTCAGCGAAACAGGTGACATTTCCTTATTTGGCACCTCTATTCCAACAGCTGCCTTACCCGGTATAGGAGCTTCAATTCTGACTCCAGCAGCAGCAAGATTGAGTGCTATATCATCCGACAAATTTACAATCTTACTTACCTTAACCCCAGGGCTTGGCTGCAATTCATATCGAGTAACAGCAGGGCCTCTGCTAATATTTATAACCCTAGCCTCAACCCCAAAGCTCTTTAAGGTATCCTCTAGCTTCTTTGCACCTTCTAATGCAACATTCTTCATTGCTCTGACATTTGATAAGTCATCACTCACCATATCCAACAAATCAATAGGAGGATATTTATATGGTACTACTGGTTTCTCAGGAATAACTATTTCAGGGATTGCTTCTGATTGTTCACCGTTGCCATTTTGTTGGGTACCCGCTGCATTGCTATTTCCTCTGTCATTTCGTGGGGTGCCCACGGTATTGCTATTTCCGTTTTCATCTCTGAGGTAGTTAACCTCGTCATCTACAACAGGTGGTACTGCTTTCATTTCCTTTACATCAGTAACGACCAAATCATCTGCTTCATCAAAAAACCCGGTCAACCCGACAATAAATTCCTCTTGTTCTTCTTTTTGCTGCCCTGCTGATGCTTTATCGGCTGCTAGTGTAGCACTATCCTTTTTATCAGTGGCAGACTTTTCATTCTCTTTTGCTTCTGCTTCTTTGTCCTTTGAACGATTTTCCCTTTCTATCTTGAAGTTAATAATCTTATTTTTCTTTTTGGGCTCAAACTCAAAATCATCTAAATCACTAATATCTTCTTCTAGAGTGTCCTTAAGGCGCTCTTCTTTTCTTTGTTTTCTGGCTTCCTTTGCAATGTTAACTTTATTTGAGGTATAGGATGATAAACTCCTCAATAGTGATGCAATGGAAAAATTGGTTAATAAAATTATAACAATTATCGACATAGTGCTGAGAATAATCACTGTCCCTAATACCTGAAAGGTCATAAGAAAAGGAAGACTAATCAAGCCACCAAGTACTCCCCCACCCACTATATTTGAGCCATCTATGTAGAACTTTGATATACTATTGACAAAACTTCTACCTGAGTACTCATCATAATCAAAATTGGCTGTTTGTAAAAAACCTGATACTAATACAAGCAAAATGCATGTATATATTATTTTTACATTAAAATGCTTTTCATTTCTTTTAAATATCATCGCTATACCGTAAACTATAAGTACGATAGGGATAAAAAAGGCAGTTGCCCCAAAAAAGCCCAGCAATATCTTTGTTATTGCCTGACCAAAAACACCCATTGATTTGGTAAAAGTAAAGCTGAAAAAGGATAATACTCCAAAAGCAAATACAATCAGTCCCAAAATTTCATTACGATATTTCGAAAAACCGCTTTCTACTCTCACATATTTCTTCTTCTTTTGTACCTTTTTGACCTTCATATTACACCCCTCAATATTTGTTTAGCTTTTGTCTTAGAATGCATTTAGATTATATCACAAATATATCCTCCTTGCCACTTCAAAACAATACCGTCTGGTCATTGTAATAAATTAACAAATTTTATTTCTTGTACTACTAAATATGTTCAAATCACCGTTCCAATACGTTCTCACACAATCTATCAATAAAGAATATTATGTAATGTGATTTCAAGTAAAACGGGGTTTATATGGGATATGATTTTGATAATTTGCTTCAACTGATTTATAAAGGGAGATATAGACTACTTGGTAATGGTTCATCAAGAAGAGTATTTGACTTAGAAAATGGGTTCGTTGCCAAAGTAGCAAAGGATATTCGGGGGGTTCATCAAAATAATGCCGAGTATACCGTACATCAAAAGAACAAATCTGGTATGTTTGCACACATTGAAGCTGTTTCAGAGGACTTTAAGGTATTGATAATGGCCAAGGCTCAAAAAATAAAAAGCATGGATGTAGTTTTTCAATATTATAAAGTACGCAATAGCTTAGCCCTGTTTAGGCTTGAAGGCCTAATGGACGATATAAGCCTATACAATCTTGGAAAAGATGATCTAAAACGCTCAGTAAATTGGGGCCTTATTGATGGAGTGCCCAAGATAATAGATTATGGCCTTACAAAAGAGATATACAAAAAATTCTATAGCCGAAAGCTATTGTTTTTTCGAAATAAAAAGCATCTTGCAAGCTAACTAAACCCCATTAAGGCATTGTGTTAATATAAGCATGCCTTTCTTTATGTCTTCAATGCTCACTGATGCAAAACTCAACCTAAGGTATGCATCACTATCCCTGTGTACATTTTCATAAAACACTGCAGATGGAAGTACCAAAAGCCCCATTTCTTTGCACTTTTCATATGCCTTTTGTGCAGACAAACCTTTAGGGAGCCTTACCCAAAAGCATAAACCACCATCAGGCTTTTTAAATGTAGCACCTATACTTTTTAGTTGGGTCAACTTATCTTGCATATACTCATACTTGCACTTGTAAATTTCTTGCATATACCCTCTATGCTCCTCCCACTTACCGCTTCTGAGAAATAGGTCAAGAGAACGCTGTATCAACCCAGAGGAAGAAATATCGCTTGCGCGCTTAATATTTGTCATCTGCTCACTCATATTTTCGGGCATAATGATAAACCCTACTCTCAGACCTGGCATCATTAGCTTGGACAGGCTTTTTAGATATATTACTAAATCCTCTTTGTCCAATGACTTTAACAGCTGCCTTCTAGCTTCTATATAACAAAGCTCCGACATGGAATCATCTTCAACAATATACGTCCCATAGCGGCAAGCAATATCCAATATACCTGTTAGCTTTTCTGCGCTATAGCAGATACAGGTTGGATTCTGGTATGTAGTCTGAGTGTAAATAAATTTGGGTTTACAAATGCGAACCTTCTTTTCTAGTTCTATCAAGTCCATGCCGTCTTCTTGCAGATTGACACCTACAATTCTAGCTCCTCTTGATTTAAAAGCTGCAATTGCACCATCATAGGTTGGGATTTCACATATAACATAATCCCCAGGGTTTATAAGCGCCTTTGAAATAACGTCCAGCCCCTGCTGAGCTCCTGAAACAACCTGAATATTAGAAGGCCTTGCGGCTATCTTGTCTTTATTGCACGTAATATCTGCAATTGATTCACGAAGAGGAATATATCCATTACTATCCTGATATGAAAATGCATCAGCTCCGTCTCTCTCCAGTACTTCATTAATGCACCTTTTAAAGGCGTCAATAGGTATAATAGAAGAATGCGGAGCGGCTACAGCAAAGTTAATCATCTGCTCGCCTTGATTGAGCAGAGTACTCGATGATGTTGAAATAGCACTTGATTGCTCCTGTATTGGGCTTTTTGGGCCATTCTTTGCTACATAATAACCACTTCCTGGCCTGGAAGTAACATAACCATTGCTCTCAAGATGTTTGTATGAACTCACTACAGTAATATTATTCACCCCTAATTGGGTGCTCATATATCTGATTGCAGGCAGCTTTTCTCCGGGCTTAAATTCACCATTCAAAATCATGTCTTTCAGCTTCTCAAAAAGCTGCATATACTTTGGCTGCGAATGATCATCACTCAACTGTATCGATACAATTTCCATTCATATCTCCTAAACAACGTTTTATTATTGACTTTCCACATCGAATATGTAATTATTCTATAAATTGTAACTACAATAATATGCATTGTATCGATACAATTTAATAACAGCTTAAGTATACAGTAAGTACACTTATATATGCAATAACATTTTGGTAATAAGCACTTTTGATAAATACATTGAGCTAATACATATTGGCAGTTACATTTTGTAATACGTTTAGGCAACTACATATTGGCAACTACATTTTGTAATACGTTTTAGCAACTACATATTGGAAATTACATTTTTAATGCGTTTATGAAATTAAATTTTGTTATTCGTTAAGCAACTACATATTGGCAGTTACATTTAGGCAATTACATATGGGCGAATTACATTTAATTAAAATTAGGGTTTAATAAAATAATGATCATTAGGTAGATAAAATTATTGCTACTTTGTGTAAAGCTAGCTTTTCTATTTGCTTAATATAAATATTAATAATTAAAAGGAGTAATAGGCATGGAGAGATATGAATTAAACAAGAATCTAGCACAAATGCTAAAAGGCGGAGTTATCATGGACGTAGTAACTGCCAAGGAAGCAGAAATTGCACAAAAGGCTGGTGCCGTGGCAGTAATGGCATTAGAAAGAGTTCCCTCCGATATCAGAAAAATGGGTGGAGTAGCAAGGATGTCCGACCCAAAGATGATAAAGGAAATACAGTCAGCAGTATCCATTCCAGTGATGGCAAAGGTTAGAATTGGTCACTTTGTGGAGGCACAGATATTAGAGGCACTGTCCATCGATTATATTGATGAGAGTGAAGTCCTCACCCCTGCTGATGAGGATTACCATATTGACAAATGGTCCTTCAAGGTGCCCTTTGTTTGCGGCGCCAAGAACTTAGGTGAAGCGTTAAGACGTATTGGAGAAGGTGCATCCATGATTAGAACAAAGGGCGAAGCTGGCACCGGCAATGTTGTCGAAGCAGTGCGCCATATGAGAACAGTCAACAAGGAAATCAGACGTGTTGTGAGTGCCAGCCCTGAAGAGCTTATGACCATTGCCAAGGAATTGGGTGCACCGTTTCATCTGATACAGTACGTCCACGACAACGGAAGGCTGCCGGTAATCAATTTTGCGGCAGGGGGTATCGCGACACCTGCTGATGCGGCGCTGATGATGCAGCTGGGTTGTGATGGTGTTTTTGTTGGCTCTGGTATTTTCAAGTCAGAAAACCCTCAAAAGAGAGCCGAAGCTATAGTAAAGGCTACTACATATTACAACGATGCCAAAATCATTGCTGAAGTATCTCAAGAACTGGGTACTGCTATGGATTCAATAGATGTCCGTGAATTATCAGAAAACAGCCGTTATGCACAAAGGGGTTGGTAATATGGCAATCGCAACTCCTGTCATTATTAATTCCAAAAACGCTGTTATGGCTCAGACTACTGCTATACAGAGAAACACTTCAAGCTCTCCCACAATTGGTGTTTTGGCACTACAAGGAGCGGTATCAGAGCATACCAAAAAGCTACATCAGGCGGGCTGTAAAAACGTAATTGAGGTTAAGTATGCTAATGAACTAAATGCATTGGACGGCTTAATTATTCCTGGAGGAGAGAGCACAGCTATAGGCCATATTATGAAAGAGTTCGGGTTAATTGAGAACTTGGTTAAAAGAATAAATGAGGGAATGCCTGTATGGGGAACCTGTGCAGGCATGATACTGCTTGCTAAAAACATAGTAAATGACGACCGTAGGCACCTTTGCGTGATGGATATCACTGTAGAAAGAAATGCTTACGGCCGTCAACTTGAAAGCTTTACAACAGCAGTTAAAATACCCGAAGTGTCAACTAGCCCTATTCCCTTGACCTTCATCAGAGCACCATATATTGTTGAAGCTAGTCCTTTAGTCAATATTCTGCTGTCACTAGAGGGAAAAATAGTTGCCTGCCGTCAGAATAACATGCTTGCCACCTCATTTCACCCCGAATTAACTGAGGATATCAGCTTTCATAGGTACTTTTTGAAAATGGTTTCAGAGCGTAACTGAGAATTGTGCCTAAATCATCAAGCACAACAGTTGACTTACTTGCAATATACAGCTATCGCCCTATTCATAAAGTCGGCAACACCTGCTCCATTTTTATCAATATTCTTTGTAAATCTTTCGTCACCAATGTACATTTCGCCAAGACCCCTTAAAATGTCTTTGGTACAATCATAATAGTACTTTGTAATATGATTTTGCCAATCAGCGACAAGCTTCTGTACCTCTGGGCTATCGGGAGCTTTGTCCATATTGGCTGCAAAGGCACTGAAAATCCTTTCTGCGTCGGCATTTATTCTTTCCCAATCGTTTTTGTTATAGGTACTAGTTTTCTGCCTACTCTGCTTATAGCTATCAGTATCCCCCCACCTTTGTTCAGCCTCCCTCTGATATTCTTTCTGAGCTTTTTCAAACTCGGACATGTCAAATTCCTTAAAGTTCATTTTATTTTCTCCTTTCATCGCTGCTTCAATTGAAGCAATCAAACAATTTATTCTATTCCTTTTTATTACCAGAAGATTTTTATGATTTTCTAGAGCCGTTTCCTTGTCATAGGCCGGATTAAGCATTATTTTCTTTATATCAGCCAAAGGAAATTCCAGTTCCCTAAAGAATAGAATTTGCCATAGCTTTTCAAGACATTTTTCATCATACAATCTATATCCGGCTTCTGTTATTTCGCTCGGCTCTAGCAGACCTATCTCATCATAATAGTGAAGCGTCCTTACACTAATGCCTGTTAGCTCTGAAATCTGCTTTACAGTGTTTTTCATCATTAAATCCTCCGCTTTTTTATAAACTGCACAGCTCATATTGATATAATAAGGTATAACGTAACGTTAGAGTCAACAGTTTTTTTAATGTGCAAAAAACCCCTTTAATGAAACAGCGATTATCGCTCTATTTCATCAAAAGGGCTTCCCTTACAATCTGAATTAACTATTAACCTTCATATTCATTAAACGTTATTAATTCATCCTCCTAGCAAGCTAACATAAATCTTTAGATTTACTGGTTTGCTTAATTGCCTGATTGCTCTCGCTAGCTTGCTTAAGTATCTAATTTATCTACTTTAGCTAGCTTTATTAAGCGCATAGTTATCTACTCTAGCTAGCTTGATTAAGTGCCTGATTTATCTGCTCAAGCAACACATCAATGTTGCTATATGGAGAATTAACCTGCTTTGCATTTTCTAGCTCATTTTTAGCCAATTGATATTCCTTCATGTCGTAATATATAACTCCTAGCAGGTAATGACCATCCGCTGGACTGACCTCGACCAGTTGTTTCCCATGCTCTACTGCCTGATCATATTTTGATTGCATTGCCTCTGAATAAATCAAATCCCACAAAAGACTAGCCTTTTGAGCTTTACTATCAGGATTTTGAGCTAAAATCTCTTCTGCAAGCTGCTCTGACTGTTCCCATTGCTCATTTGTATTATATTTTTCAACCTCTGCTACCTTTTTTGCATAATAATTTATACTGCTGTTGAAGCTATACGCCAAGCCACCGATAAATACTGCCACCAAAAGGATAGCAGATACAAGCTTAACGGTTTTTGTACTCTTACTTGGTTTTGGCTCATATATCGCAGCCGAGCACAGTACGCCACCCAACAAACCGCCCAGATGAGCATTATTGTCGATCTGAGTATTCATAAAGCCATATGTTATATTAATTATTAAGGTTGTAATGAGGTTAGCACCATAGCTGCTCTTTAAAAGTGCTGGTCTCTTTATTACAAAATACAGTAGCACTCCCATAAGTCCAAATAACGCACCAGAGGCTCCAACTGAACTATGTGTCGAAAACGCAAAGCTTGCAATGTTGCCCAGTATTCCCGATACAAAGTACACAGCAACAAACTTTCCTCTGCCCATCAATCTTTCTACCTGGCTGCCGACTATAAACAATGAATAACAGTTGACCATCAAATGTACTATATCCCCATGTAAAAACATAGGTGTTATAAATCTAAAGTACTGTCCCTCCAGGATTAGCGAATTTACCTTTGAACCGTATTGAATAAGCAGTTTTTGATACTCCAACTGTGATTGGTTTGACATACTTGACAGTATAAAGTAAACGATAATATTTATAGCAATAAATGCATATGTTATCAATGGTTTCTGAACCTTATACGTTACCTGAAAATCACTTTTTCTCTTTTCAATCAGCTTACTTATCTGCTCAGCAGTAGCATTACTCTTTTGATAATCCTTCTTCAGAAATTTCTCAATAGATTTTACTATTCCCGCATCATAATTAGGTACCGAAAAATGCTTAGCTACTCTTTTACTAGAAAGGTTAACACTTAAGCATTTTAGGAATTTTCTATCCTGTGTAAGCTCTATTTGCCCTTCCTCCAAAACCCTGATGTATTCCTCGGAAGGCTGCTCACTAAAAATGCATACCTTAAATATATAAGCATTTCTGCCTTGTATATTTTCTATAACCTGGGCATCCTTAATAAGCAGTTCTCTTATTTGTTCAGGTGAGTGACTATCTCCATCAATCAAACCCAACATTATTGAATTGCCCTGTTTTTCCCTGATCAAGTAGATAGTGCCGTCTTCGAAGTCAGGCACTTCGTTTTCACCCGTTATTGGCAGATAAAAATCCTTCTCTACCAAGTAATTGGTCAGTGAAACCATAAACCTTTTATCCATCAATATATTTTCCTCCAACATTAACTGCCCCATATTTGTGTGCAACCTCTAAAATAGCTGCATCATCCTGCGGTATAATAACCCCTGCTCTTCCCTTATATATTCTGAGTGCAGCATTAAGCTGTTCACCATCATTAGTCTTTATAATAAAAGGCTGCTTCATATAAGTTTGAGCCTCACATACTGCCTCGGCTAGTAACCCTTCTCTCATGCCTTCAAATTGTGCCGATATAATAGCCACATCACAATCAGAAGCCAGATCCATTGCCTCATCAGTTACTTCACTGATATCATTCTCCGTAATGTTTATTGTTCCAATTTCCGAAGAACTCAAGTCGCTAAATGCAATGCGTCTCACTGATGAAGTTATATAATCAATATTTAGCTGATGTTGTACAGCGTCTAGCCCCTCAGCCTCTCTTTTTACAGCTTCTATATACAACGGAGTGGTGCCGCAACAACCACCTATAAGCCTTGCTCCGGACTTTACAAATTCCTTTGTGTACTGAGAAAAGCTTTCTGGGGTTTCAGAATAAACTAGCTTTCCGTCAATAGTCTCAGGCATACCAGCATTTGGTTTCATGCTAAACGGTATTCCAACATTTTGGTAGCATTTTGCTATCTTCAACATATGCTCTGCGCCAAAAGAGCAATTAGTACCCACTAAGGTTGCGCCCATTGAGCAAAGAATAATTGCGCATATTTCAGGTTCAGTGCCCATCAAGGTTTTGCCATTCTTCTCATAGGACATTGAGCATATTACAGGTAAATCGGTATTTTCCAAAACAGCTAAGAGGGCAATTCTCATCTCTGCTACATCGGTAAAGGTCTCAAGAGTTATAATATCTGCTCCACCATCCCGAAGCGCAATTACCTGCTCCTTGAAAGTATCGTATGCCAAATCAAAGGTAAGCTCTCCAAACGGTTCAAGCAATTTTCCAAGAGGTCCAACCGAAGCAGAAACTCTCCCCTTTTGTTGCATAATATCCTTTGCCATCTTTACTGCGTCATAGTTTATTTGGTACAGCTTATCTTGAAGCTTGTATTCTGTCAGCTTAATTCTATTTGATTGAAAGGTATTTGTCTGAATAATATCTGACCCTGCATCCCTATATGCCTTATATATTTCTGAAACAATTTCAGGATGGCTTATATTCCACTCTTCTGGACAATGTCCCTTTGGAAGCCCATTTTTTTGGAGCATGACCCCCATGGAACCGTCGAAGATAAGTATTCTGTTTTGAATATCATTTACAAAGGACATATAGCACCTCTTAAAATTTTATATTTTCATTTAACTCAATAAATTTATTATAACACAGCTAAGTTATTGATTAATAAGCTACTAACTTATCTCAGCTAAGTTATAAATTACTATGCTATAGCTAAGCTATATATTGCTATGCTACTAATCTAGCACAATTATTTAAATTAGCTAGACCTGCGTCCATACCTTAATAAATCATATCACAAAATCAGTCCCAGCGTCAAAAACATGCTAAAGAATAAGTCAAAGCCTCCTAATCCGCCATTTGTAGTAAAAATACAAATCTTTGGTAGTTAGGAGGCCCTAATCTTTAAAAAATATTTACTTTCTCCGTATAACAACTTAATTGTTATCAGATAATTTAATCGTCATCATTAGAAAAATAATCAAGCGGTTTCAATGGCAGCAGCGTCCTGTAGACCTAACTCAACAATAGCATTTTCACGCATCTTGTACTTCTGAATCTTTCCGCTTGCAGTCATTGGGAAGCTCTCCATAAAGCTCACATATTTTGGAGTCTTATGCCTAGCCATGTTTGCTTTGACAGCATTTTTTATATCGTCTTCTGTCATTGAAATGCCTTCTTTGAGTATTACACAAGCCATTATTTCTTCACCATACTGCTTTGAAGGAACTCCGATAACCTGAACATCCTTAACCTGTGGCAGTGTGTAAATAAACTCTTCTATTTCCTTTGGATAAATATTTTCACCGCCACGAATAATCATATCCTTTATTCTACCGGTAATCTTGTAGTATCCGTTTTCATCCTTTGTAGCAAGGTCACCTGTGTGGAGCCAGCCGTCCTCATCTATTGCCTGTGCTGTAGCCTCCGGCATATTATAATAGCCCTTCATTATGTTATAACCCCTTGCAACAAATTCTCCTGCAACTCCTGCAGGAACTTCCATATTTGTTTCAGGATCGATAACCTTACATTCTATAAAAGGAAGCGCTCGGCCTACTGTTGCAACTCTCAACTCCAAACTATCATCCGTTCTAGTCTGGGTACAAACAGGCGATGCCTCAGTCTGACCAAATGCAATGGTGATTTCTTTCATATTCATCTTTTCAACAACCTGCTGCATTACCTTGACAGGACAAGGTGAACCCGCCATAATACCCGTTCTCAAAGCTGAGAAGTCGTAATTGTTGAACTCTGGATGCTCTAGCATTGCAATAAACATTGTAGGTACCCCATGGACTGCCGTACAGCGCTCAGTCTGCAAAGCATGCATTACCTTCTTTGGATTGTAAGCATCTATAGGAACCATTGTAGTACCATGTGTAACAGATGCCATTATCGCAAGCACTAGCCCAAAACAGTGGAAGAATGGAACAGGAATGCAGAGCTTATCTTCATGAGTAAACTTCATGCAATCGCCTATGCATCTTCCGTTGTTAACTATGTTGTAATGAGTGAGCATTACACCCTTTGGAAAACCTGTCGTTCCTGATGTGTACTGCATGTTTATAACATCATGGTAATCAAGTGAATTGCTAATAGCATACAATTCTTCATCAGAAATGTCTGCACCCATTTCCACAAAATCACTCCAGCGAAGCATTCCCGGATATTTTTCGTCACAAGCATTTATTACATTCTTGAGGTAAGGTAAATTTTCATTCTTGAAATTACCTGGCTCAGAGTTTTTGAGATCAGGGCAAAGCTCATTTAATATCTCTATGTAGTGAGAATCCTTAAAGCCTTCCATAAGAACAAGTGTACTTGAATCGGATTGCTTGAGCAGGTATTCAAGTTCAAAAACCTTGTAGTTTGTATTTACAGTTACCAGTACGGCACCAATCTTGGCTGTAGCAAAAAGCGTAATTATCCACTCAGGAATATTTGTTGCCCATATTGCAACATGCTCTCCCTTTTTTACACCTAATTTCATAAAGCTTTTTGCAACCTTGTTGCATATGTCATTAAACTCTTTATATGTCTTTCGAAATGGCCTGTCGGTATAGAGCACACAGTCATGATTAGGGTATCTCTGTGCCATTTCATCTAATAATTTCCCGACTGTAATCTCCATTAGCTTTTCCATGTTCATCATCCTTTCAAGTTAAAATTGTTAAATTCATAAAAGTAAATAAATAAAAAATAAAAGCCCTTCATCTCATTAGTTGAGACGAAAGGCTTGTTTTCCGCGGTACCACTCAAATTAATCCCTCAGAAAGAGGAATTCTCTCTATATCATATAACGGTGAAAACCGTTTTGGCCTAAATTATCCTTCAGCCAAAAAACTCCTGGGCGAGCTTCAACCTTCATAAACACTGCCTTCCACCAATCTGGCAGCTCTCTTTAGATATATTTACAGTTTACTATTCCCATTCAACGTAGATTTTTATGAAATTATTAATATAATACTATGCCGTTAATAAGAGTGTCAATACCCTTTTTATGGAGATACTAATTGTGCTAATACCTACTTTTACACAGAAGATATGTATGTCAATGCCGTTTCAACATCTAGGTACTTTCAATTTCTAATATTATGCTTCAAAGCATAAATTGCTGCCTGTGTTCTATCATTAACTTCTAGCTTCTTGAATATGTTTGATATATGATTTTTTACAGTCTTTTCACTAATATAGAGCTTGTGTGCAATCTCTTTATTAATCATGCCTTCTGTAATCAATAACAATACCTCAATCTCTCTGTTGGTTAAATTGTTAGCAAAGTGTCTCTCATTTTCCGAAAGCGTTACCCTGTTAAACTCCCTAACAAGCTCACCTGTCATATTGGGCTGTATATATGTTTGATTTTTATATACGCTCCTAATAGCCTCGATAAGCACAGAAGATTCTGCATCCTTTATAACATAACCTTCACATCCCATTTGTAAGGTTTTGAATAGATATTCTCTATCTTGATGCAAAGTTAATACAATTATCTTGTAATTACTGTCTTCCTCCTTTAGTGTTTTAATAGCCTGTATGCCATTAATACCTGGCATATTAATGTCCATAAGTATAACGTCTGGACGCTCTTTCCTTGCTAAATTAATTGCTTCCTCGCCGTTTGATGCCTGTGCAACAACAAACATGTCCTCTTCTAGTTCAATAATTGTTGTCAACCCCTGTCTAACCATTGCATGGTCATCCGCGATTAATACTCTTACTTTGTTCATTTATTAGTGTCCCCCTCTTCGTCAATAAGCGGAATGCATATTTTCAGTCTCGTGCCAACATTCTTGGAAGACGTAATTTCGATCTCACCATCAAGTAAAGCCACACGTTCTTTCATACTGATTAAGCCAAAGCCTCCTGTTGAATCCATACTGCTTATTTTTACATTATTGGTATCAAAGCCTATTCCATTATCTACAATATGTATGCGCAATTTATTATTAATACACTCAATAATAATAGATGCATTTTGAGCCTTTGAATGCTTAAGTATATTGTTTAATGCCTCTTGAACAATTCTAAAAACTGCAAGAGATATACCTGGATCAAAGTCCTTTTTGACTACTTTCGCCTTAAGAATTATATCAATACCAGTTTCCTCTTTAAAAGAAATAACATATCTTTCTAAAGTTGGCAACAGACCTAGGTCATCTAATGCCATAGGTCTTAAGTTGTATATTATCTTTCTTACCTCTTGGAGGCTATCTCTCATAACTGTTTTTAGGTTCCTCAATTCAATTCTTGCATCATCTATATTCTTATCAAGTAACTTTTCACATATTTCAGCCTTGATTACAACATTTGACATGGATTGAGCAGGGCCATCGTGAATTTCTCTAGCAACTCTTTTGCGCTCCTCTTCCTGAGCTTTAATAATCTTAAGTCCCAAAAATTGCTTTTGCTGCAAATCATCCAAGTGCTCACCTACCGATTTTAAATCGCTGCATAGGTAATTCAGAGCAACACTGACATGGCCTGCAAGATTATCCGCTCTTTCTAGTGTTTTTAACAAGTCCTTAATTCTTATCTCCAGTTCATTGCGTTGCCTAATAAGAAAACTTTCCTGCTCTCTTTTTACAGCTAGCTCAACTCTTAAATTATCAGCTTGCTGATAAGCCTCCGCCAATTCTTCCTGGGTATACTTTCCAAATTCCTTATTTACAAGATACAGTCTTCTTCGACTATTTTTCAGCTCAGACTCAAGCTTATCAATAGAATCGGATGTTTCCCTTACTTGCTCCCTGAGCACCTTAAGCTCATTATCAAGTCTGAAACACTCCTTTCTTGAATTTTCAGCGATTTCAACTATCTCTTTCTTCCCAGACTCCAAAGCCTTGATAGTTTTACCGAGTATTTCATCCATCTGAGTGGTATTAACTTTGAAACTTTGCATTAAAATAGTCCTTTCAAAAAGTATCTCATATTACTTTTATTCTACAAAACATTGCATAAACCTGCAATACTTAGATTTCCATAAAATATTAGTAGACTCATCAGCATAATGTACATTAATCGCTTAAAACTTAAGGTAGAACCCAAATTATACCATATAGAGCATAGTATAATAATGTAAATAAATACAAATATTTTTTTCGCAAATTATTATTGACATATACAATAATTGCTCTTATAATAAATATCGTGCTTGAGGGCACAATATATTATATTAAATAATGCGCTATTAGCTCAGTTGGTAGAGCACCTGACTCTTAATCAGGGTGTCCCGGGTTCGAATCCCTGATGGCGCACCAAAAAGCACGGTGGTTTTGATACGAAACCACCGTGCTTTTTTATTGTGGTGAAATAATTTCATATTTATGTGTTATATTACTGTTAGATAAGCTTGAATTTGACGAGGTGATTGAAGTGATAGAAATTACTACTTGGATGAATAAGTTTTTGCAGACATTAAATGAAAATTTTGGAGATCGTGTATGGTTTGTTGGTTTACAGGGAAGTTATGGTCGTGGTGAAGCGACAGAAACAAGTGATATTGATATTGTCGTAATACTTGTTGAATTGTCTGCTTTGGATATTCAAACTTATAATACGATGTTAGATACCTTATCACATAGGGAACTAATTTGTGGCTTTCTTTCTGGGAAAAAAGAAATTTTGAACTGGGAGCCTTCTGACCTTTTTCAGTTTTATTATGATACAAAGCCGATAAAGGGAAGTCTTGATGAATTGCTGTTATTGATTGACGATGTTGCCGTTAATAGAGCAATAAAAATTGGTGCATGTAATGTCTTTCATGGCTGTGTGCATAATATGCTGTACGAAAAGAGTGAAGAAATTCTGAGAGGATTATACAAATCTGCTTCTTTTGTTATACAGGCAATCTGCTTTAAACAAACAGGAAACTATATTAGTCATCAAAAAGATTTGCTTGAAATTGTTTCTCCAGATGAACGAGTTATTGTTGATACTTTTTTAGGTTTAAAAAATGGAATGATGATTGATTTTAATGAAATGTCCGAAACCTTGTTTAATTGGTCTAAAAACTGGATTGAAAAATAAGTAGAGTATATATTATGTTTAATATAAAATTTTGAACTTTTTTAGAATATTTATTGACAATTTAGGAGCAAACTCATATAATAAAAAAGCGCTCGAAAGACGCAACAAAACACATTAATGCGCTATTAGCTCAGTTGGTAGAGCACCTGACTCTTAATCAGGGTGTCCCGGGTTCGAATCCCTGATGGCGCACCATAACTTGTCCGAAAACCTTATTTCAAGCTTTTCGGACTTTTTGTTTATATTTTTTTAAGTTTGGGTTGACATTTTGGAGGTAAACTCTTATAATAAAAAAGCGCTCGAGAGAAGCGGCAAAACACATTAATAATGCGCTATTAGCTCAGTTGGTAGAGCACCTGACTCTTAATCAGGGTGTCCCGGGTTCGAATCCCTGATGGCGCACCATACAAAACCGTTAATCCGTAAGGATTTACGGTTTTTTTGTATATTTCTATCTAGTATAAAAACGTTAGTTTTAGGTTGTGAATAGCTTAAAAAGTTGTGGTTTTATATAATAAAAAAAGAACATCTCAGCTCTCTTTTATTGTGACTTTACTATTTAATTTGTAATCTACATAGCTGCTTTCTATTTACTTTAATATGTTGTGTATGTCTCATCTCACTTACTTTACTCTATTTATTCCTGACCACTACCTGTCACCTTAATTTATGTAAACTCATATACTATAATAGTTTATCTACCATTTTTAGAATATTGAGGTTCATATGATTCGTTCAGGCAAAGTTATCAATAATAATACTAATAATGAGTTTTATATGATACGTTCAAGAAAAGCAATCAATTATATCACTAATTCAGATACAACGCTCAGGGATACCTTTAGAATGTTATGGGAAGCACACATATTTTGGACTAGATTGGCAATTCTCAGTATAGTTTTTGATTTACCTGATGCAGACGTTGTAACGAATAAGCTGCTTAGTAATCCTGGAGATTTTGCTAATCTACTTGTACCTTATATCGGGGAGAATAATGCTGCTATGTTTGATAAGCTACTTACCGCCCACCTTGTTATAGCTTCTCAATTAGTCAAGGCTGCCAAGGCCGGAGATACCACAGCTGCAGCTAATTATGAGAAGCAATGGTATGCCAATGCTGATGAAATAGCAAGATTTCTGTCAAGTGTTAACCCCAAATGGTCTGAAAGCAAGTGGAAGAATATGCTTTATCAGCACCTAGCAGATACAAAGTCTGAAGCAGTAGATATGCTTCAAAAGAAATATCAAGCCAGCATAAATGATTTTGACCGCATAGAGCCTACAGCGTTAGAAATGGCTGAATACATGTATCAAGGCTTAAAGTAGTACAAAGCTTAAAGTAGTACAAAGTGCTGTATAGACTTGATTAAGAAATGCTTAAAAGTTGACCGCTATACCCTATTGGTACAAGCCCATCCTCATCTTATTCTCAATAGTTTTTTATGAAATACCCTGAAAAATATCTCCTCCTATTGCTTTAATTTCCTTTTTTGTTGACAACTGTAAATTCATATGATACATTGTTATTGGTTAATGGTGTTAGCCATTAACCAATAACAATAAGGAGGTAATCTAGTGAATGACAGCCAGCCTGTTTTTATGCAGATTCAGGCGATTATAGAAAACGAAATCATAAATGGAACGTACAAGGTTGATGATCTTATCATCTCTACAACGCAAATTTCCAGAGTATACAACGTAAACCCAACTACCGCGGTAAAAGCCATTAGTCGTCTAGCCGAGGACGGTATACTCTACAAACGCCCAGGCATTGGAATGTGCGTAGCTGAGGGCGCGAGGGAAAAAATTTTTGAGCGAAGAAAGAATGCCTTTCTTGACATCGCTCTTGATGAATTTCTCGCCGAAGCCAATACGCTTAACATCTCTACTGATGAACTCATTACACTCATAAAGGAGAGAATAAAAAAATGATTGAAATTAAAAACACATCAAAAAAATATGGTAG
>JAEYTP010000106.1 GCA_023433945.1 Bacillota bacterium | reverse complement strand
AGGAGGTATATATGCCTAGAATTTTTTTAAGTCCGTCAACGCAAGAGTTTAATAATTATGTAAATGGCGGAACAGAAGAACAATACATGAATATTATAGCTGATGAAATGGAACCGTATCTCAGGGCTAGTGGGATTCAATATACCAGGAATGATCGAAACGCATCCACAAGTAAGGCTATTGCGGACTCAAATGCTGGGAACTACGATTTTCATTTAGCTATACATTCCAATGCTGCTCCTGAAAATTTAGCAGGAAAGCTCTCAGGTACAGATGTCTATTATTATCCTTATAGTCAGAATGGCAAGAGAGCAGCAACTATTTTTGCTAACAATTTTAAGGAGATATATCCCGATCCATCCAAGGTTAGGACTTTGCCATCAACAACTATTGGAGAAGTAAAAAAAACAAAGGCACCGGCAGTACTTATTGAGGTAGGATATCATGACAATCCGCAGGATGCGAATTGGATAAAAAACAATACAGAGGAAATTGCAAGAAATCTTGTTGTATCACTTACAGACTATTTTGGAATACCATTTATAGAGCCTAGCGGAAGTATGCAGGGTATCGTTAATACCAGAGTATCACCGCTTAATATACGTAGCAAGCCATCTGTTTTCTCATCGGTAGTTGCAAAAGCTCCAAAAGGTGCTACTCTAGATGTATATGGGAAGGCATCTGATGACTGGTATGTTGTAAACTATAATGGTGCGATAGGGTATGCTAGCAGCAAATATATAAAAATAGTTTAAAGAGATACTATAAAAAGATACTAAAAAAATTCTATAAAATATACTACAAAGGGATACTACAAGCAGATACTATATTCAATAAATAGATATTATATTCTATAAAGATATACTAAAAGGATATACTAAAAGGATATACTATAAAAGGCTGCTACTCAATTAGGATAACAGCCTTTTTAGCACTATACATTTTATTAAAAGCGGCAATATTCGCAAAAATACTATTTAGCTTCTGAAAAAACTAGATTTACAGTAATGCTTTTGCCTTGTCTCCAAACTAGAGCCTTTACAGAATCACCAGCCTTATGAAGCTTCTTGATAGCATCCAGATCGTTCATGGTTTTTACATTTTTACCATCTAGGCTGGTTAGTATATCGCCCTTCTTTATACCTGCTTTTTCAGCGGCACCACCTGTAGAAACTTCAGCAATATATAATCCTACAGGCCAATCATACATAGAAGCTATATTCTGCGTAACTTCCTGTACTGATATGCCCAGTAGTGGCTTTCCTCTTACATAGCCATAGGTCTTTAACTGATCTATTATTGGTTTTGCAGTATTCATAGGGATAGCAAAACCCAAGCCCTCAATTCCGGATTCAGATATCTTTACAGAGTTTATACCTATTACCTCTCCCTTTGAGTTTACAAGTGCACCACCGCTATTGCCAGGATTGATTGCTGCATCCGTCTGAATAAGATTCATGGATTTATCACCAGTATTTACCTGTCTGTTTAGGGCGCTGATAATGCCAGCAGTTACCGACCCAGCAAATTCAATTCCTAGAGGATTACCTATTGCCACGGCAAGTTCACCAACCTCCAGATTAGAGGAATCACCAAGTGCAGCGACAGGAAGGTCATTTAGATTAATTTTTATTACTGCCAGGTCGCTTTCACTGTCTCCGCCAACAAAGGTAGCCTTGGCTTGTCTCTTGTCAGGTAAGTAAACATCTATTGTTGCTTTTGAAACGTACTGCTTAGGGTCAGCATATTGAACAACGTGGTAATTAGTCATTATGTAGCCATCAGAAGTGAATATTATACCAGAGCCCTCTGACTTAGTAGCATTGCTATAGTACCTAGAATTGCTTGGTACAGATATCTTAATACCGATTATTGCGGGGGATACCTTTTTGGCAATTTCAGCAATTGTTAAGTCTTTTGATGTTCCGGTAGCTGCCAGCAGCATAGCATTTCTATTGCCGTTGTTATTAACGTCAACTGTTTTCGTTATAGAGTATGTAGAGTTGATAGAGCTCAGCTTTTCATTTAATGATGCAAGTTGCGCTTGTTGTGAAGACAGCTGGCTGGAAAAATCATAGTATAAAAAGCCTCCAACAGACATACTAGTGATTATTGCGGTAATCAATATAATAGCGAGGTATGCAGGAAACCTGGATTTCCTTTTCTTATAGTTCTGTTCTGGGCTGTTTTCATATTTAATCTGTTCAAAATTATACATACTGTAACACTCCTTTCAAACACAGCTTTTATTTTTTATCCTTTTATAATTTTATAATAATATACAATTGTGTACTAGTTAAGAAGAAAAAATTAATAAATTGTTAAATAATGCAATAAAAATAGAAAACATTGACATTAACACCAGAATGTATTATAGTGTGACTATAAAAGTATTTTTGGTCACAGAGTATTCTATCCTGGGAACTTTTGGGTAGATAGAAATTTTGGGCACAGAGTATTTAATATCTAAGATATTATTGGGCAGAGAACTTAGGCCAGGAGAGAATTATTGGCAGAGAGAACTTTGTCAGGAGAGAAATTAGGGGTTATAGAGAGAGGAGACTTTTTATATGTCACCAAGAGAATTTAATGAACATGAGAGAGATTATATAAGAAAAATGCTTGTTAAAAAGGCTTTGGAGTTTGTTAATACAACTGGAATAAAAAAGACAACAGTAGAGGACCTCACAAGGGCCGTCAGAATATCAAAGGGAGCATTTTATAAATTCTACTCAACTAAAGAAGAGCTTTTTTTTGAAGCATTTGAAAGTATTGAAGAGCAAGCAAAAGCGAATGTTATGAAGTACTTAATAAATATTAGTAGTTTTAGCAAAGACAACTTAAAGAAGATAGTTAAACAGATAGTATTCGATAAGGATACTCTTGCTATGATTGAGATTATGAATAACGCAGATCTATATAATATGATACAACGGCTTGATATTGATTCTGTCAGCCGGCATTTTACTAATGATACTGCTTTTGCTGAAGAGTTATATAGCTTCTTGCAGTCTAAAGGGGTAAAAGTGAAAAAACCTGCTGATGAGTTCTCAGCATACTTGAGAGCAATTTTTGGGTTAATACTGCAGAAGCCAATTATTGGTGAACAATATATAGACAAAGTAGTAGGCTCATTTATAGACGTACTGATAGATGAAACAATAGAGTAGATAGGTTAGAAAGGGGAGCAAGAGCTAACTATCGTATATAAGCAGATTGAGTAGAGTTAAAAGTTAAACAGGTATAGAGAGCAGAACGAGCAAATATCAAGAAATAGAGCAAGTAGAGCAAATGGAGGTAGTGGTATGTTTATAGAGGTAAGAGACCTTTGCAAGACTTATAAAACTGAGGCGACTGAGTTTACAGCACTAGACAAGGTTAACCTTAGTATAGAAAAGGGTGAGATATGCGTTATTCTGGGACCATCTGGTTCAGGAAAATCCACTCTTTTGAATATCATTGGTGGCATAGATGAAGCTAGCTCGGGAACTATAGTTAGCGATGGGGTGGAAGTGACTTCACTAAAAGGTGAAAAGCTAACAAACTATCGCAGAGAAAAGGTGGGATTTATTTTTCAGTTCTATAATCTAATTCCCAACTTGACGGTTTATGAAAATATTGAGGCAGTTAAAAATATATCAAAGAATTCTTTGGATATAGATGAACTGCTAGCAGAGGTAGGCTTGCTGGAGTTTAAAAATCGATATCCAAGAGAGCTCAGTGGAGGGCAGCAGCAAAGGGTATCCATTGTAAGAGCACTAGTCAAAAACCCTTCGCTGCTGCTGTGCGATGAACCCACTGGGGCACTTGACTTCAAGGGGTCGAGAGACATATTGAAGCTGATTTGTGAGGTAAATAAGAGGTATGGCACCACTGTGCTCATTATTACACACAATAATGCTATCTCCGGTATTGCCAACAGGATAGTAAGGTTAAGGGGTGGAGTCATTACCGAAAATGCTACGAATAACAATATTATTGAAGCTGAAATGGTGGAGTGGTAATGATTTTACTACTTTTACATAGAAAGGAGTTGAGGTAAGTGAATAAGCGAATATTAAGGGTTTTGATTGAAAACAAGAGCTTCTACATATCAGCAGTTTTACTGATTACATTGGTTACAGCAGTCTATATTTCATTTGTTTCATCAGGCATAAGTGAGAAAAATAGCATTGCAAGCTTTCGAAATAATTTCAATGTAGAGGATGCTCAGTTTATTACAGGTTTACCCCTTGAAAATATAGAAAAGATAGAAAAAGAACACAATGTAGTTATTGAAGAGATGCGTTCAAAAGAAGTAAATTCTGATAATAATGTTGATGTTAAATTACTAGATAGCGCAACAAAGCTCAACAAATATCAGATAGTAGAGGGCAAGGATATAAAGAATGACCAGGACATATTGATAAACAGCTTTTATGCATATAAAAATGGAACCCAAATAGGTGACAAATTCTCTCTTGAAGGCAAGCAGTTTACTATATGCGGCTTTTTCACAAGGCCGGATCATCTCTTTACCCTGAAAAATATAACTGATTTGATACCAAACACTGATACCTATACTACGGCTGTTGTTTCAAAATCAACCTTTGAAAAGCTTGATAAACCTATGGAAAGCTACTACAGCATAAAACTATTAGATCAAACATCTCTGAAATTCAGAAAGAATAATAGTGAACAGCTTAAAATAGTAAGTTGGATAGACAAAGAAGATAATTCCAGAATTACTACCATAGATAGTGATATTAATTCATTTAAAATGATAGGTTACGTTGCCCCGTTCTTTGCAGTGATAGTAGCTTGCTGTTTTGTTTCAGTAGTGCTAGGTAGATTGCTGAAAAAGGACCTTGCCCAAGCGGGCACACTTTATGCATTGGGTTTTAGGCGTAGAGAGTTGGTAGTACATTATATGAGTTATCCCATTATTCTTTGTACTTTAGGTGTATTGATAGGAATATTTGCAGGTGCCATTTTGCTACCTTACCTGGACGTTTTTCTAAAGGTACAATATGCCGTTCCCAATATAGATCACAACATCGAAACGGATACAATAGTAGTTGCAGTATTATTACCTGTGGTAAGTTTACTTCTTACATCCTACTATGTTGTCAATAAGGCACTTAAACTACCACCATTAGTGCTTATGAGGGGTGGCGCTCAAAAGGTCAGGATAGGTTATTTTGAGAGATTTATTAAGTCCACTAGACTTAGTTTTAGTAAAAGATTTAAGATAAAGGAGATACTTAGGAATATTCCAAGAACACTGTTGGTTATTGTAGGAGTTGCATTTTCCTCGATGCTTATGCTTTTTGGCTTTGTAATTATGGATAGTATAGATCAAGCTGTTAAGGACCCTATGGAATCATTTAATTACCAATATGCATACTCCTTAAAAATGCCTGTTAAGGACTTGCCGGAAGGTAGTGAAGGTTTTATGAGGGGACTATATGAGGTGGCAGATAAAGAAAGCCATGGAGAAGGATTTAGTATTTGGGGAGTTAATCCAGATACTCAGATGCTCAGCATACATGATGAACAAGGCCAAAAGCTTTCCATGGATAGCGTAATCGTATCTAAACCACTTATGAACAAGCTTGATATAAAATTAGGGGATAGCATCAAGATTCGAAATAAGTTAACCCTGAAGGAATATACATTAAAGGTAGATGAATGCTCTGATATAAATGTAGGACAGTATATTTATATGCCTATAGAAAGCTACAAGAACATGCTGGGTATGGATACAACAATGTATTCAGGTGTATTCAGTATGAGGGAAGTAAACGAACTAAATCAGAATAATATTTTAAGTGTAATAAGAAGTGATGAATTCGCAGATGGTATAGAAACCATGATGTCACCTATTCGTGGCCTACTATATATTTTGGGCATACTTGCAGCAATAATTGGCTTATTGATTTTGTATGTAGTAATATCCATGCTGATAGAGGAAAACAAGAGTAATATATCGTTGTTCAAGGTATTGGGGTATTATAAAAAGGATATTGACTCCTTAATAATCAACTCAACGGATGTGCTTGTGCTGATAGGATTTATATTTTCAATACCATTAGTAATAGGAATATCTCAGCTAATGATGAATGCAATAACTGAAACAATGAGCTTTTATATATATGTTGTGTTAAAGCCAGTTAGCTTATTGATAGGATTTGTACTTATTTGGTTAACATTTATGGCTTCTAAAATACTGAGCAGGAAAAAGACTGCAGCTATAAGTATGGTAGATAGTCTGAAGGCCAGGGAGTAGAACTAGCAATCCTCTTTGCTTTGCGTATTCTAAGGGGAAAATTGCTGGTTTATAAAAGTAAAACTACAGTCTATATTTTCACTGAATATGTCGGACATAGATTTGGTGGCATTATCATCTATATTGAGTAGAACATGCTCCTCAAGTACTGCTATTACGGTGCCATAGCCGATTAATATATCATTTCGCGTAATGGCAATATTATCATTCTGTTTAATGAAATCTGTTTTTACACATTGTATAATCATACTCGCACCTCTATGGATTATAATTCCATATTTAGCATTTCCATGGTGGTGAGTGTGTATACATCATTCTATTAGCGCAAAGCAAAAAACCCTGCCTCACATAAAAAGGCAGGGTTTTTTGGTGGACGATTTATAATATGCAAAGGCACGAAAACGAGGAGGGTGCCAGAGGAATATCAATATAGGTGGTGCCGTTTTTGGTAAAGCCTGAATAGGTCTTATTGATAGTTAAATCCTTGAGATGTATATTTTCTCTGTGAATTGCCACTGTAACAGTAGTGTTTGCCCTCAAAAATGATTCAAGTATAAAGGTGTTATTATCATACATGAATAAACCGATGTTTGAAACACCCTCAATGTGTACGGGTAGTTTTGAGCAAATATTCCTGCGCAATATATTAAGTACATTCAAAGGATAGTTATATAAATCTTCAAATTTGTCAGGTATAGTAAGTACAAATAACTTTCCAGTACTATACTTGCTCTGGAGAAGTACAGGACAGCTAGAATTTTCTCCGACTGCTACTGCAATCTGCCAACTATCATTGGTGCTGAATTCTATCTGAGGAAGCGATATGCTTGTCGCGCCATACTGGTAATCCAAAAAGGCACAGTCTTTCATTTCAGTAGCAAAATAATTGGTGCTAAACTTTCTGCTAGAACACCTGATTTCTGCAATGGTATTGATGCTTTCGCCCAAAGCTTCCAATAGCCCAGAGGTAATGTATACAGAGGCGCCATTTGAGAGACTAGTCTTTAATTTGGGTATAAGTGATTTGTCAAAGGCTGCACTCTTTGTAAGCAATATTAGCTCACTATCAACAGGATATTCTGGGCAGGGCTGAAGAGGCAGGCCGAGCATACCTAAGTATCCATGAATATAGTCCTCACCACAGGAATCATAAGGCTTATAACAATCAATTCCCACTGGCTTACCCAATAACGGAAGCACTTTGTCTAGTTCACTGAATACAAAGCCTGCTAAAGGTACAAATATTCTGCTATCATTGGACAGATTGCCTGCACAGAATAGGGTTATCTCCTTTGCCTTTGCAAAAGCAGTTAGGTTTATCTGTTCTACAAATGAGTTGAGATTATACTTACAATCAAAGGAATCAAACCAACCTCCAAGATTATTATCACCAGCAATACTATCAATATATCTCATTATAAAATAACCAATATACCTCTGTAGATTTTGCTGAGTAGTCTTTGGATCTCGTGTTTCAGTTCCAGTGTAAACGCTATCAAAAATATTTATCTGTCTTTTTATACTATAGCCTGTAGATTGATGGTGATCATACCAGTTTGGGTATTTAATTATCATTTTAACATTTGGATTTACTGATTTTGCTTCAGCTACAAGTAATTTAGAGAAATCTCCAAGTTGGTTTATCCTGAAGGTTGACCAACCAGAAGTGGACTTATTGCTGATACACAAATCGCATTTACAGTTAGTGAAAAAGAAGTCATCAAGTATTACCTCGTCAAATAATTGAGCTGTGTTTCTTACTACATTAATTAATTCGTTTCGTTGGCTTTCACTACTATAGCAAAATGAACGAAAATCCCAAGCATCTTCTCCCTTTGCAACGGTTGTAATTGCTCCGGAAACCTTTATCCCTCTTTGCGTAAAATAGTTTTTAAAGAAGGACATATCCTCAATACTAAAGTACATGCCTGCTCGGTACGTCTCGAGGTATACCTTGCCTATTGAGATGTGTTTTTCAAAAAAGTTTATAGCTTCTTCAAACTTATTAATATTATTCTTACATAAATTTAAATCAAAACAGGTAAAAAATATCGCAACATCAAAATTCTTATACGCCATAATACACCTCTCTATGTAATCTTACGAGTTCATGTTTATACTACAATGGTTGTTTTAAGAATTCACCTATGAAGTGAGACAATCTTATGAGTTCATTATATATATTATAGTGATATATGACTCGTCACTACTTGCTTGAAACTACTCAAATGTTGCTCTTTTGAATTGTGATGGAGAAACTCCTTTTGCTTGGAATATTATATGTATCGTATATTCCCGATTTTGCCTCATTACTCGAGAACAAGTCCTTTTGATGCATTACTGCCATAATGACCTCCGTTAATGTTAACGCTGGGGAATAATTCAATTGTAAATATATTTAAAAGCAAAATCAATACAAAAGCAAAATCAATACAAATGCAAAATCAATATATGTACACACAATATACCAACCATTATTGACATTAGTCACCCTGTTAAGTAAAATTGGGATGAAAGTGGTAAACTCAACAGGAGGAAAAACATATGTTTATTGATAAAAAGAGTCCGATACCTGCTTATTATCAGCTAAAAAATTTACTACTTGATAAAATTAGAGCAGGAGAATATAAGGCTGGGGACTGTGTACCTTCTGAGAGGGAGCTTTCAGATTCATTGAATATTAGCCGCATGACTGCGAGACAGGCCATAAACCTGCTCGCTCAGGAAGGTTACCTTGTCAGAGAAAAGGGCAAGGGTACATTTGTAAACCATTCTAAGTTTCAACAAAAGAATATTGATAGCTTTTCCAAAACCGTTCATACATCAGGAAAAACTCCGTCAACTATAGTATTAGGCTTTGATAAAGATACCCAATGCTTTGATATCAAGAAGCTTTTAGACGTATCTCTTGATGAAACGATAGTTAGGATAAAGAGGCTCAGGTTAGCAGACAATGAGCCTATTGCTATAGAAGAATTATATATTCCTGAGAGGCTTTGTGCCGGTATAGAAGAGTTAGACTTAACACATTCCTTCTATGAAATAATCAAAGATAAATACTCAATAATTATTGACCACGTTGATTATACTATTGAAGCAAAAAATGCCAATAAAGAGATACAGCATTTACTTGACATAGCTCCAGGCATTCCAGTGCTCAAAATATCAGGTATTACGTATTCACCTGCTGGCAGCAAGCTTTTTTACCAAAGAGACTTGTATAGATCTGACAAATACAATTACCACGTAACTATATATGCTACTGATAAGTAGAGATTTTATTTAAAGTTTTACTATATATTTTTCTGATTTTTTGTGCAGATTTCCATATATAAAAACTTGAAAATTATGATTTCTTGTTATATACTTGAATTAAGTGGTATATACAACTATACAACTAGACTGAATCCTTAAATTCATTTTAAGACTAGATCTCAGTCCAAGCCTGCAGCTATGCCTACAGGCAAACTACATATTCATTTTAGTTTATTTTATGGAGGAGATAATTATGGTAAAAATGATGGAAGAAATACTTCAGCAACCTGAAATTCTAAAGAAGACAATCGAAACAAACGATGAAATGATCAATAAGGTAGTAGAAGATTTAAAGAATAGACAAATATCAAATGTAATCATCGCTGCAAGAGGCACATCTGATCATGCAGCAGTATATGCAAAGTATGCTATAGAAACACTTGTTGGAATACCAGTATCACTTGCAGCACCATCAGTATTTACTATGTACAATAAAAATCTCAATATGAAAAACAGCTTGGTAATTGGTATATCTCAGTCAGGAAAGGCTGCTGATGTAATAGAAGTAATAAAGAGTGCTGATATGCAAGATGCTATAACATTGAGCATAACAAATTTTGAGGATTCACCACTTGCAACTGCTTCTAGATACCACTTGTTCTGCAATACAGGAATAGAAAAAAGTGTTGCCGCTACAAAGACATTTACATCTACTGTATATCTATTAATTAACTTTATTGCAAAATGGGCTGACAATTGTGAGCTATTGCAAGAAATTAAGCAGGTGCCAGCTGCTATGAGCACTATATTTAATCAATCAGAAGAGATAAAAGACATTGTAAGCAGGTATAGATTTATGAAGGAAGGCTTTGTGCTTGCTAGAGGAATAAACTACTCAATAGCATTAGAAACAGCCTTGAAGATACAGGAAACAACCTATGTTAGAGCAAAGGCGTATGCAACTTCTGACTTCCATCATGGACCTTTTGCGATGATAGAGAAGGACATGCCTGTAATTGTATTTGCCCCAAATGGTCCATCCCAAAAGGATATAGTTGAAATGCTACATAAGCTAAAAGACAATGGAGCGGATATACTAATAATCTCAAATAATATGGATATATTAGAAATAGGCAATGCAGCTATTAAAATACCCGATAACTGCAGTGATTATGTTTCACCATTATATAATGTTGTGATTGCACAGATGTTTGCCTGTAATTTGTCATTACTAAAGGGCCTAAATCCCGATGCACCAAGAGGGCTTAATAAGGTTACAATAACTAGGTAATTAACAGGGATTCCCATTAGGATAATTGCTCTCAAAGAGCCTATTTAACTGGTAAAATAATCTTAAAAAATTTATTAAAGAACCTATTGACATAAGCGTTACTTATTATGTATAATGTAAAAGCACGTTAGGGAACGCGCAACACTGATGGCGGCGTAGCTCAGTTGGCCAGAGCATCCGGTTCATACCCGGCAGGT
>JAEYTP010000036.1 GCA_023433945.1 Bacillota bacterium | reverse complement strand
GCACTGGGGGTTCAATTTCTGGAATTCACAATACTCCATCAAAGCTATTAACCCATATGCGGTAACTGATGCAGGAAGCGCTTACCCTTCCGGAGATCCGTTTCTTGTATATCCTGGTGATAATGGTCAGCCTATTGAGTCTATACGCATAAAGGTCCTGATGGAAGCCCTGTATGATCTGAGGGCCATGAAGCTGCTTGAAAGCCTTACATCAAAGGAGTTTGTCATGGATATCATTGAGGGAACGCTACAGACACCCATTACATTCTCTGACTACCCACGTTGCGATGAATATATTATCGAGACAAGGAATCTGATTAATGAAGAAATTAAAAAGAGGTTAATAAAGTAGAAGTTAATAAAGTATAATTTATTAAAGTAGAGGTAATAAAGCAGGACATTAAAAAGGCCAGGAACAATAGGGTTATATCTGTTCCTGACCTTAAAAAAATTAATCAAAAACTAGCTCTCCAAACTTTTCAGGCAAATGAAAATTATCTTTTCCGGTAGGAGACCAGGACATGTATTCTACCTTCTTATCCTTAGGCCTGTCAATTCTGTATAAATTTATCAGCCACTTGTCACCCTTTTTCGGCGGGATATTTTCGGCTGTAACGAATTCTGAAAAAGGAATTTCAATCTCTACATTCCATATACCATTTACTTCATCGTGTAGGACAGCTGTCTTTATGTTTCTATCTACTCTCCCATAACCGATTATATCCCCTTTTAGGTTATTATGTATACGATAATGAAGTAATGCATTCAACGGATTTACTTCAATCTCTATATATGTTTTCATATCTCTATTATCATCTATAAAAACTTCAACAACCTCTTCTTCATACAACTTGTCGTTATATCCTGTCATTGAAGCATTGATAAAAGTATCTACGCAGCTGAAACATACATACAGATTTTTATCATTCCATAATAATTTAGCCGTTGTAGCTTGTTGTGCCTTAGCTCCTGTACTATTGTCAACTAGTAAAACTTGTTCAGCTAACTCCCACTTCGGCTCTCCAACATTACCATCGAGGTTTAAATCATAATCAATTTTTTTGCAGTAATAAATCATTTATATCTACCCCTCAGGAGAATTAGTTTTTTAATAATTTTAAGTTTTCTTGAATATACTTTTTATAGTTTTAAGTAAAACTGTTTTCTTGATTCTACCATAGTTTCTCAGGATATAGTCCTTGTTCTATGAAACTACGTATAGCTTTTGTTACCAATGGCTTATCTTCTTGATATGTAACACCGTACCATCTATCTTTTGAGGGTAGCACTTTTACCTTTGCCTTTCCTTCTGAAATTAGCTGGTCAACCACCGCAGGTAAGAAGTATTCGGCTTTTAACAAATTACTGCTATTATCACGAAAGAAAGAGCTGAACCTTGCTTCTAGTTCTCCAAAAATACTTGGAGTGAACCCCCATGTATTCATAGATACAATGCTGTTTTTCGGGATTCCAACCCAATTTTGTCCATCTTCAGAATATTTAGCTTCATCCTCAAATTTCTTAATATTCGTCCTTTCATGTATTTCCAGAAGATAACCCTCTGAATCTACAGTGCAAACTCCACGCGCTACATGACCATGATCAGATAAAGTGTTTTCAAGAATGAAGCCGGCCATACTGTAACGATACCTTTCCTGCGCATCACATCCGGAAGACAAATAATCATTAAGTAGTTTAAACGCTGATGAACCATAAAAGTCATCTGCATTAATGACAGCAAAGGGCGTATCTACCGCATTTCGGCAGCTTAAAACAGCATGACCTGTTCCCCAAGGTTTTACTCTGCCTTCAGGCACCTGAAGCCCGTCTGGAATATCGTCTATCCTTTGATATACATACGCTGTATTTACCAGGTTTTCAATTTTATAACCAATTCTTTCCCTGAAAATCTCTTGGAATTCTTCCTTGATGACAAAAACTACTTTCCCAAAACCGGCTTTAAGGGCATCATATATAGAATAATCCATTATAATTTCTCCATTTGGCCCAACCGGGTCTATCTGCTTTAATCCACCATACCTGCTTCCCATTCCAGCTGCCATTATAACAAGTGTTGGCTTAACCATATTATCATTCCTCCCTTATTCTTCAAATCCATTCGGATTTGTACTCTATCAGTTCAAAGAATCCTTATGTTTCAATATTCTATTTACTAATATTTTAAAGGGTCTGGTTAACTAATTATTTATCAATAAGGTCAATTTATTTAGACTTTTAGACTGTAAAAATAGCCTCTGACTGCGTTACCCAAAGAGAAGTAGATACATATATTTCTCTAACTAATTGTTTGAAGATATGGCATATATGTAATTGTCTATACAATTCATAATTTTATCTTTGATAAGTTCCTCTGGTGAATTTTTTAATAGTCCTCTTCTTATTTTGTTATATTGCATAGGCATATATTCACTTATTAGTGTCAAAGGAATATCGATGTTTTTAAGGTTTTTTATCATTATATCAATAGCTTCTCTTACCTCTCTTGAAGGAAGATAGTAACGAGCTCTGTCAGATAAGCTATATTTTCTGGAAAGATGAATTTTTTCTCCGCTCTCATGATAATACTTTTCCCAGTCATTGGTCCTTTTTATCATTGAATCATCCAACGCATCAATGAAATGGGATAATTGTATATCGGTATTATATTTATAAAGCTCATTTTCAATATAATTCAGCATAAACAACCCCTCACGAAGTGCAAAAGTCAGAGCCGGTCCCACTTTCAATATAGCTATTCCATCTTGCACCATTTGTTTCAGTGCTTCTGGCGTCTGATAATCTGTGGAATGCCCTTCAAATACAAGGTTAGGATATCTCTTCAGAGCCTTGCATAGTGTTTTAGCCTCATTGCGATTATACTCATGAATTTCATCATTCCCAAACTCAACACCTGGCTGTACTACTACAGCAACTACGTTTTCCCACGCTCTATCAAGACCCTTTTGATAGAATATCTTTTTAAATGTCTCTACTGTTTCTATAAAATCCTCAGATTTTGTTACTTGTAAGCTTTCAGCTTCCTGACTGCCTCCTGGAATAGGAACCTCACTTCCTACAACATAGACTGGCTCAAGTGTGTTCGGAGCGCGTAAACGAAGCTCAGCATAGGCATCCTGAGCGGCTTGACACAGTACAGCACTTCTCTCAGCTATAGTCCTTGTATCTAGTCTGGTACCTGCATCATCATCCGCAAGGTGCATACTTGCATCAATATGTATCTTTGAAAATCCTGCATCAACATACTGCTTTATAAGTTGAATTGATTTTTCCATAGCTATATCGGATTTCTCATTTTTCCATGTTAAAGGCCCTAAATGATCTCCACCAAGGATAATCCTTTCTATCGGGAATTTTTGCTTGGCCGCTATAGAATAAACGAAATCCCTATATTCGTATGGAGTCATATTTGTGTATCCACCAAATTGATTTACTTGGTTTGCTGTAGCTTCAATATACACATACATATCTGAAGCTAAGGCCCTTTGTAAGACTGCTTCAATTACGTACTCATTTGCACTACAAGCCGAATAAACACCTTTTGCTATTCCCATTTTCTGAACTTCAACCAAATGTTTTAAAGGATGTGTATTCTTCATTGCAACCTCCTCAGAATTGTTAACCTGATAAATTAATTAGTTTACATTTTTACTATTATGTTATTGCTAGACAGGACTTACCTCAAGCAGTAAGTGATTGGAAAATTCAGCATAAATTTTTGCTGTAGGGCCTTGAACTGATGGATAGAATATGTCATCAATATAGTCATAAACGGAATATTGTTTATCATCAAGTCCTCTAAGTTCGACCTCGCCCTTCCATGTTTCAGCAAAAAACGAAAAATACATCTTTTCACCCACTTTAATAGCATGTCCTTCTGGCAAATCAAAGCCTAGTGTATATAATTCACCCTTATATTCACCCCTGGAAAGTGCTTTACTTCTGTATATATCCAACCATCTAGCCCACTCCTGTTCCTTAAGCTGATCTAGGTCATATGTTGTATCTGGCTTTAGAATGGATACTGGCGCAGACCCAACCGGCCAAGTAAACTTAGTATCAATTACACCACCAATACCTACTGTGGACGCAAAGTCATTTTCATTGTCACTCAGTTCTACATGGTCTCCGTGGAACGCAGCTTTCTGACCCATTAATGCTTTAAAAGCCTTCCCCTTAGTTCTAATTTGCCAGGAACTACTAGGATCCGATGCTATAGGTATATTATAGTAAGGCATTGTAAAAAATGAGTAGCCTGTCCCGCATGGACAGAACATGACGGTAGCTTCAGGCTTAATTTCTCTGACCAAATCATAAACCATTTTGAAAAACTCTGGCATCTGTTCATAAGATTCTTCCGGATAAGAATGATTATGTTTTTCATTATAGCAAGGTGGTGCAGCATTCAGATGCTGTCCATCTATTTTGAGTCCATCAACGCCCCAGTCTATAAGCATCTTTTTTAACGCCTGCTTTGTATGTTCTCTAACTTCTGGACTTGCAGGGCACATATAGTAGCTGTCGAACCAAGTAATGTCACAGGTCCTTTGGTCCTCACTTAATAACAAATATTCGGGATGCTCCTTTATTAATTGAGATTTAGGGTCAATAGCCAGAGGAATCCACCAAAGTTGAAATTTGAGTCCTTCTGAATGCAATACATCTACAAACCTCTTCATGTCTGCATCCCCATTAGGAAATTTCTCCTTATTCAGAGTGTAATCACCTTCCTCACTTTGCCAGCCATCATCAAGACATGCCCACTTGATTCCAAGCTTCTTAACCATCGGAAGTGCTCCATAAATCATATCCATTGTAAAATCTCTCTCATAGCCCCAGGCACACCAGGTTGGTTCATATGCCTGTTCCGAGATATCTTCAAAATGAATACCTTTCTTTATCATGATATTTCTATACTCTTTTAGAGCAGGATAAAAATCGCCCCTATGAACCATCACAAAGGTTTCCATGGTATGCATACTTTGACCCGGTTCTAAATTCTCATTTACAGACCCTTCAACAGAAACTACTGCACCCCGATTATCTGGTAATGAAACCGGAATTGATACCAGTTTTGGTATTAATTCTACATGTCCTGTTGCTAAGCCTATGTCATTATTCCAGACATCGCTTACAGGAGTTCCCCCTCCATAATCTGAGTTATTCATTCCCATATAATTCTCTTGATGGAATCCAACTTTTAGTGGTACGACCCAATCTGGTCTTTCTTCGTACGAACCGCTTTGATAAGACCAGAAAAGAGTATCATCCTTCTTTTCATCTATATTGGATAACATATATTGATTATTAATCCATCGGTCTATGGAAACAGTGTCTGAGCCCATATTGATATAGGATACCTTAATAAAGAAAACAGATGGGAAAGCTTCATATGTCTTTATTTCTATTTTTTGCTCTAATTCCCCATCACATCCACTTATACAATAAAGCTTTCCGCTGCCCAATCCATCTTCAATTTCCCAACCTTCTATTTTTCTTGCCTCGAATCTTTTTTTCACATTGGCGGATATGATGTAGTGAGAGTCCATAAAATCACCCAAAGTCATAACTCTGCCATCGATTAATGCATGCAAACGGCTTTCCAATGCTGAATTGAATTCAAGTGCTACACTTTTGTGAAATAAGCAGAAAGTACCTGACGATACCTCTATTGTCTTCCATTCATCAGGCTTTTCTCCAACAAACGAAGAAGACCCCATTGAACCATCAAAAATTTTAACTAATCTATTCGACATGATATCCCCCAATAAATAAACTTTTATTAAAGTAAGCATTATAAATACAATCGTGAACTACTTAATATGTCATCTATCGACTAGTATTTTTACCTCTTCTAGTGTGGCACATGAAGAAGCGCCCCCGATTCTCGTAACACTAATAGAGCCACAGGCATTCCCATAATCCATACACTCTTCCTGTCTAAATCCATTTAAAAACGCATATATATAACCCGCATTAAAAGAATCTCCTGCTCCCGTCGTATCAACAGCTTTCAGATCATATGTTGGTTTTTTTACGAGCACATTTCCACACTTTGATACTGCTCCTTTATTTCCGCACTTTACCACAACAGTTCCACAGTACTCAGCGAGAATATCTACTGCTTGCTCAACCGTTTTGCTTTTTGTAATATTTAGTGCCTCTATCTCATTTGGGAAGAAAATATCAGTATATTTTAGAGCGTCAAATATCCCATACTCCCACTTCTCGGTATCATCCCAACCAGAATCTAAAGATGTTGTTACACCAAAGCTCTTTGCTGCCTTAAATATATCAGCAATATCATGTCTCAGCTTGCTTTGGAGAAAATATGAGCCAATATGAATATGTCTTGTATTTCTTAGTAATTCAAGATTAATATCCTTACGAGTAAGGTAATCAATAGAGCCAAGGTAAGAAACCAAGGCTCTGTCATTCTCTGTACTTAGTGAAACCGTGATACCTGTCTTCACGTCTTCAGTAGATTTAACATACTTAAGATCAATCCCATACTGTTCAAGGCTTTGCAATACAATTTCTCCAAAGCTATCTTTCCCCACTATGCCGATAAATCCAGTTTTTAGACCAAGTCTTGACACTCCACAAGCACAAATAGCTGTCGAACTACCAAGCACAATTGAGCAATCTTTTGCAATTAACTCTCTACCAACCACTGGCATATTTTTCATGCCAGTTAATATCATATCAACATTTAACTCACCAATTGCAAGAACATCAAATTCTCTCATTTTATAATCCTCACAAAATTTATAGTTTGATCCATGCTGCTAGTCCATCCGGTTGGTCTGGATTAGTTCCCTTCTGGACAGCTTTATAATACGAAATCAATTGTGATAAATTAATAAAAGGCACTCCTTGTACAGCATTATCCAGGGACAGCCCAGAGTTGACATGAAGGACAACCCCCTCAATACTTGGGATGGGCTCGTCGCTGTAAACAACAACCTTTGCACCTTTGCGCACTATGTCTTTAACTAGATCAACCTGCAATTCTAGGCCATTTTTTGTAAGGCAGGCAATAACCAAGGTATCTGTATTAATCATTACCATCGGCCCATGCCTGGAATCTAATAAGTGATAGCAATTGGAAGGAATTTGAGAGATTTCTTTAAATGCTAATGCCCCTTCAGTGGCAATTCCCTGAAGTTCTCCATCTGCGAGTATAACAGCATTAGTCCAATTCATATCAGCAACTGACTTGAGCCCAGCTTCATTATTAAAAAGAAATGCATCTCCACACCCCATTACAGCCTTCAAATCATGTATTATTGTATTGTTATTACTCCAATAACCAATCACTTGGGTAATGGCAGCATACATATTGCTGACAGTTCTTGTCTGGCATACGCTCTCATCAAATGCCCATGGAATCTCAATGCTTAAATCAGATAGTTTTGATAGCTCTGCCCCTTCAACACAGCTAACGCTTAGTACGGGAACTTGTAGTTCTGATTTTATATTTTTAATCGAATTAATAATCTCCGATGTGCTTCCCGACCTTGATACAACAACCAGCAAAGCATTCTCCAACATCTTAGTATATTTTTTATAGTGAAGCATTAGGTCACCAGCTGGAATAGATGATGCAGAGATACCCATTTTAATCTTTGCCATCATTTCAAAGGATTGAGAAATATAATAACTCGATCCGCTTCCTACGAAAATAATTGACTTAGGCTTGTGAGTCTCCATGAACTTGCAAAGATTAAGCTTCTGACTGGATATATACTCAAATGTTCTTATTAATGCCTCGTATTGATTCATAGTTTCTTTATAAGTTAAACTCATTTTTATCCCCCTTAATGGCAATGTTTTATTATATAATGCTAATGTTCTCATCTTTTAAGTTCAGAATATCTCTCAATAATTTCTCTTTATGTCTCTTGGGAGTTTTTAAAACAACCTGCAAAAATACACTATTTTCCGGCTGAGTAATAATATCCATTTTTGTTACTGTGGTTCTTGTACTCTTTATTAGAGAATTTACCTTTACAAATTGTTCTGACGATTGTGCTACTTTCATACTTAATTTAATAGTGCTATCCGACTTATTTATTACATTTTCAAACTTTCTTAGTACAACCAAGGTCAAATATATTATTACCGTAGCCACAATAGCAGCTTCATAAAAACCAATACCCGCAGCAATTCCAACACATGATACAGCCCACAAAGTGGCGGCCGTAGTCAGCCCCTGTACATTTGGCCCTTCTCTAATAATCGTTCCTGCACCCAAAAAGCCTATTCCACTTATGACTTGAGCCCCTAGTCTTGCAGGATCAAGATTTGTAACACCCTTATAAAGATTAAAAATATACTCGGAAGACACCATTGCTAGGGCTGCCCCCACCGAAACAAGTATATGAGTCCTGAATCCAGCAGCCCGCCTTCGGTTTTCTCTTTCCATACCTATTAGTCCACCAAGTATTGCCGCTGTAATTAACCTAATAACTATAACCTCTATTGGCATTACAATTCCTTTCAATCTATCTTTATTTTATTTATTCTCTTAATTCATTTATAAATTTTTTAATATCTATAACTTCTTTATCTATTCTGGATTTTTCAGCTGCGAACGCCATTATGTGACTTTGTACTGAGATATCTGCCGAAGTGAGTCCCACACCACCATTATCACTTCTAACAAGCTGCGTAAAATCACGCATTATACCATCATCTCCGCCGCCATGAGAACTCTCGGTATGCTCTTTGATAATAATTTCTTTTTTCCCAGTAAGAAAATCTGTAATTTCAATCTCACCTTTTTCCATAGCTCCCCTAATTTCTCCTCTAGTCCCCATAAGCTTGATTGTCCTATCAGATTCATTAGTAAAAGCAGACATGGTAAAGGCTGCTGTGACACTATTTGCAAACTCAATATTGACTACCTGATGGTCAACTACATTATTGTCGCAGTGGTAAACACACCTTCCATAAGGTCCTTCCTTTAATGCCTTGGTTCTTGCTTCAATACTCAAATCATTGCTAATTGATGCCGTTGGCCAATCTGTATTTTCTCCTAAGTACTGTCTGGGTGCATAGTATTGGCACTCTGCTGCTACAGGACAACCATCTAGACATCTCTTAGGAGCTCCTGCAGGCGCATTTTCCATTTTAAAGTGAGACAACGATCCAAAAGAAGATATATATGTACATTCAGCACCTGCTAGCCAGAGGAGAATATCCATATCATGACAGCACTTCGCAAGTATCATAGGACTTGACTCCTTTGAGTTACGCCAGCTACCTCTTACAAAACTATGTGCCTGATGCCAGTAGCCAACATTCTCATTATGCTGTATGGATATCAGTTTTCCGATTCTCTCACAGTCCAATAGCTTCTTAATAGTACCAAAAAAAGGTGAGTATCTTAGTACATGACAAATTGTGAAAACCCTGTCGTATTTAGTGGCATATTCACCCATAGTTATACATTCCTTGGGATCGGGAGACATCGGCTTTTCTAGCAGCACATGATATCCTTTCTCCAATGCATTGATAGTAGGATAAAAGTGCATCCTGTCCTGAGTACAAATCAGCATGGCATCTGCCAGCTTAGGCTTATTAACTAGTTGTTCCCAGCTTGAAAAGCACATATCATCTGCAATTTTATGTTGTTCCTTAAATATCTGTCTTCTTTCGTCATCTGGCTCTGCTACTGCAACAAAGCGCAGTTCATCTGGATGATTGAGTGCATACCTTGCATATGCATGTCCTCCTCTTTGGCCTGCACCTACCAATACAGCTGTAACTTGTTTCATACTACTACTTCCTCCAGTCTTATATGCACTTGCACTAAACGATAAATTTGATTGTTAAAGGGTTTACTCCCAATCCCACCCGTTTATTTTTGCTAATCTATTGAATGCTTCAACAATCCCAGGTCCATAATCCAAGCTCCCGACTACGCCTCCCATCTCGAGCACATGCTTTTTAACCGCCTGGCACGCATTATTCGGACATATGTAGTATTTTGACACATCAGGAGACATCATACTGAGGTCCATCTCCATATCACCAGCTACAATAACATCTTCAGGCGTTAAATCCATAAGTTTTAGTATTTCTTTTACAACAACATCCTTTGTAAGAAAAGCAGGAAGTGCAATTATTCTTTTTTCATCACGTACTAGTTGAATTGTTAGTTCTGACCTATCTGTATATTTTTCTTCAACATATGTATACAACTCCTCAACTAGTTCCTCTTTAGGTGTGAATGCAAACCAAGATTTATTATATGATATAAAAATCGAATCAAATTTTGAGCATATATCTTTTATGAATGCGTTCATACAGGATTGATGAACCTTCTCCAGCTTTTCCTGCATATTGTCTGAATATGGCTGAACCATTTCTAGCTTATCACCCTTTAGGATACAAAGTTCAAGACTAACTGCACCGGATACATAAGCAGGAATGCTTTTCATGGTGCTGCCTTTAATCAAGTCAATCTGAGGGTGAGCCTCCCATGCAGTGTTTGTAGCCCATTTACATCCGCGCTCATCCAGCTTGTCTAAAAAAGCTGAAAAAACATCCGGGAATCTGGAATAGGGACTAAACCCTCCAAGAGCCGTGCCATCCAGATCAGTTATAAATAGTTTTGGGAATCTATTATCATTTTTCATCGTATACCTTCCTTCGTATAGTATTACGGGAACTACTATAAATAATAGTCCCCGTCGTACTATGATTTTTCAGCTTAGTAAACTAGCCTATTTGATGCCTAATTTAGCTGCCTCTTCATTTACTTCTTTAATTACGTCATTCAGTCCCTTAGCCTCATATCCTTTGACTATATCAGCCCATTGTTGTTCAATTGGCCTGCTATCGTACATAGCTTTTATAATGTCGTCATTGATTGAGAGTGTAAATTTATCCTTTGCTGGAGTAGATAAGAAAGTTAAAGCAAGATTATAATCAGCTATTTTCAAATTCTTCAGACCCCAGTCGATATAATTAAGAGCCATATTAAATGAACGTGGAGTAGTTAAAGCACTTGAATTTGTAGGATCCCAGTAAAAGTCACTGCCCCATGATACAAGATTACCAATACTCTTTTTTGAAGCGTATTTCTTTTCCAGATCAGCGTCTGGTACTTCAACATCCTTACCATCCTGTTTATAAACTATCTTGTCACCTTCTCTAACATAGTCAACACCTTCGACACCATACTGATAATATGCCTTACCCTCGTCTGAAAGCAGGTAATCGTATAGTCTCATAATTCTATCCATTTTTTTGTCATCAACTTTTGCATTGAAATAACTCTCAGAAGATGATGCACCATCTACATACTGATACCTATTGCCATCTTCAGAAGGCCACATCTTAATAATTTTCACACATTCGTCGATTTTTTTATCAGGATATGTTTTATTGAATTCATATTCTTTTATGGAGTTGGTGATTGTAGCACCTGCCCTACCTGAATAGAATTTGTTATCGCCTTCCTTGTATTTAAGGATAGCTAAATCTTTATCAATAATCCCCATATCAAACATTTCTTTCATAGCTTTAATTCCATTTACTGTATTCTTTGAGAAATATGCAGGGATATATTGTCCATCTTCTTTTATCCATTTGTAATTTGTTTTATCACCATATGTAGCTGCAGCATTATATGGCATAAGTAATCGGCATGTCATCACGCTTGTTTCCTTGAAAGTTAGACCCACAGTACCTTTTCCTTCAGGATCTTTTTCAACAAATGCCTTAAGCATATTCACAAACTCATCATAAGACTCTGGTTCCTTAGTTATTCCTAATTGTTGTGCCCAATCCCAACGATAGAGTATCGTATCATCCATCATACTATATTGTAAATTAGTATAATTTGCACGAGGTACACAATAGAACTTATCATCTGTTTTCATTGCTTGGAAGGATTCACTACTCAAATACTTTTCTAGATTTGGATATTGGCTTAAGTCATCTGGAATAGCTCTAACTATGCCCTGTTTTGTCCAATTGCTGTAGTTTTTGCTTCCAAATGCATCCATAGCAAATACGTCAGGTAATTGACCTGAAGCTGCCCACATCTGAATTTTAGTCGCATAATCGTCCCATGTGATAGGCTGCATCTTTATTGTCAGGTTTAACTTTTTTGAAATTGCAGCATATATTGGTTCTGTTTCTGGATTTACTGAATCATCTGAACTATCCCACATTGCAACCGATATTTCTACATGATCTTTAAATGGATCCTCCGAAGCTACGGCTTGAGCTGAATCTGTCGAACTTGATGGTGAATTTTCTGCTTGACTGGTGCCAGTATCATTGCCACAGCCAATTATGCAACTGCTCATTAAGAGTGCTGCAATTAAAAGTGCCATGATTCTCAAAATGTTCCTTTTTTTCACTTTCATGTGAAATTCCCCCATTAATTATTTTTTATTTATAACAGTTTCCACTGTCATATTCTTAAATCATTCCTTTATAGAACCTACCATAATACCCTTTACAAAATATTTTTGAAGGAAAGGATAAAGACATATAATTGGCACTAAAGTTATAACAATTGCCGCCATTTGAACGCTTTCTTCAAAAACTCTTGTCTGGCTTCTTTCAAGTTGCACTCTCATTTTGTCTGAGACTATAACATTAATGAGTATTTGTCTTAATACTATTTGCAATGGACGTTTACTCTCGTCACTTATGAAAAGTAAAGCATTCCACCACTCATTCCATCTCTCGACAGCATAAAACAATGAAAAAGTAGCTATTATTGGCTTTGATACGGGCAGAATAATTTTTGCTAAAATTTGAAGGTCATTAGCACCATCAAGCCTTGCTGACTCCTCTAGGCTGGCAGGAATAGTGTTAAAATAATTTTTCATTATTATCATATACCATGTACTAATCGCTGCTGGTAAAATCATACTCCAAATTGAATTAACTAACCCTATGCCGCTTACTACCAAGTAGAAAGGAATAAGTCCACCATTAAAAAACATTGTGAAAAGTATCATTGCTAGTATTATGTTTCTGCCTGGCAAACTTTTTTTTGATAAAGCATATCCAGATAGCAAAGAAACCACCATACAAATTGCAGTACCTACAACGGTGACAATTACAGTCACTCCAAACCCATTATAAAAGCTTGACTCACTAAAAACCATTTTGTAGCCATCCAGTTGAAAAGATACTGGTAACAAATATACAGGTTTTGCTATTATATCCTCAAATTTAGCGAAGGATGTAATAAAAACGTTATAAAATGGATATAGCATTATAATAGAAAGTAATCCTAGAAATATTGTATTTACTATATCAAAAATGCCCCATTTCCTTTTTTTATTCTTACATACTGTTTTAGCCACAATTAAACTCCCCCTATACATAATTGCACACATAATTTCAGGATATTAATCAAAATAATCCTTCTTCTCCTAAGGATGTTACTATTTTGTTTGAAATTACTACTAATAACATGTTTACAACAGATTTTATAAGTCCAATTGCTGTAGAATAGCCATAGTCCATACCAGCAGTAAAAGTTTCACGATATATATACGTATCCAGGGTATCCGCAACATCATAAACAGGTGCACTATAGAGATTGAATACCTGATCAAAACCAACTCCGCTCATTAAGTGTCCAATACTTAATATAAGCAGAATTGCTGTTGTACTCTTTAAACATGGCCAAGTGATATGTATAATCCTCTGAAATCTGTTTGCTCCATCCATACTCGCAGACTCATACAGCTCTGGATTTATACCTGCTAGGGCCGCTAAATAAATAATGGAATCCCAGCCCATCTCCTTCCATATATAACTAATATATATAATGGGCCTAAAACTATCTTTATCAATCATAGGAGAGACGCCTTGAGCTGCTCCGAATAGACTCGATATTTGATTATAAATTCCATTCTGGGAAAATATGTTTACAATAATACCCGACAATACAATCCAAGAAATAAAATGAGGAAAAGTAAAAAATGTTTGATATACCTTTCTGATTCTACTATTACATATTTCATTCAGTAGGATTGCCAGTATAATGGGTGTTGGAAAATGAAGCAGAAGTTTACATACACTCAATATAAGAGTGTTTTTTAAAGCCATTAAAAAGCCCGTATCACTAATAAGTTCAATAAAGTTATCAAACCCAACCCACGGGCTACCCATAATACCTTTACTAAAATCAAAGGTCTTGAAAGCAAGAGTCACACCAGCCATAGGCATATAGCAAAATATTATGTACCATGCAATAGCTGGTAATAACATCAAGTAGTAATACTTATGATTTATTATTCTTCTACAAAGAGACGAATTGGGTGCCTTTGTTTTACTGCCAATAGAAATGTTCATTCGTTCACTCCCCCAAAAAGTATAAGTCCTGTGTCTTTTCCCTATAAATAGAAATCAATTTATTCCAAATCATGTGATTCCTTTTAGCTAAAACACTGTTATTAAACAATAGCGTACTTATATTATATGAGGGTATTCTAACTACATAAATGTAGAATAAACTAAATTTTTAGTTGTAAATCTATTATGAAATGGTGATTGTTTACAGAATTATGGCACTTCTGTAAAAAGTATAGAAAAATACAATACTTTTTGTAGAATATTACATGGTAATTCCAAATATTATTTTGAAATATATTCTTCTCTATACTTTGAAGGAGAAATTCCTTTGATACTTTTAAATATACGAATGAAATAAAAGTAATCATTATATCCTACCTTTTCACCAACCTCTTGAACAGAATATTTCGAGTTTTCTAAGAGCTCACAGGCATATGTAATTCGTAATTTTATGATATAATTCTTAAAATTTTCACCAACAAACTTTTTAAATAGAAAGCTTATATAGTTAGGGGTGATAAAAAACTTCTCAGAAAGCTGTTGGATAGTAATGGGCTTATAAAAGTTAGAGTTTATATACTCTATAATCTTATAAACTGTGGCATTATCGATTTCTTGGAGATTATCCTTGCTTGATACTATACATTGATTAATAGTTACACGTTTCAATTCATCCAGCATATTGTACACATTTTCATAAGAATCAATAAGCTGTTCGTAATTATCAATTATTGCTTCATCTGCCTCTTTATTACAACATAATAAAGCCATAATAAGGTTATACACTTTGAATGCATTTCTAATGTTCATAGTCCCACTCTCAAATAAAGACCTTATATTGTTAAGGCATTCTTCACAGCCTATAGCATCCTTTTTTCGTGTTAAGTCATCTAAATCTTTTAAATACTTGCTCAACGTTGATGTATCATTAATTATAGTAGAATAAACACCTTTGCCAGAAATAAAAAACTGGTACGCAGCAATAATAGCCTCAATTACAGAGCTTTTAATCATATTATATTGTTTTACATCTGTTATAACACCAATACCCATAATATCCCCTGATAATTGCTCTAAAAAGCAGTGTTTCAGGCGATTATTATATTGAGATTGTAGTAGATATATCCTTTTGTTATAGTCAAAAACAATCTCAATATGCCGGATGTTCTCTGGTATAGATAATTTTCTCTGCCCAATAGATGCTATCACAATAAGTTCTCTGTTATCATCAACTGAAATACCTACCTCATTCAATATATTTTTAACTTTATATGTATCTTGAGAGTAGATATCACTAAACTCTAGCAGAGTGCTATTATCGTTATTTCTTGATTTCAGAATACCTTTGGCCTTTGAAAGAATACTTAATATTTCGTCTTCGTCGAAGGGTTTCAGGCAGTATCCCACAGCATTATATTTTAATGCTTTCTGTGCATATGAGAACTCTGCGTATCCACTAACAATTACGAACAAAATATTAGGATTGATTTCTGATACTCTCTTAATTAACTCAATACCTGAAATACCCGGCATTCTGATATCCGTGAAGACAATATCAGGTTGGAACTTACGAATAAGTTCTAAAGCATCTACTCCGTTTAAAGCACTCCCTATAATCCTAAAACCTTCCTTCTCCCAATCTATACTTACCTTTAGGCTTTCAATAATTAAACTTTCATCATCAACAAAAATAACCTTATACATTGTTATCTCTCCTAACAGGAATCTTTACTATGACTTCAGTTCCTATACCTACTTCGCTATTAATACTTATGCCAAATTCTTTACCATACTTCAGCTTTATTCGATTGTGTACATTTATGATGCCAATACCTGAACTGATTTGAAAAGGATTATCTAGACCAGTATTAGTTAGCTTATACCTTGTCCGTTCTAATTCATCAATAGCTATGCCAACACCATTGTCTTTAATAGAAATTATCATAATATTGTTTTCGTTTATTTCACTATAAATCTTTAAGCTCCCCTCTTTCATGCTTGGTTCTAGTCCATGAAAAATAGCATTTTCCACCAAAGGCTGGAGAATCATTTTGGGAACAATGGCATTCAGTGTTGCTGGTGATACATACTCATATACTTCAAACCTGTCTTTGAATCTAATTTTCTGAATTTGAATATAATACTTAACAATATCCAGCTCCTCTGATAGCTTAACCTCATCTGCCCCCTTAACTCCATATCTGAGTATTCTACCCAAAGCTTTAGTCATATCACAAATCTCATTGACACCTTTAATTGAAGCTAAAGCTCTAATGGATTCAATAGTATTGTACAAAAAATGAGGATTGATTTGACTTTGTAAAAAACTTAACTCTGATTGCTTCTTCTCAAGCTCTACTCTATAGAGCGTAGAGCTTGTCTCCACAAGTCGGCGTGTCAATCCGTCAATTTCATCCAGCAGCTGGTTTAGTTCATTAGCCAACAAGGTCATTTCAGAATATCCCTGAATAGATATTCTCTTCTTAAGATCTTTCAAATTACCAGAACTTATGCTTACCATAAAATCCATTAATTTCTTTATGGGCTGCAATATATTGTTTAATGTAATGAAAAAGGGTATAGAGATTAAAGCAAGCGCTATGACAAATACCATCAATATTTTTTCTCGTAAGTTATACAGCTCCTGAAGCAGGCTTGCTTGTGGTGTTATACTGATGATACTACCATTAATACTCTCTAACGCTATTGTTTGGACAATGCTTTTTTTTCCATCTATAGGAATTACTGTTTGTGTATTTTTTACTATTTCATCATATTTCAGTAGATCAAACCTTGTTCCATTGTCCTTGTTATCATTATTAGCTATAATACTAAATTTACTATCCAATAAATAATATTTAATAGGTGTTTTATTGATTTTTTCAATACTCGAATCAAAGATATTGTAGTTTAATACAAGGGCAATAACTCCTATACTGTTTTGCGAAAACTTGTCTGGGTTAGTTGAATATACTGGCATGCCAACTACAAAGCACATTTTATCCTCATATATCCCGCTGTTCAATTTCTCAATACCTATATAGCTTGGCTTATTGTGAGTTTCAATTAAGGATTTATAATTATTAACAAAATCGGTGCTGCCTTTCATAGAATATGAATTACCGGGTTCACCAATTACCACAATATCCATAATGCCCTCTCTGAGGTATGTAATGTTTCTAAAAAGATTATCAAGAAGCGGGACCAAGGTAAGTTTTTCATCGTAATCATTCGCTGTTAGATAATCTTGTATAACCATATCATATGCTACGCTCATAGCTATCTTGTCAATCTGCTCACAATTTGAATTGATGGTTTCGTTAACTTGTAGAAACATATCGGAAGTGTATTCTTTATTTTTCTTGATAATAATATCCGATGTTTGGTAATAAGCAACCAAAACAATAAGTCCAAGGCTAAATATTGTTAGAATCGCAATAGACAGCATCTGATACCTAATCTGCATTTTTCTAAAGAACACTAAATATTCACCCCTATTATAAAAGAATGTAGCATCATGATAGGACGTCTGATACTATTTTACTTTACTATAAAATAGATGCAACACATACTATATTAGCTTAATATGTTACATAAAGTCAATAAACGTTTGATCTTGGTCCTCACCACTTTTTACTTACATTATGAGTTATGTAACTGTTCCTTTAATTTATCCATATCAATGATCCTTCCTGTAGTCCTAGACAGCTCAGCAGCATATGCCATGATGTGGCTTTCTACCGATTGTTTGATAGAGGATCTACTGTTATTATCATTCTTCTCAAGCAAATCAAGAAAATCATCCATCAATAAGGCATCTCCGCCACTATGTCCGCTAGCCACTACTTCCGGATGAATTACTTTCTGTTTGTACTCTTCTACCTGATTTGAAGCAAATCTTGTAACTTCTATAATATTAGCGGAATCATCACCACGAATCTCACCGTCTTCACACATTATCTTTATAGTACGATTCATCTTATTGGTAAATCCGCTTAAGTTGAAGCTCACCGTCACTCCGTTTTTAAATTCGATTAAGGCTACCTGATTATCGCAAACGTCATTATCGCAGCGATATACACAACGTCCATAAGGACTCTCCATCAAAGCCTTCTTAATTCCTTCCTCTGACTGATCCTGTGTAATTAATGTTGCTGGCCAGTCTCCGCATACAGGCAGATAAACTTTTAATGCATTAAATCTGCAATCATCTGCCACTTTACAAGTCAGACAGCGGTCAGAACTATTTTCCGGTGCATTTTCTTCCTTGAAATAATTTAAACTTCCAAATGAGGATATCCGCTTCGTTTCACTTCCTGCTAGCCATGTAAGGATATCCATGTCATGGCAGGACTTCTGCATAATCAAAGGACTTGATAAATCACTTCGTCTCCAGTTTCCTCTTACAAAGGAATGTGCAATATGGAAATTACCAATATTCTCATTATGTTGAATACTGACTACCTTGCCAATCTCCCCACTATCAATAATCTCTTTAATCTTACTGAAAAAGTTGGTATACCGAAGAACATGACACACAACTACTTTACAGCCCTTCCTATCCGCTTTCTCCTGAATTTCCAGGGTTTCCTTAGGATTTGGTGAAATTGGTTTTTCAAGTAGAATGTCGTAACCCAAATCCAAGGCTGCCATTGCCTGTTTATAATGGTCCCTGTCCATAGATGCTATAATAACCGCATCGCATATTTTCCCTTGAGCAAAGAATTCCTCCGTTGTGTTATATTGTCTATCGACTGAAATTTTAAGTTTATCAGCGGCATTTTTTCTTCTGCTCTCATTCGGTTCTACAATTGCTACAATTTCGGACCTATTAGAGTGAAATGCATATTCTGAATAAATCATACCTCGCTGTCCTGCGCCAATTAATGCTAATTTCATATTCATGACCTCCTGTTATTTATAATTTTTGAAATGTTGTTGCCTTCTGACATACATAAAGGCAATTGTCAACAAAATTCCTGTAGTAAGAAAAATAGTTTGTATATTTGTTATCTTAAATAGATATAATCTAATTTCAGCTCCTTGAAGTTGCTTGTATATCACTGAGCCCATCATCACACCTACAAAGCTAATCACACATGCGATGGCAGAGGTTACTCCAAGATAAGCAGTTTTTCCCAAGGATGGTGCTAAATAAAACTGCAAATTACTAGATGCCATTTGAAATGCACCATTACAGCAGGCAAGGGATACCTGCAATATAAAAACCAGTACCATTGCATTTCCTGGCGTAACAAATACCCATCCTAGATAGCATAAAAGGATTATGAAGCCGCTTATCTTGAGCAGATGAAACCAGGAGGTTTTATCTGCTAGGCGTCCCCAAAGGAGTATTGAAACCATCCCCATCATATTACCAATCACTGCAACTTGGGAGATATAGGAATAACTCATATTCAGTATTGATAACATATATACTGGTATAAACGATATAGAAAATTGTATAGCAAAACTCCAAAGGCTTAAAAATATAATGATTTTTCGGAATTTTTTATCTTGCATTGGGATCCGTATCAAATACCAAAGACTCTGTTTTACCGTTTCTTTCTGTACTATCGGTTCCTCAATCTGTGAAATAAGAATAAAATCAAGTACCGATAGGATTAACGCAATTCCAAACATAATGGTGAAGCCTGTCAATGCCTTTTCGATGAACTTATAATGATCCATCATACGTCCAATTGTAATCGACACAATCGATACACAGAACATAGAAGCGATATCCTTAATAGCAAGAAATCTGCCTCGATTCTGATGTGGCGCGACACTCAGATACCACTGGCTCAATCCGGGTGTAACAAATCCAGCAATCAAATAGCTAAGAGTGTAGATGACCATAATCCAAATCAGCCTCGCACCCTTTTCCTCAACTAGATAAGGAACAAAAATTACGGTTCCAACAGAAAATCGAAATAAAAAGCAGCAAATACATATCAATAATTTTCGGTGTTTTAATCGCTCAAATATGTAGGGCGAAAACATCTGTAGGAGACATCCAAGCTGGGGTATCGCACCTATGATGGCACAGTATTGCGTTGATGCTCCCAGATATACTAAAAATCCTATAAAAAAGGAGCCAGCGGTCAGGGTATTTATAATCCCGGCTGTCGGTCCGGATAATATTATCATAATCCGGCTTAATCTATAATTATGTTGTGTTAGTTCATTATTATAAAAGAATAATCGGTTAACCTTATGGTATATTTTTGAGAACATATTTTATTTAGGCAACTCGGGATCCTCCAAAGGATAGTAACCTTCTGGATAAAAATCATTCCAGCTATGAAATAATTCATTCATGTCTTGGATATCTACTTTGATTTCTCCAAGCTCATAAAATCCATCCTCTTCTTCTGATTCTATACTAAGCTTCATTGGATTATCATCATCAAAGAATATACCAGTAAGTATGGAATAATTTCCAGGCTCTATAATAGGCAATTGTACTATTTCGTTATGGATAATATCACCCAGTTGCCATGCCTTCCTGTCAACTTTTAATGTGCTTATGTATTCCCTTGTTTCCTTTTTTAGTTTTATTTTTAGTACAAATTTCATATAGCATAATGCACTTCCGTTATTTACAAACCAAAAGCGTATTGGGAGTGCACCACTGGATGATACCCTCTTTGGATAAGTAACCCTTCGCAGTAAAAATTTATAGCCGATATCCAATGCAAAATCAGAAAATCCGGCATGCCATTTTAGGCTTTCCCTTACTGTATGCTCTCCTGCCGCCATTCCAGTATCCTGCAGTAGTATGGGAGCCTTCTCCCAGGTATTTTGCAGTTGAAATTTAGCAAAAGCCTCACAACAATCCAACCAGTTATTTTCATTGCATGATACAGTCAATCCAAAATTCACGTTTTTCATCTTAAGATAGCAAATCATATCTTTGTCATGCAAGTCGGCCAGAAGCCAATTGTTCTTAAAAGCATCGATAAAAGCATCCCATATTTTGGTTGAACCATCAACGGATGTAATGATTACACCTACAAGAAACTTCTCATTTTCGATATAACTGCCAATTCGGCGAATTAATTCGGAAAAATCTTCAACAGAGAAAGTTTTCAACCAAGAGGGAGTCTTTGGTCGTATGATAAGTACAGGGTTCCATGTTGTTTCTAATGCTTCCCTAATTTTGTCAATACTAAATACTCCTCTGTCTTTCTCTAATTCCTCCCAAGAATAATCCAAATAAGTCACCTGACCACGTCCTATATTATCAGGAGAATTTTTCGAAGGTTTCGGGCGAATTGTATACGATGCATAAGGACTATAATTATCAAATGAATATCTGCCCACAAAGTATCCTCCTTATTTGATATGGCTGTCAACCACCTTCAAAAACTTCTCAATATCGGCATTCGTTATATATGGCATTTGGTTAACCTTTTGTACTTCCTCCTTGAGAACAATCATACTCATGGTGTTAAAACGTCCACCTTTTTTCATATAGGCTACTGCCGCTTTCTGAAGTGTGGTCTTAAGTTCTAGCTTTTCGGGTTCCGCTTTCCTATCACCAAACACCTCATATCGAAGCATTCCATCCCCTTCATTAATCGGATACAGATAAAATTGTCTCTGAACCTTGACAATATTACTTTCACTATCTAGAATTAAGGACAATCTTGGGTCATAAAGCCAGCTTTCACTCCAGAAACCTTTGATTGGTAATTCAGGAAAGTATCTTTTATAAAATTCAAGTGCAAGTTCCATAGAATTTTTTAATCTCTCTGGATTATATCCAGCTCCGGATGGAACATGCAGTGCCAATAGAATATCGTTTTTATCAAGTACAAGATCCCACTCCTTTTTATCAATAGAAACCGGAGTTTGTTCAACGAATCCCATAGGGTTTATTGGATTAGCCGTAATGATATCATCCTTTTCACACCAAGTGGCACAGAATTTACCAGTCTGATCATATACTCCGTTAATACCATTTACCTGACCATCTCTTCGGAATTCCTCACCGGCATCACGTAAAGCAACTACTTTTCCATTACTGCGATTTCGAAACATTTTAAAGGAATCTCCAAACACGTATGGTATGAATAAAAACCGATCAAATAAGAAAATGGAGCAGGTATAAAAATTCATGTCCCATGGAAAACTACTTACCTTTTCATCATTGTTGTTAACTAATTTAAGAAATTGCTTTTCCATTGGTCGGAAAGGTATATCCTTATAATATTCTTCGGGAACTCCTCGTTGCTGTAACATAGTCATGGAAGGTACCACACAGCCAAGCAACAACAGAAAAGAATATATTTCTTTATGCTCAGGTAAACAAGAAGGCACCAAGTTATTATAATTATCCGCATCGCATCGATTTCTTGCTGAGCACATATCCCAGATCAAAAATTTGGTAAAATAAAATAATATACTATCGTTTTCTATAGCCTTAGCTGCATCAATCAATCGCCTCTGTTGATTTGCTGGAACAGCAAATCGTTTAAATACTTCGTCCATAAAAATTCGATCTATAACGTATTTTTCACTCGTACCGGTATATGAAGCATAATATTTTTCTAAACCCTCAGGCAGATTATCAAAACCGCAATACCTCACACATTCATTAAATGTATATTTTTTCATATCGACTTAGCTCCTCATCAGTTAATTTCGATTTTACACATATGATAGTACCCATCTTGTTCACCTTCAATTGCAAGTTTAACATTCCCAATTTCTTGCACACCGGTTTCAATTCCTATTTCCAGATCATATATCCCAGCCGGTAATTCTATTGGTATAGAAAAGGTTTCTTCCCACAAAATATCCATATCTGGCAACCAGCTTCTGATGTCTGTCTTACTTTGTAAGGTATCAATATGATCCTTGCTTACCAACCTTATTACCAAAGGATAATTGTGGTAAATAGGTGCAACGCCAACATTTGCCCACAACGCACTGATTTGAAGGTTCTCTCCTCTTTTTACACAGGAGTCACATTCGAATTTTCTTAATTCAAAACGGTATCCCATCTTATTAAGCCATCGTTCCACATTTTTCTTCCATGGCTGTGGTACTGTAGTCCCTTTACTATTAAAAGAAGATATATGCCATTTTAATGATTCGTCTATAATATAATCAATATCCCACCCCTGTAATAACCAGTCATTCATATGCCAGCAGGCTTCAAAAACCACCGGTGCTTTCATCCATGCTTTTTCCATATGAAAATTACAAATATTTTGCGGATAGAAGTCCAGCATATGAGACCATGCTTCACCATGAAATCCTCCCATATCACCAAGACAATCCACTCGAAATCCTATGGTCTCTTTCCTGTCTCTGATGATCCGAACTGATTTTGGATCATGTAGTAACGCCTGTAATGGTGTTGTCTTAAAATTATCTATATATGTATCGGTAATGAGTTTTATCTTAGCCTCATCTACAAATTCGGTTCCTCCGCCTTCTCCCCACGCACCCACTATTGCCATATCAACCGAGCTTATGATTGGGTGGCCGTCAAAGTGCTGAGCAAATTCACGGATGAACTCTGACCAGTAATCAGCATAGGGTGAATCATTGGGGTCCACACGCCAAAATGGAAATTCCGGTTCGTGCGGCCACTCACGCCTAAACCACTTGGGTATATCCTCTTCTTCGGCAAGTGCATACGGGGAGCATCTTACTATTGCAGTACAGCCCAAAGTTCTAGCATAATCAAGCTTTTCCTCTAATACACCCCATTTATAATTACCTTTTTCTGGCTCCATATCCTTCCATCTGACTCCGCAATAATAAACTTTGCTGTCCGGATGATTCCAAGTTTTACTTTCCTCTGTAAATTTATACTTATCAACAATGTTTCCTCTATTATCACACGTCGTAGCTTCATCTCTCATCAGACCCGGAGCAGCAATAAACCCAATACCGGGGTTAGTAAGAAGAGTATCTATCATTACAGGATATATCGTTAATCGTTCTAACATAGTCTATCTCCCTATTCAGTATAAATTGCTTGAAACAAGATGCAACCGCTGTTCTTATAATAGTTCATCCAATTTACCAATTCCCCCCTGTCACAACCAAGGGTTGTAGACAAACAACAGCCACATCGAAATTTGCCGATATATTTTCCCAATAACTTTAAATTTAAGGCTATCTCATCGTTATACAATTTTTGATTACAGTCATAACAATATACAACCTTCATATAACTGTTTATCTCCCTCTTTCTTGATACCTAACTTACATGATGTAGATATATATGGGTTTTTATTGATCATCTGTAAATCTGCAATCTGTTACGTATTTGTTACGTTTGTTTACTAAATATTACGAAGTAATTATAGCACCCGAATTATAAAATGTAAATATAAATTACCATTTATATTCTAAATTTCGAGGCAATATGTGTATTTTTTAATTCTTGGTTGACAAACTTTGTTACGTGTTAATATAATTATAGATACCATTATTTACGTAATCAACTAAACAGTATAAAAATATAATGAATCTTGATAAGGCCTATAATCCTATTGGAAACATGGTCAGTCTAGAGGGAGAATATAGCTATGAGCACAATAAGAGAAGTTGCTAAACTAGCAAATGTATCAGTTGCTACCGTATCCAGGGTACTTAACAATGATACCAAATATAAAATGACGGACGAAACCCGTTCACGAGTATGGCAGGCTGTGACGCAACTGAATTACAAAATGAAGTCGCATGATAAATCCATTTCACGTAAAGATAGTAATCAGCCTAATTATAAAGGTGCTCCTAAAATCGGTTGTATTTTAAGCGTAACAAAGGATAAATACAACGACCCCTATTTTATGTCCATTTTAACAGGGGTGGAAGCGCAGCTTAAAGATAACGGTTACGAATTATCCTTTATTAAGACTGGTGCAGAACTAGAGAATAAGAAAATATTATATGGTACCTTCAGTGATTCTATTTCTGGATTAATACTCATGGAATCCTTAAATAATGACACTTATCAGTTTATAAAGAATCAAGTTCCGTATATTATAGGTATTGATACAAAATGGGAAGATATTGATAACGTCGGATATGATCATTACAATGTATCCAATATAGCCGTTCAGCACTTAATTTCAAAAGGGCATAAAAAGATTGGATATATCGGCGGAAGCGGTATCACTAGAAACATTAAAGAAAGTCTAAGATATCGTGGGTATTTCTCATCCCTTCATGCTGCGGGATTGCCAGTCAACCCGGACTGGGTTATTGACTGTGCATGGGATGAAGAAATTTGCTATAGAGAGGTGGGCCGTTTGTGCAAAGAAAAGAATTATCCTACCGCTTTCTTTGTTGCCAGCGATATTATGGCTATGGCTGCATTAAGTAGTTTATATAACAATGGAATATCCGTACCGAATGAAGTATCTATCGTTGGATTATCTAACATTGAGATATCTAAGTATTCCAATCCCCCTTTGACAACAATAGAAATACCTACCAAAGAAATCGGTATGGTAGCTGTTGATTTGTTAATCTCTCGTTTGAACGGATATAAGCTTCTTCCGAAGAAAGTAGTTTTACCTACTAAGTTAATCATTCGTAGTTCTTCTTAAATGGCTGATGTATTAGCTGGTATGAGTTTCACAGATTTATGGCCTGCAAGAATCGAGATGACGCAAGAAAGCAACTAAATAAAACTGGCAGACTACCTTTCGATAATCTGCCAAAAAAATATCAATATTTTATTTACTAGAGCCCCCCAACAATTGACATTGAGCCAGTTTTTACTCATCCAAGCTCTAGTCTTGTATTATATATTGTGGAGCTTTTAAATACCTACTTAACTACAATAGCTATACTCTTTGAAAGCTTTCCATATGTTACTGTTATTGTAGCTTTCCCCTTACCAACGGTAGTAATCTTTCCAGTATTACTTACAGTAGCTACTTTTGCATTACTTGAGTTGTATTTTGCTTTTGCTGATACATCTAATTTCTTGAGTTCCTCCTTACCATTTTGTAAATTAGAACCTGGTGGTGTGAACATGTGTGTAAGCAAATTAGTTGTTAGCTGTATACTTTGTTTTTGCTTCAATGAAGAAAGCACAACATTTTTATTGTTAGTGACAACCTCTATACCATCTCTCATAGTAGAGAGTGTTTTTACCTGTGTTGGTGTAAGCGCATAATTATAAATCCTAAATTCATCCATTATTCCCTTAAAGTAAACGCTGTCAGTAGTACCCCCTATCCAGAGCGGACCGCTGGAATTAGATATATCGCCAGAGAATTCTTCAGATTTGACTAAATTTCCATTTAAATATATTTTTACAGTATTGTCACCATTAATTTCATCTTCAGTTTCATCACTGTCATTTTTACCATCGTAAGTTGCAGTGTAATGATACCATTTACCATCATTGTATGCATCTGACTCTATATCTGCTTCAAATTCGGAAAATTCTCCTCCATTATCAAAATTTGACAAGGATAGGCGTGGTCCTGTACTACTACCCCAATCCAATAAGTTATATGAACACTCTTTTTTATTAATACTAGAGCCGTATTTCGCAAAAATTGGCTGACTGTTCTTTGTCTTTTCCTTATATACCCAAACCGCAAAGGTGAACCCTTTATCAAGATCAAGTGAGTCACTGTCCTTTACCTGAATGTAGCTTGCACCATTGAATTTTATTCCTTTTCCTGCAACACCGTCTATATAATTAAAGTTACTAGCTTTAACAGCAACACCATCATTTTTAAAACCTGACAAATCCTTAAGATTGTTTTCAAAGTTATAGTAAGCTATCATATTATTGGGTTTACTTATAAAATCCTTTCCAGGAGCTTTAGTAGCCATATTATCATAGAGATTCTCAATTTCACTATAAGTAAGAGCCTTATTGTAAATCTTCATATCATCCAAGATGCCCTTAAAATAATTATCTACTGTCATGAAGTGTCCAAATCCAATATATAAAGGTTGAGAAGATTTTACAAGTGATGAACTTATTAGTTGACTCTTCACCAATTCCTTATCTATATATATTTTCATTGTGTCACCGTCGTAAGTTGCAGAAACCAAGGTCCATTTTTGAATATCAATTTGTTTTTCTGAATGTATATCATCTGCACCATTTTCATCACAGAAAGTTACCCCAGGGGTCATTTCATCCCATTCATATACACCATATGGGAAGTCATACCCTTCTTCATTATACTTAATAATGTAAGGTACTCCCCCTTCCATGTTATCTTTTTTCCTCATATCTTCTTTGTAAACCCAAAAGGAAAAAGTAAATTCATCTGTTAGGTCTAGCGAATCACTATTTTTTACTTTTATGTAGCTTTTGCCATCAAGCCTCACACCTTTACCAGATACAGCATCCACAAAAGTAATACCAGTTTTCCCCCCAACTGCTTCCCCATCATTTTTAAACTGTGAAGAATCTTTAAGATCACTGTCAAACTTCCAATGTGCAACAAGTCCTTTATATCCATTCAAATCTGATTCCCCAGTGTCAGGATTCACATATGTATTATCCTCGACCTGCTCTTCTTCATCTGCAAATATTATCATAGTTGAAAACAAACTAGTAAAAAGTAGTGTCGCTACTAACAACACTGCAATTAATCCTTTATTTTTCAGCATCTTAATGAACCTCCTTGATTGTAGTTATGTAAAATATACATATATTTCAAGTATATCACTTAACTTCCCTTAGGGCTTCGGGTTCATTGCTATTAAAATCGTAATTATTGCTGTAGTTTTCTATATTGAGAGGGTACAATTCCAACTTTTCTCTTGAAAACAGAGGAGAAATGCTCCAAATTATTGAAACCGCATTGAAAGCATATATCAGTTATACTGTAATTCTTAAGCTTTAATAACTCTTTTGATTTTTCAATTTTTACATCCAATAAGTAGTCATACGGCGTTTTACCCGTCATAGCTTTAAAAGTTCTTATAAAGTGATATGGACTTAGATTTGCAATACTTGCAACATCATCAAGAGAAAATGTACTATTATACTCTTCTCTCAAATAGGCTATTGCTCTATTGATGTTGTCTCTTTCGCAATAGTTATATTCTTTTATGAGTTTTGGAATATTACTTTTGAACTGTCTTAATATATTAACTGTAATAAGGTTAATTAAATTCTGAAGTATAAAATCGCTGCCTGCCTGTGTATTTCTGGTTTCTTCTTTGAACATTGTAAGTGGGCCAAATATCTCAATCCCAACTTTTATACTTTCATTCTCAAATGTAATATCTTTTTTATTACAGTATGAATATGAAATATCATTAAAAGTTTTCTTATCTATTTGAAATGCCATCAACTTCCAATCAAATACATCTTTTATTGGGCCATGGGACTGTTCAGAGTTTATGGGTAAAAATTTATACTTTTCAGAAGTAATAACCTTCTTTTCTACTCCTGTATATGGCATATCAGTTAATGGTAATAGAAATTCATAGCTATCATGAGAATGGCACCCTTTAGACATATCAATGCTGCCTTTTGATGACAAAATAATCATTCCCTGTCCAACAAAGGCATCCACATTGCTTTCACCAATTCTATTAATGTTAAAAGGGTGTGGCCCATCACCAAGGAGCCTCTTTATCCTGCCATCCATTCCATTCCTCCACAAATTCTATCCCGCATAGAATAATAAGCTATAATAATAGCCTATTTTGTTATTTGGCACTTATTCCATCAAGAAATACTTTCCCTTGAAAAATAGAGAACTATCCATCAATTTCATCTACATCCGGCAATATTCCAATGAATCGAGCTATAGAAATAATTGTCATGATTAGTCCTGCCACTATCTCAACAAAAACAAGCTCTGCAAGATATAAATTTTCGCCAATGATTGGTTTATGAATAATATATTACTATATAATTCTAATGTTACGTATAAACTATTGCTAGTATCAATAAAACAATTTTACAATAAATTACATAATATTACAATAATTATATTTAATGTCTGTAAACTAGAAGGGCACAAAATACTATTATGGAATGACTGTTTTATTTATAAAAACGGTAGTATTTAAAATTAAGGCATTCTGTCAAAAAGTATATAAATATCACTTCACAGTAGACACAAGAAGCCCGCCATGGTAACAAAAATATTCCTTTGCATTTAGTGACAATAATTTCTCGATAGATTTTGTAGCTTGTTCAATATTCAATGTAAACTGTGGGTTTGCGATAACAGGTTTACCGTCCTCCAGCGCAATTGCATCACCCGTTATGATAATCGAATCCTTCTCCATAAGGAGCGAAATATGCCCAGGTGTATGACCCGGTGTCGCAATAATCCTACATCCTTCACACCAATCCATACGTTCTCCGTCACGCAAAAAAACATCTACCTCTACCGGCTCAACCCGGCGTAGCATCTCACAAAATGCCTTACCAAAGTCCTGCTGCTCGGGCGGGAGTATTTTCTGCATTTCTTCCGCTTGACTCAATCGCAACGGTTTTTCTTGAGCGGAGATGAATGGCGCTTCTACAGCAGAAGCGTATATTTTCAAATGAGGGTTTATCCTTTTAATGGCAGCAGCCGCCCCCATATGATCATGATCATGATGAGTCAGTACAAGGCCGGTTATTTTATCCAATGACAAACCGTGCTTTAACAGTTCCTTTTCAATGTAGGGGAGCGATCCTATAAAGCCGCAGTCGACAAGAATAATGTTTTGCTTATCCCAAAGTAAGGTTGGATAAACTGTATTTTCGGTATTGCCGAATGACATAGTTATGGGAAAACTAAAAATCTTGTATTCCATAATAGTTTGGTACCTCCTAGCAATGGTAGTAGTAAATATCAATTCAACTATATACTGGGTTTATACTTTAACTAAAGCAAATTCTACTTCCCAAAATAAAACTATTTTAGAAGTAGAGTTAGTATATTAATCAGATACTTTATTATACCATAGGCTGGCTTTCACATTCCAAAATATAATCATTCATTTATGGGTTCTTCTTTTCTCTTTACTAAAATCTTACTTTCAGAGATAAACAGACCTGATAATGTAAGTACAATTCCTAGTACAGCAATACCCGAAATTTCTTCCCGTAATATAATTATGGAGGTAACAACTGTTATAACAGGTACCATATAAATATACACACTGGTTTTTACAGCTCCTAGTATTTTAACTGCGGAGTTCCAGGTAACAAAGCATAGTGCTGATGCACCGAGACCCAGGAATAGTATATTAAACAAATTCACAGGTTGCATGATCAGATCAATATTAGGATTAAATCCAAATATAAATAATGCAGGTATCTTCCCTTTCCCCTTCATTTCAAAGTTATTTGTTTATTGGAGATTACCTTAAATCTATGTATTATTGAATAATAAATATATATCCTTTATCTCAGCATAGAGCTTGAACGTATTATGCTCAAGTTTCCTATACCTATAATAACAAAAATCCGCCCAAATATTGAGCGGATTATGCAACATTTTGAAATTTTAACTTTTATTATCAATTAAAGATCCAACTTCATACTCTGTGCAATTAACCAAAGAAAGTGCCAGAAAGTTATTATTCCATCGTTGTAAGTAGGGGTTGCCCCTCCTGCGATGCAGGCTCCTCGACAGGACTCGAAGTCAAAAACTATACTTATCTTCCTCCAAACATTTTGAGCAGACGTATATAATGATTCGCTTCACGCAATACATGATCGCCTAGCAATGGTATAATAATTGATTTTACTTTACATGCAAGTATACCCTGCGTGCCTTGCGCCTTGAAATTCCGTAAATCCTCTGTTGCCTTTAAGCTTTCGTCTGTAACCAATGGAGCAGTTGCATCCATTGCTGCCTTAGCCTCTGCTGTTAATTGATCAAACTCATTTCCAAAACTATTAGCTTTACTAATCAAATCTTCCTCTGTCGGATCAAGCAGTCCTCTTATAAACTTAGCATGTTCTGCCATCTGTCTGTTCCAGAAAAACTCCTGCTCGTAGGCTTCTCTTTCAAGACTTATCTCTTTCCTTGCTTGAAGTCTTCTAAGCTGCTGAAGATATAATTCTGCCTCACGAGTTATGTGCAAAATCAGCAAGGGGTAATTAACTGTAAACATTTTGCAACTTAATACATTAGATAAAATATTTGTTTTAAACTGTATTAATGCAGCCGTTGCGTTTATTGCCCTTTGATTAAGCACGGATACATAGTATTCAAGTCTGGGTGCGCCCTTTATTACTCCACCACCCTCTAATTGTGCTTCTGCCTGTGTCAAATTAGTTGGTATCTGTACGCCGGTAAAATATGTGGTTGCGTTTTCTGCATTTAAAGTATAAGGGGTTATTACTTCACCTGATCGAAGAATATCGGAATTCACAACGCCATTAGAAAGAGCAATTGCTTCCCCTAAAATTTGGTCAAACTCTCTACGAAAATTATCTGCCTGTTGGGTAAAGCTAGCATCTTTAGGTGTAAAGCCTATCTCAAGAAAGAATGAGTGTTCTTTCATAATCCTTGCGAAAAACAAATGTAAACCTAGTGACTGTTTTAAAAATTCACTACTTGAAATCACGGTTAATACCTCCTATAAAAAGTAACTTGCAATACCAGTTTATGTAAATAAAATATGTATTGTTACTGGATATCGCATTTAAATAAACCTACCGGTATTCCCCTTGTCTTGTAGAAAGTGACACCAAGGGCAGATTAAATTGTGATTAGTTATAGGACGACCGCATGGAAGTTGCTGTACACAGAATTACTGATTAAATGGGCAAATACATTAAGTCCAGAAGCCTGGCATTCTATGTTACGGTTCAAAAAAAGGGACTGCCTCACATTTTGTTTTGAGGCAGTCCCGTTTCTATACTATTTACTTTGCTACTTCTTTGATAAAATCTTTGCAGAATGGTAGCCATAAAATCGACATGAAAAGTAATTGGGATAGTTTAAGAAGTATCAAAATTTAAGTGAAATGTTTACACTATTTTTTAAGTGTCCCATTATAAAATCGAACCTACAGTGCGAGCTAACCGTTAGAGTAGTCTCAAACAGGTATTTTCTAAAAAACCTCTACATTGATTTAGCTTGTTCCCTACATACATATCGATAGGTAGTTGGCGATATCCCTCTTTTTGATGTAAATTGCTTAATAAAATATGTGTCATATTCAAATCCTGTAGACCGAGCAATCTCATTTAAGCTCATATCAGTATGAATGAGCAGCTCGCTGGCTATTTGCAAACGGTACCTTTGTAAATAGCCCATTGCAGTAAATCCGAATTTCTCTTTAAACATGGTGTTTAATGATACACGATTTAGATTTGAACAACGAATAAAATCGTTAAGAATAATTTTATTGGATAGTTTGTATGTATATAGTCTAATACAATATCCACTGGTGATGGTTCTTTTTGACGGCTTATATTTTCAAGGAGACTCAAAAATTGAATAAGGTATCTTTTAACTCTGCATGCCCACAATTCATTGCTTTGTGCAAATACTTCTG
>JAEYTP010000010.1 GCA_023433945.1 Bacillota bacterium | reverse complement strand
CAGTTACCGCATATGGGTTAATAGCTTTGATGGAGTATTGTGAATTCCAGAAATTGAACCCCCAGTGCAGGAACCCGGTAATATCGTATTTGAAAAGCTGAACTGACAGTATCCTGTTACGGCGGCTAGGCATTGACATAAACCGGTTACTTACATGCCTGTACTGGCAGCAGCAATAATATACCCATAAATCTTTAACTTGAGCTTCTAAAAACGGTTCAATATGGTCAGAGGCTGGAATCGGATTTTTTACAAGACCCTTTTTGTAAAATTCAAAGTCCGAAAGGGCATCAATTATTTTAAAATTCTTCAGATGCTTATAAACTAATTGCTGTGCAGCCTTATAGCTGTCCAGATGCGCGGAACTCGGCTCGTCTGATACGTGAAACCAGCATTTGCTGGAAATATTCAATTCCTTTAAGGTTTTAGTCAAGCTTGGAAGAAAGGCATCGAGAAAAGTGCCGTACTCCTGTCCTGCTGCCTCGGTGTCCCATCCGAATATTTTCTTTTCAGTTCCATTTACATTGGCAATTATTTTGGGTGCATGAAAAGCCCCCCATTGGGTAAAAAGGTGAGACATCTCAAAATATTCAACTCCTAGTTTCTGACACATCTCAACAAATCTCTTTAATTTTTCAAATTTGAAGCTGTATACTCCATTTATCATAAATACATCAACAAGCTGGACTGTAGGCCGTTCTCCACCAACCTTTGTATCCAGAGGCGGAGTAAATAATGGGGTTAAAATCATGTTTACCCCGTGCTCTGCTGCAGTTTTGATATACCTTTCCATAAGGCTCCAGTGCTCTTCACTTAGCATATCAACACCATAGTATGAACCTATGCAGTCAAAATGCATCCATTCAGTATGAATAAGCTCCTGTTTTGGTAGTGCTGCATCAAGCACTTCAATGCTTTCTTCCACACATGCTAGTTCCGTCCCATCCTCTGCTAAAAGCCTGATAACTGTTGTATACATACCTGCAGGCGCATCCTTGTCCGGTGTTAATTCAACCCAGAGGCTTCGCCATTGGCGTGGAACAAGTTTTATTTTATTTTCTACCAAATCAAACAGGGGATCGGGAAACAATCCTGGGCTGTGTGACAGGTAATCTGTATCACTGCCGGCGTAAACAGGTAACTGTGAAGGCACATTGCCTACTTCCTTTATTTTCACAATGCCGGCAAAATTTCCTTCGGCTTTAACCGAAACAAATGGGAAATTAATCCCATTTCCGTCGGTATGTTCTGTATATAAAGCTATTTGATAAGAGTAGGTTTCATTTTTGAATATGGCATTTATCTTTCCACAGGTTGCAACTGGTTCATGATTTAAAAATACTTTCTCAAGTGATGACAGTTTTTTATATGTAATAATATTCATATATATACCTCATTTATAATAAATATTCTTGAAGCTATTTTTTACTCTTTTATACCACTTAGGGCAATTCCCTCTACAAATTGTTTCTGCATAAAGGCATAAAATAAGAAGGGCGGCAGGAAGGTCAATGTCGCGCCGGCCATAACAAGGCCGTAATTAGTTCCAAAATTACCCTGAAGTGTGGATAGCGCAAGCGTAAGAGTTTGTTTGGATTCTTGTGTAATAAATATTAGAGGTCTTATAAAATCATTCCACGATGTAATAAATGTAAATATTGCAAGTGCAATCAGTACCGGTTTAGCAAGTGGAATTACTATATTAATGAATATGGACATTTCTTTACATCCATCTAATTTAGCTGCTTCGATAAGTTCATCAGGTATACCATCCGACATGAACTGCCTGCAGAGAAAAACTCCAAAGGCATCAAGTAGCGGCAGTATTAGTGCGAGCGATGTGTTCAGCAAGTGAACCTTTTTCATAATTAGAAACATTGGAATCAATGTTACCTGTGCTGGAATCATCATAGTTGCAAGGAATATCCAAAATATAGCCTCCTTACCCGGGAACTTCTTTTTGGCAAAAGAGTATCCGGCTAATGAACTAATAATAATATTAAATATTACAGCTCCCCCAACAACAATTATACTGTTAAACAGGTAGGTGAAAAAACTGTAATTCTTGAATATGGTAACGTAATTCTTTAAATCCATTGCTGCAAAGTTTAGGGAAAAATCCAGGGCATAGGTATGCCTCAGGGATGTAAGAGCCATATATATGAAGGGAACAATAGTTACTGCAACAATCAGTACTAACAAAATATTTAGCAAAAAAGAGTTAATTATTTTTTTCATGCATGTCACCTTCCTTTATCTCCGCCTAGAAACTTCTTCTGAATAACTGAAATTATAATAACTATAGCAAAAAGTAAAAATGAAATTGATGAAGCAAATCCCATATTATACTGTTTGAAAGCAGTATTGTAGATTGTCATTACAAGTGTTACAGTTGACGTTCCAGGTCCTCCTCCAGTCATTACATAAACTAGGTCGAATACCTGGAAAGACCATATTGTACCAAGTGTCACAACAAGATAGGTTATATTACGAAGGCTAGGCAAAGTAATAAAAAAGAATTTTTGAATTGCATTAGCACCGTCAACCTCTGCCGCCTCATAGTAGCTTCGTGGAATATCCATAATCCCTGCATAGTAGATTACTAAAAAATAACCTGCGTTTTTCCATATACTTGCAACACAAACTACTAACAGGGATGTAAACTTGCCGCCAAGCCAATTTACCTGCTCAACACCGATTAAAGACAGCAGCGTATTTATTATTCCGATATCTGTATTAAACATCATTCTCCATAAAGTACCCACAATAATCATTGAGGATATTACGGGAATAAAGGTTGAACTCTTTGCGAAGTTTTTCCAAGGACTATCTTTTTTTGCGACGAATACACACGCAAGTAGCAAGGATGCTACTGTTTGGACAGGTACTGTGATAATGGTGTACAATAGAGTGTTTTTAATGGAGGCAATTACAAATGGATCAGAAAACATCTTTGTATAGTTTCTTAATCCAACGAACTGTGGGGCCTCCAATACATTAAACTTCGTAAAACTATAAAATGCTGTCATAAATATTGGAACTACGAAAAACATTAAGAGTAATATAAAGCTAGGTAAGATCATAGCATACCCGGTTAAGGCTTCCCTGAAGCTACTATCTTTTTTTATAGTAAAAGCTGTTTTGCTCATGCTAAATGACTCCTATTCCTATAATCTACAAGGCACAATTTATAAACCACAACTACAGGCTTAAATGGCGTGTAGCTGTGGTTTTATTTATACATAATGCATTTGGCCTTATTTCATATAAATGGTATTAGTTGTTAAGAAGATCGTTTGAATATTGCTCAGCATTCTTAAGAGCGTCCTCTGGTGATAATTCACCCATCATAACAAGCTGAATATTCTTTAGCAGATAATCATATATTTTTGATGTCTGTTTAGCAACAGGCAAGGTCTTTAACGCAGCCTTGTCATTTTCAAACATTGACTCGAAGGCAGGGTTATCATTATATGCCTCATCTTTTGCTACAGGAGCAAATGCTGACATTTTGTGGAATTCTGTCATGGATTCTCCCTTGAGCATATGTTTCATGAGCTTGAAGGCCATTTCCTTATTTTTTGAGGATGAAGTCATTACTAACATATCTGTAGCCATAAATGTACCCTGGGTTTTGTCGGTAAGGCTGGTTATGTAGCCCCAGTTAATACCTTTTTCATCAAGCTGCTTTGTAAAGCTTGTAGCCTGGATTATGAAGGCACACTTACCATCTAGGAAGAAACCTTTTGAGTCTGGTTCTGACATGGAAGTAACAGAATCTGGCATGGATTTATCAACATTTTTTAAATCGCTGATAAACTTAAGAGCTTTAATTCCGGCTTCACTGTTAAAGGTAACCTTGGTTCCGTCGCTTGAAATAAGATCACCGCCTGCTTGCCATAGGAATGGGAAGTATGCTACGTTGAGTGCACGGGTTGCTGCTTCACCCCAAGGCATTACAGTTCCGTATACTTTTCCGTCTGTAACTTTTTTGCTGGCTTCTCTAAATTCTTCCCATGTTTTGGGGACCTGAACACCTTTTGCGTCAAGTATATCCTTATTGTAGAAAAGAACTCTCGCATTACCTACTACAATAGGCATACCATAGGACTTACCGTTGATAACGCCATGATCGAGGTAGTAAAAATGTTCCTTGTCTTCTGCTGTAAGCATACCATCAAGAGGTTCGAGAGCCCCCATGTTAATATAGTCGTATATCATTTCGTTATACATATAACCTACATCAGGACCATTACCTGAAGAGATACCTGTCAGATATTTTGCTTCGTAATTTTCCCATGGAGTGATTTCGATCTGTAGTTCTACATTGTTTTCTTTCGCAAATGGAGCTGTGACGTTTGTCCATAATTCTTTGTCCAAAGTATCTTCAGTACCAAACGGTGGCATCCACAAAACTAGCTTTGAAGGTTCAGGAGCCGGTTGTGAAGTTGCAGTAGCACTAGACAAAGCGGTTGAACTATCTGCAGCCTTATCTGTACTAGTTCCACATCCGGAAAATAATGATGCTACTATTGAAATAAGCAGGCAAACTACTAATATTCTTTTTTTCATGTTTAATCACCTCATAATAGTTTTAAACTTTTCTTAAACGTAATGTAATAAAATATGGTATATTGCATCAGCCGGCCAGCAGATTCATTATAGAAAACTGAAAGCATATTTGTATATAAACTTTTTTTGAACTAATAAACAGTATTTGAACTAGGCTAATCATCACCATTTAGGTTATTAAACATTGTCAATAAATCTTTTTTGCAGCATTAACAATTATTGAACATTTCCCCGGATTTCTTGTTTTATTATATGTACACGTTACTTTCCGTAATTTCCCGGCGTTACATTTTCATATTTTTTAAATACCCTGATGAAATTAATATCGCTCGAATATCCTACACTAAACGCAATTTCCTTAATTGTTAACTTGTGGGTACTAATCAGTATTTTTGCTGCATCTATTCTAACTTTGTTTATATATTCGGAAATTCCATAGCCATAATATCTTTTAAATAACTTAGACAGCTGGGTATGGTTCATATTTATCTTTTCAGACAACTGGTTCAAATTTAGGTTGGAGTCAGTGTAATTTTCATCAATATAACGCTTAACCATATCTACGGATTTCTTTGTCTCCGAATTATCATTCTGCTCCTTAGCAGCTTTTAGATGCTGAATTATAGTTATAGACTCTGATTTCAAAGCTCTTAAATTTTTAGTATTTAAAATTGGCTGTAAATCGTAGTTGGCGCTAAAACTTTTATTATGCTGAAACTCTGTAACTGTATCCATTAGAAGATTTAAGTAGGCATATTTTCTGCAATTGAGGATTTCAGGCTTCTCTGATACGGTTAGATAACTTGTAAATATCTCCTCTAAATGCTGCTCCGCTTCAGTATAAGCTTTCGATCTCAGCATTTGTTCTAGTTTTGTCAGCATTGAAGAAAAGAGTGGTTTTACATCCGCCAATTCATCTCTTTCGATGTCAGAATAGCAAATAATAGAGATGCTTTCATTTTCAAAAGCATGTTCAAGAGCTTCGTTTGCTTCATAATATGAGAGTGTCAGGCCATAGAAATTATAAGAACTGCCAATACCCGCTTTAATAGTTTTATTTATTTTCTGGGATATTTCCTCAATTGATTTGGCTATTGCAGGCAGAATGTCATACTCGTCATCTTTTTCCTGCAAATTTATAACTAAAGTAATATTTCCATCTATAATACATACATCTGCATTGTGAAGTTGATGCTTTGAAATGACTTCTCTGATAGTTGTCAGAATACCTCTTTCCTGTAGTATATCTCCTTCTTGCGAATTAATAGATATATCTTCAATATAAATGGCAACAGTTGAGAAAAAAGGAAGCGCCATATGTTCGTTTACTAGAGTTTTCGCTTTTTCAATTGTATCATTGTCCAATGCTTCTCCCTTTAGCATTTTAATAAGAAGGGACCTTTTAACGATAAGCTTCTGCTTCTCAAGCTCGGTAGTAAGTAAGCTTTTTTCATTTAATATATCAGTAAGGTAAGAGGTAACAAAGGTATATTCATCAGTATCCCTTTTATTATTCTTGCTGATGGAATTAGCAGCCATTATAATAGAGGAGTTATTTTTTCTGCTGATAAAGAAAGAGAGTGCACCACCGAATATAAGGCAAATAAGGACTCCCACAATGGCAATTATCCTGAATATATCCGAAGAATTGAGAACCTCGCTTTTTTCATTAATAACTAGGTAAGTCAATTTTCCGAACTGTGATTCAGTACTTGTTACCAAATAATCATCATAGTCAACGGAGTCATTATCCTTGTTCATAGATGTATGTACATTTTGCAGTAGACTATTGTCACCTGAATAAGAATAGATCTTTTCGGATGGCCATAGTATCAATGTAAGCTTTGGGTTGATACTGAGCTTAACTGAGGTAAGTATCTCTTTGACCTCAGCCTCGTTTATAACCGCTATTATTACTGCTTTAGGCTTGTCAGCATTGGAAACCGGCATAGTTTGCTTGACTATCATATAATTTGATTGAGATTCCTCAAATATCTCAAACTGTAATGCTTCGGGGTCTGATATAAATGCATTCCATTCCTCTGAAGTTACGCTTTCTTTAAAGTCTGATATGTAATAATAATGATTTGCTTGAAAAAGGCCATCACTGCTGACAACATTATTGGTATAGGGATAATAAACAAAAATATCTTTTATCAATGGATTGGCAATTTTATATGCCCTCATTTCTTGAATAAGGTTAAACGAATATTTTCGATATGAACCATCCTCCTTGGTACTGTTCATAAGAGAAATATTATTCGTATTGATTCCCAACTGGTTAACTGTACTCTGAATACCGCTTAATCTCATGTCTACGGTTGTTTTAAGAAGGTTTGTGGAATTTTCATACAAATTCAGCATTTCCTGCTCCATATAGCTGAGAGAATAAAAATTTATCCCTAGATTTAACAAGAGGATTAAGACTAGTACCGACAATATTGAATAAAACCAAGTATACACTACACTCATTCTTCGGTTTTTTTTAAACAATTTCATATTTGAAGCCTTTCAAATAAATTATTATAAATATTGGTCCAAATTATTGTAAGAATTAAAATTAATTAACATAAAACAACCTTAAATATTCTAACACATAATATCTTTGGTTATTATAACATAAAAATCTATACCGAACTATTTATTTGTAGAGCGACAATTAGGCAAGGCTATTGCTCTACATGGGGAAATATCTGATATGATGATTGCCAAGGGTTGGTTTCACCCTTTGGATCTGCGCAAACAGTTTAATATGGATATTGAGTCTTCAACAACCATGGGCAGTAGAAGGAAAAGCTTTACACTATCTGAAAAAGGAGCCTATAGGTTTTATATAAAACCAGATTTAAACATAGTTATTGTAATATTATGTAATTTATTGTAAAATTGTTCTGTTGATACTAGCAATAATGCATACATAACTTTAAAATTATATAGTAATTTATTATTCATAAACAATATTAAATATAAATTATAGGGGTTAATATGAGGTGTTATAGAAAAGATAGCTTTTTAGTTGATATGTGGGAGCGTATATTCAAAGTACTAAGTTACATATCTATTTTTCATATTATTAGAAAAATTAAAGGAAGTATGTCATATAGATTTGTAGATTATTGGGTGGTTGGGAATTTCCTATTATCTATAGTTTCCTCTATTATTGTATTCTATCTTAATGAAAAATTTATTTACTTAATGATTGCACTTTCGGCTTATGGATCGCTTAGGGTATTTGAAGTAATAGTATATCAGATAAACGTCGTTTTTTTTGATCCATATAGGGCGTATAAAGCTAGAAGACAGTATAAAGTTAAGTCAATACGTAGGATAATATTAGCACTTTTCCATAACTATGTTGAAATAATGTTTTGGTTTGCAGTAATTGTATTAACTATTGCAAAGGTATCACATATTAGTGTTACAGCCTCTTGGTTTGAGTATGTTACATCAACTATATTATGTGTTGCAGTATTTGACAGAACAGGGCTTGAAAACATCATTGGCAAAAATCTATATCTTGCAGAGCTTGTTTTTGTTGAGATAGTTGCAGGACTAATCATGACAATAATTTCTATAGCTCGATTCATTGGGATTTTGCCTGATGTAGATGAAATTGATGAATAATTTTCTTTGGGCATAAAGAATCTTCTGAAATTCCCAACCAATTATGACCCCGTTCCATAATAGTTTTTTGTACCCTTTCGCCACATGGTATAAGAGATCATGAACATGACAACACCCACCACTGGGCCCAAATAGACCACAGGAATGATATTGTCTGGTCTTAAGAACAACTGCGATGGGTAGAAGGAAACGAACCCGATGGGGATGATGAACGAAAACACAAATCGTAGATATTTATTGTATATGGAAATAGGATACCTGGAATAATCCCTCAAATTAGCTGTCATCTGTAGTATAGGATTTGTTCGAAGGAACCAGAAGCTTGTGAAGGATGCAATACTCATCATGGAGATGATTATTAGAGATGCGCTGAAAATAACTGCAATCAGGAGCAGTATTTTTAATGGGGTCCATGCAATGCCTAAACTAGCAGAGGAATATAACAGGGCAACAATGCCAACGCCAAGCTGACCAAGGCCCTTTGCATCGAATAAATCGGACATATAATAAAACATCATGTTAAGTGGTCGTAGGTAAAACTTGATAAATGATCCTTCTATCAGATACCCTTCTATGTACCATATGTTATTAAATAGTAATTCCTGTGGAATCATTACCAATAGTGAAAGAGCGTACATAAAGATAAGCTCATGGTAATTGTAACCGTTAATGTTATCAACTGATTGAAAGACAATCCAGAAGGTAACAATACCTGATAAATTGGTGATGATAAGACCGATGAGACTTATAAAAAAGTCTGAACGGTACTGCATACGGGTTTTCATATATTGTGAAACAAGTAGAAAATAGATTCTTACATAATGTTTTAGAGTATTCATACTATTTATCCTCCATTGACTGTGATGACCTTTAGCGATTTTGAATAAAAAAGTCTGCCGAGAATATAGATTGCAACCAACCAGAGCAACTGTACTAATATCATCTCAAAGTATAGCCCGATATTCATTTTTCCAGATGTCAATATTTCTAGAGGAGCATTATAAATATACTGAAAAGGAAGAAACTTAATAATACCCTGAAGAGTACTAGGGAAAAAACTTATTGGAATAGCTGCCCCTGATAGTAGCATCACAATAACATTTTTTGTATAAACTATCCCCCAGGTCGACTGTGTATAAAAGGAAACTGTTCCTATAATAAAATCAAAGAAGAAATTTAATAAAAATGATAAAATAACTGAAGAAAAAAAGAATATTAAATTCACTCCTACCGGTATATTTGCATTGAAAACGAATATGATTACCCGAAGTGCCGGTATGGATAGAAGTATTAATCGACTAACCATCAATCCGGAGGTTCTAGCTAATAGCTGCATCTGAAAGTCCATAGGCTTGACCAAATCCGATACAATGTTGCCTGTTACAATCCTTCTTCCCATGTTCCAGTCTGTATCTGTCTGAAATATAGTGTGTAATGTGGAGGCCAACGCTAAGTAGAGGAAGGTTTGCTCAAAGGGCATACCATTAAGGATTTTTCCCGGTTCTGCATAAATGGACTTCCACAAGTAATAAGTAATAAAAATAAATACTATGTTACTTAGGATTGTGAAAATAAATCCAACTCTGTATACCATCCAAGATAAAAGCTGACTCTTTGCAAAATACAGATACTTTCTCATAACAATGCTCCCTCGTATACCTTACGGATGACTGTCTCCATATCCATTTCCTCTATTTTAATGTCTCTAATAGAGAAGGTTGTCATTAGATAGTTCAGTACATCCAAAAGCTTTACTTCATCCTGATTTAGTGTAATATCCAGCCAACCCTCTGATTGTTTTTCTACCAGGATTTCATTTTTACAAGGAAATTCTTCTTTTATTTGCTTTGTGAATTTATCAAATGATATATCACGTATGGAGCTGGCTTGTACCTTCAGAGTACGGTAGGAGCCAAAGAGCTTGTTTGCTTTATGTATATCCCCATCATAAATAATGCTGCCCTTGTCTATAATAATTAATCGTTTACATAGCGCTTCAATGTCACTAATATCATGTGTTGTGAGAATAATAGTAGTCTTCCTTTTTTGGTTGAGCTCCTTGATCAACGAGCGTATTTTAGACTTTACCGAAACATCTAGTCCGATTGTGGGTTCATCAAGAAAAATTACCTTGGGGTTATGGAGAAAGGACGCTACAATATCGCATAACATACGCTGTCCAAGAGATAAGCTACGCACCTGCTTATGATATAGCTCTTTGATATTAACCAGATCATTAAAGGTTTCGAGGTTTTCATCAAAAGTCTTTTGGTCCACTTGGTAGATCTCTTTTAGTACTTTAAAGGATTCAATAACAGGGAGGTCCCACCAAAGCTGAGTGCGTTGCCCAAACACAACTCCTATCTCCTTTGCATTGCGTTGGCGGTTCTTAAAAGGAATTCTCCCATTGACAAGAATCTTGCCCTCCGACGGTTCAAGAACACCCGTCATCATTTTGATAGTTGTAGATTTTCCAGCACCATTTGGACCAACAAATCCAACTATTTCGCCCTCATGAATTGTCATATCAATAGTGTTAACAGCCTTAACCTGACGATAATCTGTGGAGAACAGATCACGTACAGCTCCCAATAAACCTTCTCTGCGGTTAAGCACTTTAAAATGCTTGCTAAGTCCGGTAATTTCTATTACTGTCATAAAGCCTCCAACATGTAGCATACCTAGTTTGTAAACAATTAAAAAGATATTACCATATATGACTAAATATGTAAATGTTAGAGTTGGAAGTAATAAAGCTAAAACGGCAAGCTAGACAGATGGTACTATTAACTGTTACTAGCTGTATAAAGTAATAGCGTAACAACGTAAATTACAGGAAAGGTCGAGCTGAATAAGGATTGGCTAGCTGCAAAAATTAATAGCGTAGCAACCTAAAAGCTGCTACGCTATAAAATCTCAATCAATTTCTATCTTTGCTTCATCAAGATATAAGCAAACTTGATCTAATAAATTGAGTAATATCTCACTCTGCTCCTTACCTAATTTATCTATAAGGCCAGAAAATAGATTAGTAAAATATTTAGTCGCTTTTTGAACTATTTCTTCACCTTTTTCAGTCAATTTAATATCTGCCACTCTCTTGTCATGAGAGTCAACGCTTCGCAGGATATACCCCTGTATCCTTAAATTCTTTATTAATTCTGTAACAGTAGGGGAAGTCACAAACATTTTCTTACTAATTTCAGAAACGGTAACAACATTCTGGCTTTGGCGAGAAAGGTGATCGATACAAAGTAGAATACGCATTTCACTTTGTTTTAGTCCTAATAAGGGCTGTTTATGCCGTTCAACTCTTGACAGATATTCAAATGTTTCTACAAATCTTCTGAAATCTATATTCGATTGCTTATCCAAGAAATTCACCTCATTAATAAATACTTCTTCTGGAAATAAACTGTATTTTTTACGGTAATTATGGATTAATTTTTACAATCATTATACATTATCAAATTCAGTTCAACAACACATTTTTAGGCTGCTTCTTCATCTTCTTCAATTGTATCCAAGCACTCGTCATCATAAACGGGTTTTGTTTTCAGGAACAATGATAATACAACCCCTACAAGTAATAATAGAGCACCTATATAAAACACACTAGTTAATGCATCTCCCATTACTGTTCGAACCATACCTATCATTTGTTGAAATAAGCCTTGAAACTGCTCGGACATAGACAACTGTATACTGTCAAGTTTATTACTGTCCAGCAACATTTGAGGATTAGCCATAGCGGTAAACTTTTGTGCAGTTTCAGCATCCAATATAGAAAGATCTACTCCGGTTTCAGGGTTCATTACTACAGCCATATTTTTTGCCATTGATGAGTTCATAATAGATCCAAATATGGCAATAAAGATAGTTCCTCCCAGATTACGAAAGAGTGTACAAGATGCAGTTACTACACCTAGCTGTGAGATAGGGGCAGAGTTCTGTGCTGTTGTCGTGAATACTGTCATACCAAAGCCCAGCCCTATACCAAATATAATCAAGCTTATAGTAGCCCATACAATACTACTCATATTGGCCATAATAATCATACTTCCACTCATAATGCCTAAGCCGAGTACAGCAAATAGTCTGTAATTATTGCTTTTAGACATCCAACGCCCAACTAACGTACTAAATATAATCATCATTATTGACATGGGTATATTCAATAATCCTGATGTTGTAGCAGAGAGTCCTTTTACACCTTGAATATAGAAGGGAATATAAGACATTGCTCCCATCATTCCGCCACTCATAACAAAACTTGCTGCGTATGAAATTGTGACACCCTTGTTCTTAAACATAGAAAGAGGCATTACAGGACTTTTAGCCTTCCGTTCAACAAGTATAAGAAATATAATTCCAACTAAAGTAGCTGCGAAGAGACCTAAAATCTGAGGTGAGGTCCAAGCATATTTTGTTCCAGCCCATGAGAATCCTAAAAGTAAGAAAGTAATGGAAAGCGCTAGTATTAATGATCCTAAATAATCAATTGATTCTGAAACATCCCCCTTTGATTTAGGAAAAAGACTTAAAATCATAAAGAAGGCTACGACACCTAGAGGTAGGAAGAGCCAAAATAACCACTTCCATGCTATGTAATCAACCATGATACCGCCAAGAACAGGACCAAGGATACTAGAAAGTCCGAAGATAGACATCATCACTCCTGTCCATTTGGCTCTCTCTTGTGGAGGGTATAAATCTCCAATGGCGGTTAGCGAGATAGACATTAATATGCCTCCACCAATTCCTTGAATACCACGGAATGCTATCATTTGAAAAATATTAGTGGATAAGCCTGTTAAAAAGGAACCTATTAGAAATACAGAAATTCCTGATAGTAGAAAGATTTTTCTGCCATAGATATCGGATAACTTTCCGAATATTATGGTAGAAATAGTAGAGGTTAGCATGTAACCTGTTATCACCCATGAGTAGTAGTCCATTCCACCTAATTGGGCAATAATTTTTGGTAGTGCGGCACTGATAATTGTTTGATTAATTGCGGCGAAGAACATTGTAGCCATTAACGCTATCATGACCAACATTCTTCTTTTCTGTGTTAGTTGTTGCATAAAAATTCCTTTCATATAATATAATTAGTTAGGTAACCTAATTAATATAATATGAAAATAACGATTAGTCAATAACATATGAAAAATATGCAAATTTTATAGGATATAAAAATGCACCCAAATGTTAGTTGCTTAGTCAAATCTAACATTAGAGGTGCATTTATAGTCTCAATATAATATGGTATAGAATATTTATTGTTATCAAATGTTTATTGCTGCTATCAAAATTGCTATCAAATATCTTTTACCCCTATGCAAGGTAGCTTTGATTTTAAGAATAGATTCCAGCTAACTAGTGAAGTCAAGGAACAAACGGAAATAATGGCACCCAAGGCTATAACCGCATTTCCCCAAGGCAGTGAGGCTACTGCCATTCCTATACTTCCCATTACCATGGACAGGGTATTTATTAAGGAAGAGGCTGACCCAGTGTCACCCTTTTGCTGTTCCAAAAGCAAGTTTGTGCTAAACGGCCTTATTACAGTGCCGCACAATGACATAAATACAAAGGAAATCCAAAATAGTATTGGAGCCAGGGTACCAATAGTAATTACCAGAATTCCGCTTATAGTCGATACCCCCAAAATCATTGTAGCAAAAGCCTTTTTATTCATGTTTCTGAATACCTTTACATAAATAAATGGCCCTGAAATAGAAACCAATGCGTTGAATGCAAAGAAATAAGTATATACCTGAGCACTAAGACCAAAGTAATCCACGTAAATATATGATGAAATGGCTATATACCCTAAGAACGGAAGTGAATTAAGAGCGAAAATTATTGCTGGTATAATGAAGCTTTTATTTTTGGATATAACCAGTAGCCTTCCTAGGGAACCTAGCAATGTACCCCTATATCTATCTTCTTCTTTCAATGTTTCCTGGAATAAAAATGTTATTATCAAATTAATTATACTGATTATCGCGAGAGCCCAAAATGCACCTCTCCAAGTTGTAAACCTTAGGATAACGCCCCCTATAAGCGGAGCAATCATAGGAGCAAGTCCCGATATTGATTGACATATAGCTAAAACACTTTCTCTCTTTTTGTTAGAAAAAGTATCCTTAATAATTGCGATAGAAACAGAAGTTATACCGCCTGCGGCTAAACCCTGAAATATTCTGGCTATAATCAGCATGTATACGTTTATAGAAAGTGCGCACACAATACTGCATATCATGTACGCTATGCTACCAATGAGAAGAATGGGTTTTCGGCCATATTTGTCACTTAAAGGTCCCCAAAATAAAATTCCTACTGAATAGAATAGAAAGAATAAGCTTAACGTTAGATTAATTATTGATGAACTGCAAGAAAAATATGTACTCATATTAGGCAATGCAGGCAAGTACATATCTGTAGAAAGGGGAATAAACATATTCATAAAGGCTACGAAAAAAATTAGACCCTTGTTACCAAGATAAGTTTGTTTTGCAGTAGCAGCCTTGTTGCTGACAATTACTGTTTGATTAATCTCATTTACTGTTTGGGTATTAACATTTGATGGTTGTTTAGTAATATCTTCTTGTTTAGTATTAACATATGCTGAATGCTTTTTTCCATTTACTGTTTCGGTATTGCTTTGTACAGCTCGGTCCATTTTTTAGTGTTCCTCCAGAATTAACTTAAAAAAGTTTACATATATTGGTGCAAGTGTGATTTATCTTTCTTGACTATTCTACACTAAATATTATGAAAACTGCAATAATACAAAAAGGTTTTCTAAGTGTGAAATTTACTGACTTAATTATATAAAGTATTTAGTGTTATTATTTATTTTATTAAGGTGAAGAGGGCCTAAAAAAATTTATTTCATGCTATTGATTAATTAGTATTTTCAAGTGAATAAAACGGTGGTATCATTTCACTATCAATTTACACGAGGTATTCAATTAATATTGTGGATAGAAGCATAAAACTCTTAAGGTTTTATGACTATTTTTATATTGACGGTGTGGTCTTTGCAAATACGGCTTTTTGGCGTATGCAGAGACCTTTTTTGATTATACGAATTTTCTTTAAATAGGACTCTTCTTCAATAATTCTCAAAATCTGCTCACTGGCGAGCTGTATGTTGAATTATTTCAATAATAGGGGATGGATGACAGACTCCATCCCTTATTTCTTTTAGTGGTATAGTTTTTAATGTATTATCACTATAGATATAAGTAAGCTATAAGTAGATAGAGTATACCTTTAATTGGTAAATAATTAATTAAGTGTATGCTTCTTAATTGGTAAATAATTGATTAAGTATATGCTTCAAGGGTATATATTTTATTAAAACATACGTTAAAGGGATATATAGTTGGAATAATATAGTTGAAATTATATGCTTTAATGTAACAAATACAAAAGAGTTGTAACACTTAGATATATTGTGATAGAATTAATTAACTATTAAGGTGTATATCACAATATTGCTGTAATTGAGCAACAATACTATTTATCACTATGTAGTACAAGAGCTTATTTCCACAATAATGAAAAATAAGAGAAAGGACTGGATAAGATGCTTAATCAAGAAATTGCAAAATTACTAAATGAACAAGTTAATAAAGAGTTCTATTCAGCGTATCTATATCTAGATATCGCAAATTACTACGCGGATCAAACTTTAAATGGATTTGAGAATTGGTTTTTCATACAAACTCAAGAGGAAAGGGATCATGCATTGTTGTTCCGTCAGTACTTGTTAGATAATGGAGCATCAGTTACTTTGACAGAAATCGCTGGACTCAATGAGAAATATAGTGATTTTAGAGAACCACTTGTAAAAGCTTTTGAACATGAACAATATGTGACTGCTTCCATAAACAAGATATATGAAGCAGCTTATAAAATTAGTGATTTCCGTACTATGCAGTTCCTTGACTGGTTTATAAAAGAACAGGGCGAGGAAGAAAAGAATGCGGAAGATAATATTAAAAAATTTGATTTGTTTGCTGGTGATCCCAAAGGATTATATATGTTAGACAGTGAGATGAAGGCAAGGGTATATGCACCACCTTCCTTAGTTCTTTAACATTATAAATATGTTATAGCAATTGAAATAGCAGAAGATTTACTTGACACAATGCAAATAGCATTTGTGTGGTAGATGTTCTTCTCATAAGGTAAAACTAGGCACCCTACGTATACTATAGTAGAGTGCCTTACTGTTTTATTTAAATAAGTACGTGCGTCTTATTGACCCAAAAAAATACAGCGAGTTATAATTAAGATAGCTGGAACTGCTTAGAGAATGACTGATAAGTTAGAAATCGACAGGAACAGCATAGAAATAGTCTGAACAGCATAGAAATTGACTGAAACAGTAGAGATTGACTGAATACGTTAGACATTGACTGAACTGCTTAGAGAATGACTGATAAGTTAGAAATCGACAGGAACAGCATAGAAATAGTCTGAACAGCATAGAGATTGACTGAAATAGTTAGAGATATTCCGAAAGCTTAAAATATACATATGCATGTAGAATGGAGAAGAAAGTGAATACGGTACAGAAATTAAAAAGCCTGAAAAATCACCCACTAATTCAAATACTGAGAAATAACAAGGGGAATCCTAGATTCCTAATTTTGATGGAACCTCTTTGGGGAATTCCTTACAATTTAATTGCACCTTTTGCCACACTCTATATGTACACATTGGGGATAACTGACGTTCAAATCGGACTGATATTATCCATTTCTATGTTTGTTCAAGTGTTTTTTTCCTTCTTTGGTGGCATTATTACCGATAAGCTGGGCAGAAAATTTACAACAATGATGGGGGACTTCTTTGGCTGGAGTGTCGCTTGCTTGGTGTGGGCGATATCTGATAACTTTTGGCTATTTTTAATAGCAGTCTTATTTAATAGCTTTGAACAGATTAACCAAACAGCATGGTTTTGTTTATTGATTGAAGATGCAGATCCCAAAGATTTAGTAGGGGTGTATACATGGGCGAATATAGGTGGTCTAGTTGCAATCTTTTTTGCGCCAATTTCGGGATTGCTGATTAATTCCTTTAGCGTTGTTCCGGTTATTCGAGTATTATATTTAGTTTTCGCTTTTAATATGTTGATTAAGGTAGTTATTACATATAGACATTGCACTGAAACTAGGCAGGGAAAGGTTCGAATGACAGAGACCAAAGGGGTCTCGGTTTGGAAGATGCTATATGAATACAAAGAGCTCATACCGAAAGTTCTCATGAATAAAGAGATTATGAAAGTAATTAGTGTCTCTGTTATATTACATATAACAAACCTTGTGAGTGCGAATTTCTTTAGCTTATATGTAACGCAAAGGCTTAAAATTGCAGACAGTTATTTGGCATTTTTCCCTATTTTGAATGCAGCTGTGATGCTTATTTTTATGGTAGGAGTACAGCACCGTCTGGATTCGGTAAAATTTCGTATACCAATATGGATTGGTTTGGTATTGTATGCTTCATGCCCGGTTCTTCTGATATTGACGCCAATCGGCAGTATACCGCTTCTTATTGTTTATGTTTTTGTTGGGGCAGTGGCTGGCGCCCTTGTAATGCCTCGTAAAGATGCATTGCTTCAGCTAAATATCAATCCGGAGGAGCGGGCGCGTATTAATGCTTTGATTATGTCATTTACGATAGCATTTGCCTCACCATTTGGTTACTTGGCAGGATGGCTATCAAGCATTGACCGTAGGCTGCCATTCGCTTTTATATTCGTTCTTTTTGTAATTGCAATTATTGTTGTTGGTCGTATACGTGACCCTGAGTTTGCAGAAGAACATAGCAAAGCTGAAGCGAAATAATCTACATAAATTGACTTATTTAAATTAAGAAACAAGTAACAGGTGAGATTAGCATCTTAACTTTGTCAGGGTTGAAGAACAAGGTAAGAAAGTTTGTTTGACCATGCTAAAGTGAAGGTATATAAGTAATATATATAATCAAAATTAGGAGAGGAGATTAAAGGATATGGAAAGAAGAATAAGACAACAGATTCAGGGTTTTAAAACTCGGGATGGGGCCGGCGTAAATTTGGTGAGGGTGTTAAATGACCGTACTGTGAAGGATTACGATCCGTTCTTGTTGCTCGATTCCTTTGACAGTACAAATCCGGATGATTATACAGCAGGTTTTCCCATGCACCCACATAGGGGAATTGAAACAATCAGTTATGTTTATCGTGGTAAAATGACGCATCGGGATAGTTTGGGTAACGAGGATACCATTTCAGATGGTGAAGTGCAATGGATGACAGCCGGTTCTGGTATTTTGCATGAAGAGCAACTCCCAGCATCAGAAAGAATGCTTGGTGTACAGCTATGGCTTAATCTTCCTGCTAAGGATAAAATGGTCCCCCCTGCTTATCGAGCTATAAAGAATTCAGAAATTGAGGAAATAGCCTTAGATAATGGGAAGCTAAGGCTTCTAGCGGGTGAATTTGAAGGGAGAAAAGGTTTCATAAGCAAATATTTACCATTGGATTATTACGACTTGCACATTAATCCAAACGCTTCAATTGTAATTAATTCAGACAAAGAACGTTCCATTACGGTATTTACCCTCTTAGGCGATGCATACATTGGAGGAGAATTAGTAAAAGAAAAGACAGCTGTAAAGCTCACTGAAGGAGACCATGTAGAGATAAAGGCTACCGACAAAAAAGCGCAGGTGTTATATATAAGCTCTACAACTATAGGAGAGCCCGTAGAATGGGGCGGACCTATCGTTATGAATACGAGGGAAGAATTAATAAAAGCATTCGATGATTTAAAGAACGGAACATTTTTAAAAAGTGATATTAAATATTGATATTAACGGAATAATTTATCTGAGGTGACGATTTGAATAAAATAAAAATATTAGCAGTTGTAGGTTCTTTACGGTCCCAATCCTTTAATATGCAATTAGCCTTAAAGGTAAAAGAAATAGTAGGAGATCGTGCAGATTTTAGGCTGCTAGATTTCCATGATGTTCCATTTATGAATGAGGATATTGAATTTCCGACGCCTGAACCTGTTTTACGTGTGCGTGAGGAAGTGAAGTCAGCTGATGCAATATGGTTCTTTACTCCTGAATACAATCATTATTTTCCAGGTGTTCTAAAGAACCTCATAGATTGGTTATCCCGTAGAACCAGTGATAAAGAGACACAGGTTCTTTACGGAAAGCCAGCAGCAATAAGCGGAATCTCTACGAGCATGGCTGGAACAGCTTTGGCCCAAGACCATTTGGTGACTCTTATTAGTTTACTGAATATGGATGTGATGAATGTGCCGCGTCTAAAAATTCCTAATGCATTTCAGCAGATAGATCAACAGGGCAAGCTGGCATTAAAAGAAAGCTACCCTTTCTTGGAGAAACAGGTAGATGCTTTCTTAGATTTTATCCATAGACGTATGGATTTAAAATGATAATCTATCGGCTCGTGCCTGCTAGTATTTCCTCGTATATCCGCTCCTTTATTTTTTTTGTTGCAGTGAAAAAGCATTTCAATTAGAATGATAAAGAGTAAATCATAATCTAGATGCTTTAAGACTTAAGAGGTAAACATGAGAGAACTAAAAAGTATAGAGGAGAAAATTTTAGATAGAGCCTTATATCTTATCGGTAAAAATCGTTCTTTAAATATATCTATAAGAGCTATCGCCAAAGAAGCAGGGGTCAATGTTAGTGCTATAAACTACTATTTTCGCACAAAGGATGAAATGCTTAGGCAGGCTAAGGAACTCTATATAGCCAATACACATTCCATAATCGCTATTATGGACAATAATGAGTTGGGCATGGAAGACAAACTAATACATGCTGCAAATGAAATAATGGAGTACATTATCAGATATCCAGGAATTTCTGTATTGCTTAGGGATGCACGAGAGAAAGAGGATGAAACCTCTATCGAGGTTCTAAAGGTATCGGAGGAATTGTCCGAGCATTTAAACCAAATTCTTAACAACTTAGTGGATGGAACAAAGGACAAAGACTACAAGCAAATAATATTCTGGTCAGCAATAAACTATCCGGTAGATGATAATCCTATTACATCAAATAGAGATACCCTTGCTAGCAGTAAAGAAGCCAGAATAGCTTATATCAAGCTACTTCTAACAATGTTAAAAATATAAAGCTTGATACTATTGATAAGATAAATATCTTCAACAATTAAAAGATAGTATCTCAAATGATAAGATAAGTTCAATAATTAATAAAACACTACAAAAAGCGAAGACTGCCTTTCTTATAAGGGGCAGTCTTTTGTATCTATATAAATAACATTCATATATACAATTATAAAACAAAATGTTTTAAACATATTGCTTTAAATTCTGAGATATATTATGATTAAGATAATACAAAATGTTTGAGACAAAAGTGTTATTTTTTTAACAATATATTTCTAGATGGTATTTAATTTTTAATGCGAACAGGAGGATTGTTTATGAGCTACAAAAATTTATTCACTCCTATTAAAATTAGAGGTGTGGAATTAAAAAACAGAATTGTTTTTCCTGCTATGGGAACAAAGATGGCTACAGAGGACAAATTTGTAACAAAACAGATTATAGATTATCAAGTAGAAAGAGTAAAGGGTGGAAGTGGATTAAACTTTACTGAGGTTTGCTCAGTGTATAGTAAAGCTGCTCCAAAGAAATTCCTTGCTATTAGTGAAGATAAATACATACCAGGACTTAAGGAGTTAGTCGATGCCATACATGAAAACGGCGGTAAGGCCGGTATTCAGCTGTGGTTAGGTGGACTTGCAGTAGCAAGCGATAGGGAACAGATGATCATTATCCCTAGCCCTAAGCCAATTGAGGGGACGGAGTATACACTTCCAGGCGCAAGTCTTGAGACCATAAGAGAATCTGTACAGGCTTTTGGTGATGCTGCAAGAAGAGCAGTAGAAGCGGGCTTTGATGTAATAGAGTTTCATGCTGCTCATAATTATACGCCTCATTCATTTCTTAGTCCGTACTTTAACAAGAGAACAGATGAATATGGTGGTGACCTAAAGAACCGTGCACGATTTTCAATTGAATGCATTGAAGCTATTAGAAAAAATATACCTGAAGATATGCCATTATTCATGAGAATTGACGCACATGATGATTATCTTGAAAACGGTCTAACCATTGAAGAGATTATCGAGTTCTGTAAAATGGCCAAGAAGGCTGGCGTGGATGTTCTGGATGTATCCAGAGGAAATTTCTCTAGTGCAGCCATCAAGTATGAAGTGCCACCAATTGACTTACCAAGAGGCTTTAACGTAGAAAATGTGGCTAGAATAAGAAAAGAAACAGGAATGGTAACCATTGCAGTAGGAAGAATAAATGATCCTCGTCAGGCTGAAGAAATTTTAGCACAAGATAAGGCTGATATGGTGGTTATGGGGCGTGCACAGCTTGCAGACCCTGAGTTCTGTAATAAGGCAATGACGGGAAGAGAAAGTAGTATAGTCCGTTGTGTTGGTTGTAACCAGGGATGTTATGACGGTTTTGTGTCCACCGAAATGCCATTTATTACTTGCCTTAGAAACCCTGCTCTTGGTCGGGAAGAGGAATACAGGCTCAAGGTGACAGATACTCCAAAGAAGGTATTGATTGCAGGAGGAGGAGTAGCTGGATTGGAATCAGCTATACAGCTAAAGAAGAGAGGCCATATTCCAGTACTTTGTGAAGCATCATCTTCATTGGGCGGACAGTTTGCTCTTGCTGGTGAGGCGCCAAGAAAAGGTGAGATGAAAGATGCAGCTCTTTTAATGGGCGAGCAGGCGATTAAAGAAGGTATAGACATCAGACTAAATACACCAGTTACACCGGAACTTATAAAGGAGATTAACCCTGATGAAGTCATAGTGGCTATAGGTTCTTCACCAATTAAGCTGCAAATACCTGGTGTTGATATGCCTCACGTAACAAACTCCCACGATGTGCTTGCAGGAGTGGAAAAAGTATCTGGAAGAACAGTTGTTATTGGGGGAGGACTTGTTGGACTAGAGGTTGCTGAATACATTCATAAAGATGTGGAGAGTGTTACGGTAGTAGAAATGCTCGATATGGTGGGTAAGGACCTTGGTGATTTGCGTAGGATCTGCGTTATGGAAAGTCTGTATGAGTCAGGTGTAAAGACAATAACCAATGCCAAGTGTATTGAAATTAAAGAAAATGCCGTAGTAGTGGATATAATGGGAGCAGTTCAAGAGATTCCATGTGACTATGTGGTATCAGCAGTGGGAGCAAAATCAAGAGCGGCAGACGCAATCCGTGAGTATTGCGATAAAGAGGGAATACCTGTTCATATTATCGGAGATGCCTTCCGTGCAAGAAGAGCGATGAATGCAATTGCTGAGGCCAATGAAGTTATCAGAAAAATATAATTATGATAATGTAATTGAGCTAGACAACTAGAAAGCTCAATTAGTATTATAAGATAATATCAAAGCATTAAAAAGTACAATAAGATAATATCACAAGACCCATGAGTAGGAAATACTTATGGGTCTTACTATTTCTATAAACTCGTTAAAACCATTTTCTCAACTAGCTCCAGATAATCATCCCTATAATCTATAGACTTTTTTACTATTAGCACTGCAATTCCGTGTACAATACTCCACGCTGCAAGTGTTTTAGCAGTATACATCTTTTTGTCAACATTCATTGAATCAAAGCAATTGTATGCGCAGTTCTTAAATACTGCAAATGCATAGTCCTCGCATGATTTGAATTCTCCGTCTTGAACAATTATTGGACTTGGATTGTCCGATAAGAATATAAGTTTAAGGTACTCAGGGTTTTCTACCATAAACTTTACATATGCTTTTCCCATTTCCAGCAGTTGAGTTTTGGCATCCAGTCCTGGTTTTTCTGTTGAAGTCTTTAGGGCAATATAAAACTTTTGCCAAACCAGCATAACTATCTCATTAATTAGGGTTTCCTTATCTTTAAAGTGTTTGTATGGAGCGTTATGACTCACACCACACAAGGTTGCTACCTTTCTTAGAGAAAAGCCCTCAATACCCTCTTTGTTTAATAGTACAATCCCATTGTCTATAAGCTGCTGCTTCAAATCGCCATGATGATACGTATCTCTATCCATTAATAAGCCCCCTATAAATTCTACAAAAATTATACCACTAAATGTTGACAGTGTAAACTTAGTGATATATACTTTATTTGAAGTTTACAGTGTCAACATTTGAGATAGGGAGGATATGACTTAAGGAAAAATAAAGACTTTTAAAGGATAAGCTACTGCCCTATATCAAATTAAGGATTAATGTGTTATTGAAAGGAAGAGTATATTATGAAGTTTGTGGTGCTAAATGGAAGCCCTAAGGGGGATATAAGTGTAACGATGGGGTACATAAGGTTTATTGAAGCAAATTTTAAGCAGCATGAGTTTAAGTACATCAATGTTGCCCAGCTTATTAATAAGATTGAAAAGGATAGTCAACTGTTTGATTCCATTATGCATGATATAAAGAATTGTGATGGCGTAATATGGGCATTTCCTTTATACGTTTTTACAGCACATTCAAATTATCAGAGGTTTATTGACCTGGTATTTGAAAGAGGTGTTCAGCCCGCATTCGCAGGGAAATATGCTTTTGCACTTACTACCTCGATACATTTTTACGACCATACAGCAACCAATTATATAAATGCAGTTTGTGATGATCTAGATATGGTATTTGTAGATTATTTCTCACCTAAGATGTATGATATCGAGAACCAGCAGATAAGGCAAAATCTTATTAATTTTATGCAGCATTTCATTAATTGCATCAAGGATAAGGTATCCTTCTCAAAAAATTATTCTCAAGTAAAGTACATACCTGTTGACTACACACCATTACCAACCAAATTAGAATTAGATACCAAGAATAAAAAGATTGTAATTGTAGCAGAGAATCTTGAAAATAAAAATGTTAAAAACATGGTATATAAGTTTAAGGATTGCTTTACTCAAAATGTTGAATTGTTAACTATCGCAGACTTTGGCATAAAGGGTGGCTGTCTTGGCTGCATGAAGTGCGGTTATGATTATTCATGCGTGTATGAAGGAAAGGATGATTACACCAAAGTCTATAACGAAAAGCTTAAAACTGCTGATATTATTATTTTTGCAGGAACTATCAAAAACAGATACTTATCATCTGATTTTAAGCGTTTCTTGGACAGAGCGTTTTTCAATACCCATACACCATCACTCTCAGGCAAGCAAATCGCATTTATATTATCAGGTGCTCTAAGCCAAAATGCTAATCTACGACAGATTTTGGATGCTTTTGTACAATGGCAGCAGTCAAATTTAGTAGCATTTATAACTGACGAGGTGCAAACAAGCGAGCTGCTGGATAGCCAGCTAGAAGCTCTGGCCCAGAATGCCGTTAAGCTATCTGATCTCAAATATATCAAACCAGCTAATTTCTTGGGCGTTGCAGGTGCTAAAATATTCAGAGATGATATATATGGAGACATTAGATTTCCATTTGTGGCCGATTATAAGGCTTATAAAGCTTCAGGCATATTTGATTTTCCGCATAGGAAGTATATGAGCAGGATTAGGAATAGTATTTTTGCCCTTATGGTGAAGATACCTTCTTTCAGAAAAGAGATTTATAACAACCAGATTCTCCCTTCAATGGTACAGCCATTTCAGAAGTATATACATCAGAAAAGGGATTAAGATTGACGTTGTTGTATTATTTTGATCATGAAAAGAATCAAAGTATTAAGCATCTTAAATGTTTTTAATTCAGTGAAAAGCTAAACATTTGAGGTGCATTTTTTGTAGCTTTTTATAAACCCTATATGTTGTATTATTTAATAAAAAACACTAAATTGGATATTGTTTAAATTGCACTAAAATGTTAACATAATTGTATAAAGTTACTATATTTGATATTTAGATTGAACAAGTATATATAAAACGCAATTCCATTGACCTAGATTTCCCCAACATGTGTTACTTAAACTAAAGGCATTTAATAAACTTAATAAAATATAAATGTAAGTAAAGGGGTGTATTCAATGGCAGAGTTGAGGCCAAAAATTGTTAAGCTTGCAAAAGTAGTTGGTGGAATTTCGGGCATGGTAAACAAAATTGACGAAAACGCACCGGAGTACTATAGCTTAGCAGCTATACTGACTGATGAAGAGGCAGATGTTGCAATTGCTGCAGGTTTGAGGAAAGAGCGTACGGCAGAGTATCTTGCAAACAAGGTAGGCAGACCATTGGAGGAAGTGAGGGAGATTGCAGAGACGCTTGCTTGGAAAGGTATTTTCAGATTGACTACTGATCCAAATGATAAGCAGGACCGCTTTTATATGCAAATATTTGCTCCCGGCATAATGGAGATGATGGTCAATAACAAGCAAATACTAAATGAGCATCCCGAAGTTGGAAAGGCATTTGAAGAATACACCCGTATACGTATGGCATCCCTGTCACCATTGATGCCAGATGGCTATGGACTTATGCGAGTTGTGCCAATTGAAAGCTCCATTAAAGATATTCCTGGCATCAACGACTATGAAAAATTAAGCTATTACTTAAACAAATATAATAAATTTTCAGTATCACCTTGTTCCTGTCGTTCTTCCCGTCGCGTAGTAGGAGAGGGCTGTGGGCACTTAGAAGAGGATATGTGCGTACAGATGGGTAAAGGCGCTGAATATTACATAAGAACTGGTCGTGCAAGAGAAATAAGCCGCGAAGAGGCATTGCAAATCTTAAAGCGGGCTGAGGATAATGGCTTGATGCACAATATGCCAAACATTGAAGAGGCGGGCGACAGTGCTGCTATATGCAATTGCTGCTCATGCTCCTGCTTTGGTTTACGTGTTGGTTTGCTTTATGGTGCTAGAGATGTTATTCGTTCTAATTTTGTCGCAAAAATTGATGAAGCAAAATGTGTTGCTTGTGGTCAATGTGTTGAAACCTGTCCTGGTAATGCCCTGAAAATGGGTCAAAAAATCTGTACCAAAGAACCTTTACCTCCACCTGAAAAGTATAAGAAAATGAGTAATTCATTATGGCATAAATCTGATTGGAATGAAGATTATAGAGAAAACCAGCAGGATGTTCTCGCAACAGGAACAGCTCCATGTAAAACAGCATGTCCTGCACATATTGCGGTACAGGGCTATCTTCGCTTAGCTGCTGAAGGAGATTACCTAGGTGCTTTAGCTTTAATCAAGAAGGAAAATCCTTTCCCAGCTGTGTGTGGGCGTATTTGCAATCACCGCTGTGAGGAAGAATGTACCCGTGGATTAATCGATGAGGCGGTAGCTATTGATGAAGTAAAGCGCTTCATTGCAGACCATGACTTAAAGAAAGCCACAAGATACATTCCACCTATGATCAATCAAATTGGTCGTCCATATGACGAAAAAATTGCGATAATAGGTGCTGGCCCTGCAGGTATGAGCTGTGCATTCTTCTTGGCTGAAAAGGGCTATAAGCCTACTGTTTTTGAAAAAGAACATAGACCTGGCGGCATGCTTACGAATGGTATCCCATCATTCCGACTTGAGAAGGATGTTGTTCAGGCTGAGATAGATATCCTGACAGAAATGGGTGTTGAGTTCAGATGCGGCATTGAAGTTGGAAAGGATATAACCATATCCCAACTGCGTGAGCAAGGCTATAAGGCCTTTTATGTTGCAATAGGCGCACAGGGGGGACGTAGCATTGGAGTTGCTGGTGAAAACGCAGAGGGTGTTGAATCAGGAATCTCATTTATATGTGATGTTACCCTTGGCAAGGAAAAAACGCTTACAGGACGGACCATAGTTATAGGTGGTGGAAATGTAGCTGTTGACGTAGCTCGTACTGCTACTCGTGTGGGTGCAACTGAAACGCTTATGTTCTGTTTGGAAGCTCGAGATGAAATGCCTGCTGATATGGATGAAGTGGAAGAAGCTGAACATGAGGGAATAAAGGTGAACAATTCATGGGGACCAAAGGAAATACTTGTAGAAAATAATAAGGTTAAGGGGATTGTTTTCAAGAAATGTCTTTCTGTTTTTGATAGCGAGCGCCGTTTTGCTCCAAAGTATGATGAAAATGATGTGATAACTGTTGAATGTGACAATGTATTGTTGGCAGTTGGACAAAGTATTACTTGGGGAGAACTGCTTTCTGGAACAAAAGTAGAATTCAATAGAAACGGTACAGCAAAAGCTGATCCCGTTACATACCAAACAGCGGAACCTGACATTTTTGTTGGTGGCGATGTTTACACTGGCCCTAAATTTGCAATAGATGCAATTGCAGCAGGTAAAGAGGCAGCTATATCTCTTCACCGTTTTGTACATCCTGGGCAGACACTGACATTTGGCCGTGATCGTAGAAATTATATTGCTCTTGATAAAACAAATGTTTCAATTGAGGGACAAAGCTATGACCACTCAAAACGTCAAACACCTGGATACAATGCGGCAAAGGAGAAAACGTTTGGGGACGCTCGTATAACCTTTAGTGAAGAACAGGTCAAGAAAGAAACTGCTCGTTGTCTTTCTTGTGGTGCTACAAAGGTAGACGAATATATGTGTGTTGGCTGCGGACTGTGTACTACTAGATGCCAGTTTGATGCGATACGTTTAGAGAAGGTGCGTGACCTTCACGCCGATAAGTTTGAAACAATGCCAATAAAAGTAGCGGCACACGTAGTAAAGAAAGCTGGCAGAATTATTGCAAAGCCATTTGTTAAAGGTTAATGGTGTGCCATGCATGAACTAGGATTAATGGATGCAGTAATCAAAACTGTCGGGCGTATTGTTAAAGAAGAAAATTTAACCTGTGTTCGGAAAATAGTACTAGAGGTGGGAGAATTATCGGGTGCTGTGCCACATTTTATTACAGACTGCTATAGGGCGGTTGTAGCAGATACACAGTATCAGGATACAGAGCTTGTGGTCGAAATTGTGCCCGGTATTGCTCACTGTAATGATTGTCAAATTCAGTTTAGAGTTGATATAGAGTCATTGTGCTGTCCCAAATGCCAGGGCAAAAATCTTACGCCCGTTGAGGGAAAAGATTTGACAATAAAGGAAATTGAAGCGTATTGATGGGCTAGTTTTAGAAACTGAATTTATGATGTAAAACCTGGATGAAGGAGAAGAACAATGGACCACAAGGCTAATATGATTGCAGTAACAGGTAAAGGCGGCGTAGGGAAGACATCCTTGTCAGCAGTTTTTGTAAAGCTTTTGACAGAGGCTTATCCAGATAAACGGATTTTGGCAATAGATGCAGACCCTGCGGTTGGCTTGGCAACTGCACTAGGTATTGAGGTTAAGTCTACAGTTGACGACATACGAAAAGAATTTATCAATCAGGTAGAGACAGGTAATGTGAACGAAGCAGTTGAAATGCTAGGCAATGCACAATATAAGATATTTGACATACTAATTGAGCAACCGAGTTTTTCATTTTTGGCGATTGGTAGACCGGAGTCTGAGGGTTGCTACTGTAAAGTAAACAGTTATTTAAAGGAAGTTATAAAAATACTCAGCGAGAATTTTGATTATATTGTAATCGATGGAGAGGCCGGCATTGAACAGGTGAATCGTCGTGTAATGGAAAAGGTTACTCATTTATTATTAATATCCGATGCAAGCAAAAAGGGTATCCAAGTAATACAAACCATAAATCGTGTTGCCAAAGAGCTAGTGATGTATGACTCTGTTGGTGCTGTCATCAATCGCACTCCTGGTTGGGATATAAGACAGCATATAGACACGGGAGATATTCCTGTGCTTTCTTATATCCCTTCAGATGAAATGTTGGCAGCAGGCGATATCAAGGGTGAAAATATTATGCTATTACCGGATGATGCCCATATAGTTAAAGGTGCACGAGAGGCACTTATAAAACTCAATATTTTGAAAGGATAGGTATTTCAACTATGAAGGATTTAAAGCATTTGCTATACTTTGAAACCCTACTAGAAGAAGCTAATAATGACTTGGTTCGCATAGCGAAAGAAAATGGTAAAATCGCAATCGGAAATGTGTGTTATCAAATACCTGAGGTGCTTTTGAATTTGCCAGGATGTTTTAGTACTAGATTGCGTGCACCTAATACTACTTCGATGGAAATGGGAACATACTATATGACTAGCCTGACATGTGAATATTGTCGAGCAATATTAGAACGTGCTTTGGAGGGTGGCTATCAGTTTGTAGACTGTATGTTTGACCCGGCTTCCTGTTCTCAGCTTGCAGACTGTATGGAAAACATGGAGGAGTTAGGTGTTGGCATAGGTGATAAATTTTTTATTCAGCATGTTGATACGCCCATGAAGGACGATGAAAACGGTATTAAACATATGACACGGATGAGCCGTGTAAGAGTATTGGACAAATTACAAGAGGTTTTTGGAATAGATACTTCTGATGATGCTCTAAGGAAGTCAGTTGAATTACATAATGAGGTTTGCCGTATTATCACTGAAATAGGGCAGTACAGGAAGCTAGAAAATCCAACAATCACAGGCTATGAATTTGCAGTAATTACATTGGCAACATATTGTTGCCCAAAAGATCTTATATTGCCTTACTTGAGAGAAACCTTAGAAGATTTGAAAACAAGGGTGTCAGACACAAAAAATCCATATAGGGTTCGTGTTGTTGTTGCAGGTTCAGAGATTGACGATCCCATGCTTATAAAGCTGATTGAAGACTCGGGTGCATATGTAGCGGCTGATCGTTTTTGTTTTGGCTCATTTCCGGGTCGTCAGCAAATTGTTTTAAATGATACCGAGGATGTACTTACGCAAATCTGTCGTCAAAACGTTATAGAATGCCAGTGTCCTCGTTATATGAATACGTCTAAGATTAATGGCAGAAAAGAGTATCTGGATAAATTAGCTCGTGAGTATAATGCTGATGGTATCATTTTTCAACAAATGAATTTCTGTAATTTTTGGGGCTATGAGCGTGCTGGTGCCAACCATATTTTGACACAGCAATATAACTGGCCTGTCCTAAGTGTTGACCGCCCCTATGTGGTTGGTAACTCAGGACAGCTTCGTACCCGCATACAGGCATTTATTGAGCGTATAGAAATAAAAAAGCTCCAGGGAGGTGATTCTAATGGGAAAGCAAATTAACAGTGAGGCATTAGGAAAGTTCTATAAGGGTGGAAAAACCCGTACGCGTCGTGAATGGCGTGGAATTAAGGATACTTGGTATGATTACACTTGCTGGCTAGGAAATTGGGGCCACATGATTAAACTTCTACTTAACCCACAATGCTTTAAAGGCTTCTTCCGTTATCGCTATATGCAGAACTACCTGGCAGTGCCTGATTTTTTAGATAGGCATACCGAAGGCTTGCGCGGACCTCAGCTAAGGGTAGCACATAAAGAATTTGACTTTATCGTAGCGCATATGTGCCAGACAATGACGCTAATTTTTGAAGCCGATCAACGTATTGGTGGAGATCCCGAAAAGAGCAAAAAGATAGTTATTCTTGATGAGAATATGATGAGTCAGGTAATGAATGGATTCCCGAATCTCCATGGAGTATGTATGCAGATACCTCCAATCTATACTGCATCTACTATGCAACAGGAGGGTGTTCTACATTATATTGATAAGGCCCAGGAGTTTGGTATTCCTGGCGATGTATGTCCAATGCCGGCTGCAGAATTGGGTGTTGCCCTTGAGGACGACTATCCTATCTGTGGTATTTGTGCGCTGCAGTGCAATACGACATGTGACGGTTCACTTATGGGTAATGGTATAGAGGAAAGAAGATATAATCTACCTACGTTCCAAATAGCTGTTCCTATTCGATATACTGACGAAGAGACCAAGGACTATGCCGCTAATGAGATTAAGAATGCAATAAAGTTTATCGAGGAACAGACAGGCGAAACGTTTGACTGGGATCATTATTTTAAGTGCATGAAGACTTTTAATAAAGAGACAGAATATTTTTGCGACTGGTTAGAAATTAGTCGTACAAAATATCCGCAAGTTATTGGAAATAACGTTGCACTCTATAGAGACGCCTATTACCAGGTTGCAGGTGGCCGTGATGAGGCCTTTATGCATAATGAAAAAGAGATTTGTGACATTATGATGAAGGCTTATAATGAAAAAAATCCTGTTGTTTCACAGGTTCGCCACAGAGCAATTCTTTGGGGTGTTCAAGCACAGTATTATTCAGCATTCCCCATTTGGCTTCAAAACTGTTGGGGTATTGTACCACTTATCGACATGTTAAGTCTTACCTCTACAGAACAGTATAGTACCACAGATAAAGAACAGGCTTATTATGATTTGGCAGATCTTTATTCAAAAATGAATATGCGTAACCGTTCAGAGGGTGGTTATGAGGTTGGTGTAGAAGATTTGTGGCATTTCTGTAGTGAGTTTGATGCTGACATTGTTATTATGTATGAGCATATTGGGTGTAAATCAATGACGGGCTATCATGGTTTGTTTGAGCAAGAGGCTCAAAAACGTGGACTACACCTCATTTGGGTTACTCATGGTCTGATGGATCCACGTAAGGCGTCCAGACAAAATATGCGTTCAGAGGTAAATCGCTATATGCGCACGATTTTAAATGAAGAGCCATTAGATGCGTCACTAGAGGAATTTGAAGACGGTAATGCGTGGTAAAAAGGAGATTATTCTATGAGGTATTTTGGTGGCTGTGATGTAGGTTCAACTTACACAAAAGCAGTAATATTAGACGAAAATGGAAAGATTGCAGCGGATACTACAATACGTAGTAAAATTAATTCCGAGCAGTCGTCAAGGCTAGCTATGGAAGAGGTTTTGTCGAAGGTTGGATTAAAGACGTCAGAAGAGCTATGCTATTTGATTGGGACAGGATATGGCAGAAACAAGGTGCCTTTTGCTGATGAAAATATATCTGAAATATCTTGTCACGCAATGGGAGTACATATTACAGACCCAAATGTAAGAGCAATTATTGATATAGGAGGCCAAGATATAAAGGGCATTTCAATTGACCATGATGGAACAGTTAAAAACTTCGCAATGAATGACAAATGTGCTGCAGGCACTGGCCGTTTCTATGAAGCGATGGCCCGCAGCTTTGAAATGACATTGCCCGAGTTTTCAAAGTTATCCCTTACTGCAAAAAATGTAATTCCCATTACAGCGCAGTGTACGGTATTTGCAGAATCCGAAGTAATCACACTTGTGGGTGAGGATAAGCCTATGAATGAAATCGCTGCAGGCATACAAATGGCTGTTGCAAAGCGCTGCTTTGTAATGGCTAAAAAGGCAGGAGCTGTCGATAGCATTACACTCACAGGCGGTTGTGCAAAAAATGAGGGCTTAAAGAAAGCTATTGAGCAAGTACTTAGGTTAAAAGTAGTAGAGCTTGATACTGACCCGCAGCTTATGGGGGCACTTGGAGCAGCAGAATATGCTCGTCTGAAAGGCTTAGCAAAATAATAAGGAGGCAAGTTTTATGGCTATATTTTTACAAATAGTATGCATTATTGCAATCGTATTTTTGGGGTTGTTTTTATTAAGCATGATTATTTATTTTTTCAATCTAGATATGAAGATGTCATCAAAAATGCAACCCATAATCAATAAATGGTACGATCGCCACAAGCGTAGACCATTGCCATAATACATATAAAACCATGAAAATATATGATGAACAGATATCAAAGGTTATAGCTCTATTAAATGCCGAAATGGGCCAGAAGCTTGAAATTGACAGTACTCCTTGGCAGGATGCAGGCAGGCAAAACCTTGTATTGCGTGGAGAAATGGCATACGAGCTTGGGGGAGGTACACTGCCGGCAGTCAGTTTTTTGGGCGTAACCTCATCAAAGGAGCTTGTGGCTTCAAGTGGCGCAATTTTATACGGACAGGATATATCACATATAAGCGCAGATTCACCCTACGCTAGAATAACATTGCTAAACGTTGATGATGAGCTAATGGGTAAGGGTGAAGCAATATATGATAAAATGCGTGAATTTATAAATACACGCTACAAAGTTAATCCAAAAGGGTTTATGAACCGTATTTCTACAGGTAGTAATCATGAGCCTGTCAGAATAAGCAAGGAGGCTTTGGAAAACGGATTAAACTTTTCTAAAGTAGCTGCGTTATATTTGGATTGCTATAAAGCGCATAAAGAGGTAATTGCAGCACAGGTCATTTTTGTAACGTTACCGGATTTTAATTATAGTGAATTGATTAGCCTGGCACAAAGAAATGATCGAGTAACAGCGGCGCTTGACCATATTTTACGCGATGTGAAAATGGATTGCTCAAGCTGCAAACTTCAGGTTATATGCAATGAAGTGGATGGAATGAAGGAGCTACATTTGAAAAAAGCTTAGAAAATAGCTAGATTTCTGGTACCCCAATAGTCATGCGCTTAAGCTTATAAGCAAATATAATAGACAATTTCGATAGAAATACAATCAGAAATTACTATTATTGCGAATAATTACTATATTTTTTTACAACAGCTATGCTTTAATGTTCAAGTCAATAACCACGCCTTTATTTATAATTAATTATAGGAGTTAATTAAAATAAAGGAGTGGTTTATTTTATGAAAAAAGTAATGATTTCACCATCAAAGTATATACAGGGGGAAGATGAACTGTATAATCTAGGAAGTTATGTTAAGGAGTTTTCTAACAGAGCATTGCTTGTTGCATCAAAGGTAGACCAGGCTAGGGTACAGGATTTTATTGATAAGGCTTTAGAAAAGGATTCATTCGTTATTGTATATGGAGAGTTTGGAGAGGAATGTACTAAAAAAGAAATTGAGAGAATGAAGAAATTGGCCGAAGATAATGACTGCGGAGTATTTATAGGTCTCGGAGGCGGTAAGTCATTAGATACTGCTAAGGCTGCATCTCACCTATCAAGGAAGCCAGTGATAATCGTTCCTACTATTGCATCTACAGATGCCCCTACTAGTAAATTAGCTATTGTTTATAATGAAAAAGGCGAGTTTGAAGAGTACTTCCACTTACATAAGAATCCTGATCTCGTTCTTGTTGATACAGGAATTATTACAAAAGCCCCTGTAAGATTTCTTGTTGCAGGAATGGGAGATGCTCTTTCCACATATTTTGAAGCAAGATCCTGCATAAGGTCAGGTGCAAACAATATGCCTGGAGGGAAAAGTACAAAGGCGGCTTATGCATTGGCTACATTGTGCTTTGAAACCTTGATGGAAGAATCAATCAAGGCAAAAGCAGCTTGTGAGAGTAAGGTTGTTACACAGGCTCTTGAAAATATAGTGGAAGCGAATATTTTATTAAGCGGTTTAGGCTTTGAAAGCAGCGGTCTTGCAGCTGCACATGCTGTGCATAATGGACTTACAGTTCTTGAAGAAACCCACCACTACATGCATGGAGAAAAAGTGTCTTTTGGTACAATAGTACACCTTGTATTGGAAAATGCTGCTGAGCAAGAGTTAAATAGGGTTATTAGCTATTGTAAATCTGTTGGTTTGCCAACATGCTTAAAGGATTTAGGAATCGTTGAAGTTACTGAGCAGAAGATTATGGCAGTAGCAAACGCTGCAACTGCTCCGGGCGAAACTATACACAATATGCCTTTTGCTGTTACAGCAAAGGATGTATACGCAGCAATTATTACAGCAGATAAGCTGGGTCAATAAATATTACCTATATTATTGAATTTATAAAAATTTGCTTCCTGTAAGGGGGATTTTATCTCCCTTCAAGAAATGGAGATAAAATGAAAAAAATTATTAATAAGGTTGAAGATGTTGTAATTGAAATGTGCGAAGGTATAGTAAAGGCGCATCCTGAGCAATTGGCCTTTAACAAAAAGTATAAGATAATTAAAAGAAAAGAGATAAATAAGCAAAAGGTTAGCTTAGTAAGTGGTGGTGGAAGTGGACATGAGCCTTCCCATGCGGGTTTTGTGGGAAAAGGTATGCTCGACGCAGCTGTATGTGGTGACGTATTTGCATCTCCCTCAACTATACAGGTTTACAACGCTATTCTTGAAACTCAGTCTGAAAAGGGAACTCTTTTGATAATTAAGAATTACTCTGGAGATTGCATGAATTTTGATGCTGCTGCAGAGATGGCAGAGGATGATGACGTAGTTGTTGAGAAGGTTTATGTAAATGATGATGTAGCGGTAAAAGATAGCTTGTATACAGTGGGAAGAAGAGGCGTTGCAGGTACCATTTTTGTGCACAAGATCGCCGGAGCAGCAGCTGAAAAAGGCTTGGATTTAAAGCAGGTTAAGCAGGTAGCACAAAAGGTAATTGACAATGTTCGTACAATTGGTTTTGCTTTGACATCCTGTACTGTACCAGCAAAGGGAACACCTACCTTCAAGCTTGGAGAGGATGAAATAGAGTTTGGTGTGGGCATACATGGTGAGCCTGGGATAGCTAGAGAAAAGCTTGCTACTGCTGATGAACTGGCGCAAAGAATGGTAGAACTAATTACAGCAGATATCCCATTTGATGCTGGCAGTGAGGTTGCCTTACTAGTCAATGGCCTTGGGGGTACGCCATTACAGGAGCTGTATTTACTCAATAATTCCGTTACAAAGGCTTTAGAAAATAAAAATATAAAGATATACAAAACTATTGTAGGAAATTATATGACAGCTATTGATATGGCAGGTGCATCTGTAACTTTATTAAGGCTGGATGATGAACTCAAAGGCTACTTAGGTGCATCGGCAGATACTCCTTCAATGAAAGTCTGATTTTAGAAAGGATTATAACAAAATGTTAAATACTCAACATATAATAAACCTAGTCATGCACATGGCAAACGTAATAATTGAAAATGAGGTTCCTTTTTGTGATCTTGATTCTGTTGCAGGTGACGGTGATTTTGGAATGTCAGTTGCTAAGGGCTTTAAACAGTTAAAGACAGAATGGGATGATATTTCACAGGATAACATAGGAGCGTTCTTGAAGGGCTGTAGTATGATAATTACAGAATACTGCGGTGGGGCATCAGGTCCTATATGGGGATCTGCCTTCAGAAGTGCTGCGAAGTACGCAGATGGAAAGATGGAACTGAGCCTGACTGAATTAGCTGGAATGATGCAAAGCGCAGTGGATGGTATCCAAAAAAGAGGTGGAGCTAAGCTTGGTGACAAAACTTTGCTGGATGCTCTTATTCCGGCAGTAGTTTCATTAAAGGACAGTGCAGGTAAAGGTGAAGACATGGTAGTAGCTATGCGCAAGGGAGCGGAAGCTGCTGTAGCAGGTGCGGAACATACAAAGCAACTAGTGGCTACAAAAGGTAGAGCGAGCTATGTCGGAGAAAGAAGCATGAACTACCCAGATGCCGGGGCTGTTGCTGTAAGTGTTATTTTTACTGAAATAACAAAAGAATTTCAGCTCTAGCATATAGGATTATCCCGAAAGAAATACGGTTATTAGTTTACAAAAAATAGCATAATTTTGTGGGTAAAAAAGAAAAAGTAAGAAAAATTTTATTGTGCAAAGACAATTTAAAAGAGTAGGAAAACTCCGGGAACTACGATGAATCCCGGAGTTTAGTTATATATCATTCCAAAACTACCAATTATTTTTAGCTTTGACTTTACTTAACCATATGTGTAAAATAATAGTATTGAGCATACATAAAGTAAGTATATGATAAAGGAGACATAGCTAATGAGTGATAAACCTGTTGTAAAGAGACAAAACTCTAATTTTCGAAGATTTAATAATGCAAATGAACGCGCAGCGGCGGTTAATGGTTCCCTAATCCTTGGTATTACAGTTTTTTATGTTGTAATATGTATATTTGCATCAATACAATTATCACAAGGTGAAGTTGTAGAAAGAGGTATTCAATATTTTCTGCTAGTAAGCAGTCTTTTACTTGGTATTATCAATTGGGTACTTTTTTTAAAAGACAAAAAGTCAGAAAAGTTTTATGTGATAGTAACACTTATGTACTTACTTATTTACACTGTTTGTTTGCTCGTGGGTGATTATTCATTTTTAAGGTTTTCCATCATTGCAGTTTTAATTGTCTCAATTCTATTCTATAACTTTAAGACTCAGCTTATATTTTCCCTTTCTGTAGCTGTTATAAATATTGTTTACTTTGGTAAATGGATAATTGAGCTATATAGTAATAATCAAGTTTCTTCCTTTTTTGAACTTAACTCAATAGCACGAACGCAAGGTTATTACGCAATATTTGAGCTCTTGTACATATTTGGTATTGTTTACACATTAATTAGAACAACACACCATGGTGAGCTATTTAATAGGGACATATTTGGAACTATTTCAGATGAACATAACAAACAAAAAGAAATTCTCGATGATGTTTTAGCAATTTCAGGAGTTATTCAGCAAAATACTACTATATCCAATGAAATTGTTGTTGAATTGGGAGCTTCAACAGAAACTGTTAATTGTGCTATAAGCCAAATATCTACTAGCACGCAGCTTACTGCACAAAGTATTCAGCAACAGAGTGTAATGACAAAATCAATACAGGATTCAATTAACGATACAGTTAGCCGTTCAAAAAAAATGGTGTCAATTGCGAATGAATCAAACGCCTCAATAGATAGCAGCTTAAATGTAATGCAAGAATTGAAAAACGAAACACAACAGATAGCAATAACCAATCAAAATTTGGTACAATCGATGGCAAAACTGCAAGAAAAGACAAGCGAGGTTCAGAATATTGCTGAAATCATAAAAAGTATCTCTGAACAGACTAACCTACTATCTCTAAATGCGTCTATAGAGAGTGCTAGAGCGGGAGAAGCAGGAAAAGGCTTTGCGGTTGTTGCAAACGAAATTCGTACTCTCTCAGAGCAGACAAAAACAGCTACTGAGAATATTGCAAAAATTCTCAAGGAGCTTAACAATTACGCTAAGATAGCAACCAATACGGTAAATGATACTATTTCTGCATCAAATCATCAAAGCGAGCTCATTTCAGAGGCTTCCGACAATTTCAATAGAATTAACCAAAATGTTAGCTCTCTTGCTACCGATATCAGTAGCATTGATAGTATGCTGGCTAATCTTGCAAATGCCAACGAAACTATTGTTGAGGATATTAGCCAGATTTCTGCAACCACACAGGAAGTTACCGCTAGTGCTGAGGAGGCTACCGCTATTAGTGAGAAGAATACACTAAATGCAGAGAATGCAAAGAAGCTACTCAATGAAATCCTAGAAACATCACATAAGTTGGACAAGTATTACTAATTGCCAAATAAAGTGCTTTGAAGGGTGATTAATAAAGCTAGATAGAGTGATTTACCTAAAATGCATTAAGTGCTTTGAAGGGTGATAAATAAAGCTAGATAGGGTGATTTTACCTAAAATACAGATGAAGTGCTTTAAAGGGTGATAAATAAAGCTAGATAGAGTGATTTACCTAAAATGTAGTGAAGTGATTAAAAGGGTGATTAATAAAGTCAAAAATGGGTAATTTTATATTAAACACAAGGAGGTGTATTAATATGATAAACCCAAAACTTGACTATTCAGAAATATGGCTTGCAGGTGGCTGTTTTTGGGGCGTTCAGGCATTTATGGCAAAAATCCCTGGTGTGGTTAGCACCGAAGTAGGTTATGTAAATGGTAGCACTGAAAACCCTACTTATTACGATGTCTGTCATAAAGATACAGGACACGCTGAGGCTGTTTATATAAAATATAGGCCCTTTAAGATTGATCTTGCAAAGCTCTTAACATATTTTTTTAAGATAATTAATCCAACTTCGTTAAACAGACAGGGAAATGATGTAGGTAAGCAATACAGGACTGGTATTTACTTTAATAAGATTGCTGATAAAAGGATAATAGATGAGTTTATTAATAGCCAACAGGCAAATTTTGATAAAAAAATAGTAACAGAGGTTTTACCACTAAAGAATTATTTCAAGGCAGAGGAATATCATCAAGATTATCTGGATAAAAACCCGTATGGCTACTGCCATATAGATATGTCGCTGTTAAATGAAATTAAACGTGATAGTACAAATATTATCAGGGAAAACTATAAAAAGCCCACTCAAGCTGAATTGCAGCAGAGGCTTACACCCATGCAATACAATGTAACCCAAAAGGCTCACACCGAACCACCATTTCAAAATGAATTTTGGGATAATCATCAAAAGGGAATATACGTTGACATTGCAACCGGCGAACCTTTATTTATATCTTCTGACAAATTTGATTCTGGCTGTGGTTGGCCTAGTTTTACTCGACCAATTGAAGAAGATGTTATCGAATATACAGAGGACAATAGTTTTGGTATGAGCAGAACAGAGGTAAAAAGCCGTGCAGGCAACAGCCATCTAGGCCATGTATTTGATGACGGTCCTGCTTCTGAAGGTGGCTTGAGGTATTGTATAAACAGTGCAGCGCTTAGGTTTATACCTCTTGAAAGAATGGAGGCAGAAGGGTACGGAGAATTTATCAAGAGGGTGTAGTATAAATACAGATATAAATACAGATGCAAATATAAATACAGGTGCAAAGCAAATATAAATACAGATGCAAATACAAATATAAGTACAAATATAAATATAGATGCAAATGCAAATATAAATATAAATACAGATGCAAATTCAAATATAAATACAAATATAAATACAGATGCAAATTCAAATATAAGTACAAATATAAATATAGATGCAAATACAAAAACAAATATAAATACAGATAAAAAATGACGGAGAGAAATGTAAATACTACCCGTAAGATATATGAAATAATGAAGTCTGTGAATGCTGAAATAAATAAAGAAGTTAGTTCTTGTATCACACATGACTTCAAAAAAGAATATTGCAAAATTCATGAGGTAAACTGAATAATTTCATTAAGAAACGACACATGTGGTGCTTTGCACGTAAATCTGATTACGGTACAAATACTATGTGTGTTTTTTTGACTAAAATGTAGTCAAAACAGCCACTATAGGTGCAACAATATGTTTGATGTGTCCAATGATGAGCTGCATAGCAACTATTCTATATAACGGTATTAATGCAGAGTTTTTTGCTAATTGGATGCATAAGATAGTGTTCAATTTTCCATTTGCATTTTTCAGCCAACTATTTTTTATACAACCTATTGAAAGGTTTATATTTGGAGTTTCATTTAAGAAGCAATTAAGTAAGCCTAATGTGTATGAGGTGAGTGCTTTGCCGCAAGCGAATTAAAATCTGTGTGTATCTGTCCCAAAGCTGACTAAATTCTGTGTACTTCTGTTCGAAAGCTTATTAAATTCTGTGTAATTTGTATCGAAAAGCTATGTAAAAAGCTTAGTGAGGCTCTCATGCTTGAATTTGGGACCTAAAAAGCAAAAAAAGTGTCATTTAGGTCCCAAAATGATGATGGTGGCCATGGAATCAGCAGTTCATATAGTGAAATTGGGACCTAAAAAGCCAAAAAAGTGTCATTTAGGTCCCAAAATGATGATGTTGGCCATGGAATTAGCAGTTGGTACAGTGAAATTGGGACCTAAAGAGCCAAAAAAGAGGCATTTAGGTCCCAAAAGTGGAAGTGGCGCCATGGAAATAGCAGTTTGTACAGTGAATTTGGGACCTAAAAAGCCAAAAAAGTGTCATTTAGGTCCCAAAATGATGATGTTACCATGAAATCAGCAGTTCATATAGTGAGTTTGGGACCTAAAAAGCCAAAAAAGTGTCATTTAGGTCCCAAAAGTGGTATTGCCTCCATGGAATTAGCAGTTTGTACAGTGAAATTGGGACCTAAAATGCTAAAAACAGGGCATTTAGGTCCCAAAATGATGATGTTGGCCATGGAATCAGCAGTCCATATAGTGAATTTGGGACCTAAAAAGCTAAAAAAGTGTCATTTAGGTCCCAAAATGATGATGTTGTGAAGTGGTAAGCTAAAAGTAGACACTAACCTAATTTTTGTAGACAAGCTTCTCTGATAGGAGTACGATTTAGGAAAGAAGTAATCTTAGCTATGAAAATGTAATTCAGGAGGTGTCAAATGAGATTCACAACGGAAGAAAGAATAGACATTGGCCGACGGGTATATACAAAGGAACTCACCCGCAATGAGGCAATGGAAAAGTATAATGTTGGTCGTTCTTTGCTAGATATCTACAT
>JAEYTP010000152.1 GCA_023433945.1 Bacillota bacterium | reverse complement strand
GATGTATTTATGGACCATGCAGGCTTTTCTACATATGAAAGTATATATAGGGCAAGAGATATTTTTCAGGCAAAGAAAATAATAATTATCACACAGGATTATCATCTTTACAGAGCTCTATACATATCCAAAGAGCTTGGACTGGATGCCTATGGAGTAGCTGCAAACCTTGGAACGTATGGCGGACAAAGAAGTAGAGACTTACGTGAGGTATTAGCTAGAGCTAAGGATTTCACATATTGCTTAATAAAGCCCAAGCCCACATTTCTAGGAGAGGCAATCCCTGTCAGTGGTAATGGCGATTTGACAAACGATAAAGGGCACAAGTAATAGTGATGATAAGGGGTGAAAGGGCATCAAAACATATTCAACCAGCCAGATTGCAAAAATAGTGGGAGTTCACCCTAATACGGTGCGTAGGTATGAGGAATGGGGATTAATACAAGTCCCCGACAGAAAGCCCAATGGCTATCGAGTTTTTACAGACATTCATATAGACCAATTCTTATTAGTAAGAAAGGCATTTTTGATTGAGGTACTACAAGCTGGTCTAAGGAAAAAGATTATTGAAGCTATAAAGTATTCTGCTCAATACAGATTTGAAGATGCAATATCAAGTGTAAAAAGTTATCTTGAAATCACCGAGAAAGAAATAAATAACGCAATAGAAGCGGGCGCTCTTGTAAATGAGTTATTACTAAATAAGCCTGATGAGGGTTCTGTGCATCTCAAACGTGCAGAAGCAGCGAATGAGCTTGGCTTAACTATAGATACCATCCGCAACTGGGAAATGAATGGATTACTTAAAATAAAGAGAAAAGATAACGGTTATCGAGTTTATCACTCTATGGATATAAAGAGGCTAAAGATTATTCGTTCTCTTAGGTGTGCAAATTATTCTTTATCAGCAATTCTTAGAATGCTAAACACAATAGACAAGAGAAATGACTTCGATGTGTTAGAAGTATTAAATACCCCACAAGATAATGAAGACATTGTTACCGCTTGCGACAGGTTGATAGACTCTTTGAATGCAGCACGACAAAACGCTCAACAGGTGTTGCAATTGCTAATAAATATGAAATCCAAATATTCAAACCCTCCACTATAACACCAGACTTTTGTTTGGTGTTATTTTTATAGTAACAAGTAAGGAGGTAAAAATATGAATGAAATAATTGTGGTAAAAAATCTTACAAAGAAGTATGGAAGTAATGTTGCCGTTGATGACCTGAGTTTTCAGGTGAAGCAAGGCAGTGTATTTGGTCTCTTGGGTGCAAACGGTGCAGGTAAAAGCAGTGCCATAGAATGCATATTAGGTACAAAAAAGCATGATAAAGGAGAGGTAACAATTCTAGGGATGAATCCGTGCAAAGATAGGAAGACATTATTTGAGCAGGTGGGTGTTCAGTTCCAAGAATCTAAATACCAAGAGCTGATTAAAGTCTCAGAGCTATGTGAGATTACGGCTTCTCTTTATAAACAACCAAAGGATTATAAGGAATTGCTAAAAATATTCGGAATTAGTGACAAGATGAATGCCTTTGTAAAGGATCTATCTGGAGGTGAAAGACAGCGACTGTTTATTGTGCTAGCTCTGATACCTAATCCAAAGTTGGTTTTTCTCGATGAATTAACAACAGGCTTAGATGCAAGAGCCCGAAGAGATGTGTGGAATGTACTATCTACTTTAAAGAAGCAAGGTTTAACAATCCTTCTGACATCACACTTTATGGACGAGGTCGAAACATTGTGTGATCAGATACTGGTATTGAAAAAGGGTCGTACAGTATTCCATGGAACAGTTAATGAAGCAATGGAGCAGAGCGGGCAAAATAATTTTGAGGATGCCTATTTATGGTTCACTGATGAGGAGGTTCAAAATGAATACATTTAGAGTAATGCTAAAAAATGAATTAAAAATGTCGTTACGTGGATTGGACATGATTATTTTTGCGGTTGTAATGCCCATAATTGTGCTAGTAATCCTAGGTATTATATTTGGTCAGAAGCCTGCATATGAGGGTGCAGCTTACACATTTCTGGAGCAATCTTTTGGCGCACTTGCAAGTATTGCAATCTGTGCAGGAGGAGTTATGGGCCTTCCTCTCGTGATTTCTGAGTACCGTTCCAGGCATATCTTAAAAAGATATCAAGTTACACCCATAAAGCCTAGTATGATTTTATTTGTGGAAGTAGTAATATATATAATATATTCTTTAGTCTCATTAATCAGTTTATATGGTATTGCAGCACTGTTCTTTGGCTTCAGAATGAGAGGAAGCTTTGCCCTATTCTTATTGGGATGGGTATTTGTAATGATATGCATATTTAGTATCGGTTTGATGGTGGGCGGCATTGCAAAGAATTCAAAAAGCGCAGGAATAATTGCCAGTGCATTATATTTTCCAATGCTTATATTTTCTGGTGCAACCCTACCATACGAGGTTATGCCAAAAGCAATGCAAAATGTAGTAAATGTTCTGCCATTGACCCAAGGAATTAAAATTTTGAAGAATACTACTCTTGGGTTGCCTGTGGAGAACATAGGAATTTATATTTTGATAATGTCTGCTGTTGCTTTAGTATGTACATTTATAGGGATTAAGTTCTTTAAGTGGGAGTAGATATTCGGTATTGAGCCACATTAAAAGTACAAGTCTGAGCTTATCAGTATATAGCCCCAAATATGTATTTTAAACGGAACCCTCAAATGATAGCAAGAAAAGTAGGGATTGTGATTAGAATTGGTAATATAATGTAATCACAGTCAGCAAAGGAGTATTGAGTATGAGTACTTGGGTAGAAGGTCTGCAGAATGCCATAGAGTATATGGAGATAAATCTTACGGACGAAATCGAAATAAGGGATGTAGCTGAAAAAGCATATGTATCGGAATTCCATTTTCAGCGCATTTTCACTGTGTTATGTGGTTTCAGTCCGAGTGAGTATATCCGTAACAGGCGAATGGCACTAGCTGCAATGGAGTTATCGGGCAGTGATGCAAAGGTGATTGATATTGCCATGAAATATGGCTATGATTCTCCTGATAGCTTTGCTAGAGCTTTTACCAAGTTTCATGGAATTACACCTTCTGCTGCAAAAGAACAGGGTGCAAAACTTCGAGACTTTGCACCACTCAGAATAAAATTATCACTGGAGGGTGGGACTATGATGGATTATAAGATAGTAGAAAAGGCAGCGTTTACAGTAATGGGAAGAAAGAGAAGCTTTAATAGCGAGACTTCTTATCAGGAAATCCCTACGTTTTGGCAGGAACACATGAAGGATGGTGGAAACAAGGTAGTTTGTGGCATGTACGGTGTGTGTATTGATTCAGATGGAAAGAACTTTGACTATCTGATAGCTGACAATTATTTGCCGTGGAATGAAGTACAGGAAGGATATGAGACAAGAACACTCCCTGCAGGACTTTGGGCTGTATTCCCATGCACCTTGGGCAATCTGAAGGATATAAATACCAAGATGTGGAAGGAGTGGTTGCCTAATTGTAAGGAATACAAGTTAGGCGGAAACTATAATGTTGAGATGTACACACCCCTTGATGAGAAAAACCCACAAGAAAGTTATTGTGAAATATGGCTTCCACTTGAAAAAATATCTTAAAAGTCTAGCGCTAGAATAGAAAATTGGGCTCTGGTATGATATATTTTAATTATCGCACCAGAGCTCCTTTTATTTATACAACATAAAGGAGATTTTATTAAAAGCAATTAAGGAGAAAAACAAATGATAAAAGTACTATTTATCTGCCACGGCAGGAGTGTGGTGTGTAAGGCATAAGTTGGCACAGTGCCGACACGTTGGGGCATAGTTTTCCAAGGGCAGAATATAGGACTACGATAAGACTACGAATGAGGAACGGAAAAACTACGATTTGGGGATATTCGTTAAATTGTGTAGGATAAACGTTAAAAAGTGGGTAATCGTTAATAGAGTAATAAAGTGAGTGTATTCCGGCTAAAATATAATCAGATTAGAAATTAGCCGAAATGCACTTGATTTTTATTATAAGTTCGGCTAAAATATAATTAGATTAGATATCAGCCGAAAGGAGTTGGGCATATGAACTATATTAAGAGAAATTTGGAGAATGTGGTAAGTGAGGTAACAAAGGAATATCCGGTAGTTTTGGTTACGGGTCCAAGACAGGTGGGTAAGACCACAATGCTTCAGAAACTGATGGAAGGGACGAACAGAGGATATGTTACGTTAGATGATTTGAATGAAAGAGCCCTAGCGAAGTCTGACCCGGAATTATTTTTGCAATTGCACAAGCCGCCTGTATTGATTGATGAAGTTCAGTATGCGCCGGAGCTATTTGCCTATATTAAGATGAATGTGGATAAGAACCATGAGCCGGGAGCATTTTGGTTGACAGGTTCTCAAGTGTTTAAACTGATGCGCGGAGTGCAAGAGTCTTTGGCAGGCAGAGTAGCAGTGCTGTCCCTTGCATCTTTATCACAGGCAGAAATATCCGGTGGAGAGATGGAGCCTTTTGTAGTGGAGATGGAGCCTTTGGCTGCAAGAAAGGAAGGAAGGACAGAAATTGATACCAGAGGGATTTTTGAGCGGATTTATAAAGGTTCCATGCCTGCAATAGTAAGCGGTGTGAATAGTAATAGCCAGATTTTTTATAGCAGTTATTTATCTACTTATATCGAGCGTGATGTGAAAGAATTATCGGATGCCATCGATTCCCTTAAATTTCTTCGTTTTATCACGGCAGTGGCTGCAAGATGCGGTCAAATGGTGAATGTGGCAGAAATCGCAAGAGATGCGGATATCAATCAGACACAGACAAAGGACTGGTTGGGAATTTTAGAAATGTTGGGAATTATTTTTTACCTTCATCCGTATTCCAACAATTTGTTGAAGCGTCTTGTAAAAACTCCTAAGTTGTATTTTTATGATACAGGTTTGGTATGTTATCTGACGAAATGGAGTAGTGCAGAAACTTTAGAAAGCGGTGCTATGAATGGTGCAATCTTGGAGAATTATGTGGTTGCGGAAATCAGGAAGACTTATTTGAATTGTGGTAAAGAGCCATATATGTACTATTACCGTGACAAGGATGCCAAGGAGATTGATATTGTGTTGGAGCATGACGGAGTGCTGAATCCGGTAGAAATCAAGAAGACATCCAACCCGGGAACCGAGTTGATAAAGGTGTTTGGATTGCTTGATAAGTCATCAACACCACGCTCTAAGGGCGCGGTTGTTTGCATGAAGCCTGCACTTGGTGCAATTGACAGGGATAATTATATTGTACCGATTTGGATGATATAGAGGCTTTTCTAATAGAATCTCCGTATCAGATTATTGTAAGACGAGGTGACAAAATGAACAAGGATAAGAAAAAGACACAAGTGCCGGAAACCCCGATAAAACCTTGCAAAACTGGGCATATCTTGGCATTTTGGGATAGGAGAAATTTATGATTAAGATACTTTTTGTTTGCCACGGAAACATTTGCCGTTCTCCTATGGCAGAATTTGTGTTCAAGGATATGGTCAAAAAAAGAGGGCTCTCAGACTTATTTATTATCAATTCAGCGGCAACAAGTACTGAGGAAATTGGAAACGGTGTTCATTATGGCACCAGAAGAAAGCTAAGTGAGTTCGGAATTTCTACCGATGGAAAATGTGCAGTACAACTGAGAAAATCAGATTATGCCAATTATGATTTCCTTATTGGCATGGATAGTAGAAATATTACTAATATTTTGAGAATAGTAGGTCAGGATAAGGACAAGAAGGTTAGCAAATTGCTTGATTTTGCAGGAAAATCCCAAGACATTGCCGACCCTTGGTATACAGGGGATTTTGACAAAACCTATGAGGATGTCTACAAAGGGTGTGAAGCCTTACTGACTTATATTATGGAAGAAACGCTACATTATAGGAAGGTTGAGATGCAATAAAGTTTATACTTCGCAGTGATATTTAGAGGTTTGGGATATTATAAATGCCTTAGATTATAAACAAAAACCCAAGAGTTACAATATATATTACCTCTTGGGTTTTATTATGTTCTTAGCAGTCATTTTTATGTTCCTACTTGCTATTGTTATACCCTGATGCTATTGCTATGCCCTACTAGCTATTATATAGCTCGCTATAGAATCCGTTATTGGCAAGCAATTCCTCATGACTGCCCTGCTCAATTATATTGCCGTCCTTCATAACCAAAATGATATCTGCATTCTGAATGGTGGAAAGGCGGTGCGCCACAATAAAGCTTGTTCTGCCTTTCATTAGCTTTGTAAACGCACTCTGTATTTTCATTTCTGTTCTAGTATCAATAGATGATGTTGCTTCATCCAAAATCAGCATGGGCGGAAGGCAGAGCATAACACGAGTAATGCATAAAAGCTGTTTCTGCCCCTGTGAAAGAATACCTCCATCTTCTCCTATTTGTGTATTGTAGCCATCGGGCAGCCTTTTTATGAAGGAATGAGCATGAGCAGCCTTTGCTGCGGCAATCACTTCCTCATCAGTTGCATCTGGTTTACCCATTACTATATTGTCACGAATAGTGCCTTGCTTAAGCCATGTGTCTTGCAGCACCATACCATAACTCTTCCTGAGACTTTTTCTCTTTAATTTTCTGATATCTTTACCTTCAACGCTTATGCTTCCGCTATCCACATCATAAAAGCGCATGAGAAGGTTTATAACAGTGGTTTTCCCACATCCTGTTGGCCCTACGATAGCTATATTTTGTCCGGGATTAACCTTCAAATTGAAATTTTCTATCAGCTTTTTATCGGGTGAATAGGAGAACTCCACGTTATCACACTCTACATGACCCGACACATTCTGTAAATCCTCTGCATCCTTGGGTTCTGCTACCTGAGGTTCTTCCTCTATCAACTCAAATATTCTGGCCGCACACGCAATAGCATTCTGAAACTCTGTAACTACCCCTGATATCTCATTAAAAGGTTTGGTATATTGATTTGCATAGCTCAAGAAGCTAGACAGTAAACCCACGGTCATTCCGCCGGAAATTACACTAAGTGCTCCCCCCAGTCCTACAAGGGCATATACAACTCCGTTTACAAAACGGGTAGAAGGATTGGTTATTGATGAGAAAAATGTTGCCCTCAGTGCATACTTGCCTAATTTCTCGTTCACCTCATCAAATTCTTCTAGAGCTTCTTGTTCATGCCCGTAAGCTTTCACTACCTTTGCATTTCCAATCATCTCTTCTATAATGGCAGTTTGCTGTCCTCTTGCCTCTGATTGAAGCTTGAACATGGAATAGGTGCGCTTTGCAATAAAGCTTGCTACAAATAACGATAGCGGTGTCACCAATACCACCAGCAACGTAATACCCTTGTCTATAGAAAGCATAAATAATAGGGTACCTACAATAGTTGCAATCCCAGTGAATAGCTGTGTGAAGCCCAACAGCAGTCCATCTGCAAATTGTTCAACATCAGAAATTACCTTACTCACTGTTTCACCGTAAGATTTACTATCCAGATAATTCAAAGGCAGTTTTTCTATCTTTTCAAATGCATCCTGCCTTATATCCCGCACGATGTGATAGGTGATTTTATTATTTATAACATTCATAACCCATTGGGCAAGAGCTGTTGCACCTATAATTTTTGCACACTTCACCAAAATCTCGAAAATAGCTTCAAAATTAACATTTCTATAAACTATATAATCTATTGCGCGGCCTATTAAAATAGGAACATAAAGGGTCAATGCCACTACTACAGCCGCAAGTAATATTGTTATTACCATGAGCCAGGAATAGCGTTTCATATATTTGAGCACCTTTATCAACGTATCCTTCTGACTTGTAAATTTGGGCGCTTTCTTCCCAAGTTTAGACTCTTTCTTGGATTCTTTATTATCAGTAGTTTTGGATTGAGTACTCAATTTGCGTTTTCCCCCTTTCTATACTGTGAGTAGTAAATTTCCTGGTAAACCTCACAGCTTTCTAGGAGTTCCTCATGTGTGCCTTGTCCAGCTATTTTACCGTCATCGAGTACTATTATTTTATCTGCATCCT
>JAEYTP010000006.1 GCA_023433945.1 Bacillota bacterium | reverse complement strand
TAGTGATCCATCAGACGTTGCACGTGTTGAGGACAGAACTTATATCGCATCAAAGAATCAGGAAGATGCTGGTCCAACAAACAACTGGGTTAACCCAGATGAACTAAAGGCTACTATGAAGGAGCTTTACAAGGGCTGTATGAAGGGAAGAACAATGTACGTTATTCCTTTCTCAATGGGACCAATAGGCTCACCTATATCAAAGATAGGTGTTGAAGTTACTGACAGTGCTTACGTTGTTATAAACATGAGAATTATGACTCGTATAGGCTCAGCTGTTCTTGAATCATTAGGTGACGGAGAGTTCGTACCATGCTTACACTCAGTAGGCGCTCCACTTGCTGAAGGTGAAAAGGATACAAAATGGCCATGTGCTCCAATTGAAAAGAAGTACATCAGCCACTTCCCAGAAGAAAGAACAATCTGGTCATACGGTTCAGGTTACGGCGGAAACGCACTTCTCGGGAAGAAGTGTTTTGCTCTTCGTATAGCTTCATCTATAGCTCGTGAAGAGGGCTGGTTGGCTGAACATATGCTTATCTTGAAGCTTACAGATCCTAAGGGTAATGTTAAGTACATCTGCGGTGCTTTCCCAAGTGCTTGTGGTAAGACAAATCTCGCTATGCTTGTTCCAACAGTTCCAGGTTGGAAGGTTGAAACTATTGGTGATGATATAGCATGGATGAAGTTTGGTGCGGATGGCAGATTGTATGCTATCAACCCAGAAGCAGGTTTCTTTGGCGTTGCTCCAGGAACTTCAATGGATTCAAACCCAAATGCTATGCTTTCAATTACTAAGAATACAATATTTACAAACGTTGGTATAACTGACGATGGCGATGTATGGTGGGAAGGCATGGGCGTTGACGCTCCAGCTCATCTCATTGACTGGAAGAACAACGACTGGACTCCTGCATCAGGAGTAGCTGCTGCTCATCCAAATGCTCGTTTCACTGCTCCTGCTGAACAGTGCCCAGTTATAGCTGACGAATGGCAGGATCCTGCTGGAGTACCGATTTCAGCAATCCTCATCGGTGGACGTCGTCCAAGCACTATTCCTTTGGTACACCAGAGCTTTGACTGGAACCACGGTGTATTCTTGGGCTCAATCATGGGTTCAGAAATCACTGCTGCTGCTATTTCAGACAAGATTGGTCAAGTTCGTCGTGATCCATTTGCAATGCTTCCATTCATTGGTTACAATGTATGTGACTATTTACAGCACTGGTTGGATATTGGAACTAAGACTGACGCTGATAAGCTTCCAAAGATATTCTATGTTAACTGGTTCCGTAAGGACAAGGATGGCAAGTGGTTATGGCCAGGTTACGGTGAAAACAGCCGTGTTCTTAAGTGGATCTGCGAGCAGGTATCAGGCGAAGGTAAGTCAGTTAAGACTGCTATCGGTTACATGCCTACTGAAGACGCTATTGATGTAGCAGGTCTTGACGTATCAGCAGATGATATGAAGGAACTCCTTGCTATAAACAAGGAAGATTGGATGAAGGAAGTTGCTTCAATCAAAGAACACTATGCTAAGTTTGGTGCTAAGTTACCTGCTGAGCTTGCTAAGCAGCTTGAAGCCCTCGAAGCTAGATTGAATGCTTAATTACCATAAAAGTTAATTATTCATAATATAAATGCCCTGCAATTACATGAACACATTCTAGTGTGAATGCAATTTGCAGGGCATTTGTTGTACATATCTTATAGGGGATTTACTTTTGCTTCTTTAAGCATTTTTCTATATCAATATAAACTGGAACCCAATTCTGACCATTCTTAACATAAGTATTTATTAGTAGATCAGTGCCGTTGGTTAGCCTTGCAAATTCAAACATGTATTTTTTTCCGTCATTACCATCAATGGCGATTGTCTTTTTATAATCATCCATTTTGGGGGAATACTGTTTCTTTATCATATTGCACCATTTACCAAATACGGTGTCCACAAAAGTTTCTGCTACATGTGCCCAGCCATGGTACGGAGCACAGAAGAAATCCTCTGGTGCGATTTCTAGCGAGTCAATTTGCCAAATTCCGTTGTTGTTTGAAAGCTTTATACTTCCAAAGTAGTAATAAAAAGCTGTTGAATTATCAGGTGAACCTTCAAGCAACTCAAGCTCCAGATAATATACGGCGGTGTTATTATCAGTATAAACAGGTAAGAGATTTACTACATTTATGTGACCAATCCCTTCAAACGATTTTAAATATGTATCATAGTCATAATCCTTCTTATATACTGGTGATAAAAAATTATAAGCAATAGGGTAGGGCAAAAGGGCATATCCAACTGTACCGCATCCGCCCGACTTTGCTTCTGTTAGATTAGAAGCTTGCTGCAACACACTGAAATAGCTTATGATAGTGTCTTCAGGGGTGTTGGTATGCTTCCTTGGAATGCTTCCACCCTTGAAAGCATCTTCAAAACTATCTAGTGATAGAAAATCATTATTTAGCACCTTTAGATGAGAGGGCCGGAAGTATATCTCGTTTATATTTGTAACTCTATATTTATTTGAAGTAATAGCATCCTTTGAGTAATCATCGTTAATAATCTTATTATATATCGCTGAGAAATTGCTACCTTGGTATGCTCCTGCACGGGTTATTTGTGGCTTTTTATCTGATTCTCCTGTTTCAAATCTGGTGCATATAGCATAAATACAAAATACTACTGCAATAATCCCAACGACAAGAATAATTGTTTTTTGGTTTATCCATTTCATTTTTTCATCTCATTTCTTACACATTATGCTTTTTCTAAAGAATTTATAGTATAATATATTCCAAGGTTGGCCAATAAATAATATAGCTTTGTAAAATTTTTAAATAATTAGCATAAAGCTTCTATTTTGAGTTGTTAATGCCAGAAAAAAGGAGGCAAAGATGAGAGGTATAATAGGTGTATTATTTATATTAATTTACGGAGGTTTGATATTTTATATAGGTAGAAACGGATATCAGAGTATTACATCAAAAGTAAATATTAGTAGAGTGATTTATTGGAGTGTACTTATAATTTTATCATCTCTATACTTTATAAGCTTCTTTGGTAAAGATTTGCTACCTGGAGGGGTTACAAAGGCCTTTCAGATAATTGGGGGGTATTGGATTCCTGCATTTGTGTATCTTCTGGCTATAACAGTATTAGTTGATATTATTAAGCTGGCAACAAGAAGGATTGGGCCAGTATCTGATTTTTTTAAGAGCAGCTCTATATATATCACCTTTGCGAGCATTATATTAGTATGCTTTGTGCTGGTGATTGGAACGTATAATGCATTTGTACCTACTATTAGAAATTATACAATTGAAATAAATAAACAGGCTAATGGATTGCAAAACATAAAATGTGCAATGATTTCAGATGTACACATGGGAGAATTGATTAGGAAGGATAGACTAGTTAAGGCTGTAAAAATAATAAATGAAATGCAGCCCGATATTGTAGTTATAGCTGGAGACCTAATTGACAATAATATCGAGCCCATCAAAAAGGAAAACTCCCTTGAGCCATTGAAGGATATAAGGTCCAAATACGGAACCTTTGCTGTTCTAGGCAACCATGAGTACTACGGTAGTACCAGTGATGAGATTGAAAAAATGCTAAGTGACTATAATATAACGGTATTACGTGACAAAGAGGTGCTTGTAGCAGATAGCTTTTATGTAGTTGGTAGGGAAGACAAGGTAGTTACTACTTTTGGAGGGCAGCGTAAACCGTTACAGCAATTGACTGCAGATATAGATAAGTCACTGCCGGTGATATTGATAGATCATCAGCCAAACAGCTTAGACGATGCACGCAAAGACAAGATTGATTTACAGCTTTCTGGTCATACCCATGCAGGTCAGTTTTTCCCCATCAGCCTTATAACTAATGCGATGTTTGAAAAACATTGGGGTCACCTTAAGGACGATGATTTCAACCTTATTGTATCCTCGGGGTATGGCACTTGGGGACCGTTTGTGAGAATAGGTAGTCAATCAGAGATACTTGACATCACTATTAATTTTAAAGCTGAGAAGTGACAAGAAGGCTCACCAAACAAAAAATAGTTTGCTTGGGTCAGTCATTGAACCACGAGCAGACTATTTTAATGATTAGGTGATTATTCTGATTTTACTTATTTGACAAATTCTTATTGTGGGGTAAAAGCATAGCCTACTTTTCCTTTTTTTCGCTATCAGATGAAGGAGCATGTTCTTCGTGCCCGTCAACTTCAAACATATCGGCATACTTTGGATAATAAAATAACAATATGTTCTTAATGGTAATCTTAATGGCAGAGTAAAGAGGAATTACTATTATCAAGCCTATAAATCCCATAATAGGCAGTATCCCCATCAAAAGAAGAATTACTGTCAAAGGGTGAATATCCATACTCTTTTTCATTACCTGTGGTGAGATAAAGTTGTTATCGATTTGCTGAACTATCACCATTACAATAAATACCTTCACCGCCATGAACGGATTATTGGCAAGAGATAATAGTACTGCCGGCACTATACCTATCCAAGGACCAAAAAAGGGAATTATGCAGCAAATCATGGCAAATATGGCAAGTATAAGAGAATACTCTAGTCCAATTATTAGATAACCTATATACATCAATATACCTATCACAAAGGCGACTAACAATTGCCCTGCGATATAATTAGAAAGTACGTTATCTATATCCTTTAGTATATGGCTGAAGTTTGATTTATGGCTTTTGGGTACAAATCTTAGTAGGCTAGGTGCAAGCTTGCCATCATCCTTGAGGAAATAGAAGAGCACTACAGGAATTATAATAATAATTGAACCAATATTAGTAATTGCTCCTATGAAGTTCAACGTGAGTGTCCCAACGCCTCTTGATATACTTTGAACAAATGAACTAATCTTTTCTTCGAAGCCTGAGGTATTAAAATACGATAACAAATTGCTGCTCAATAGATTGTCCAGTGTGTCCTGAGCCTTTTGTAAAAGATTCGGAATACTATTTATGAATTCTGTTGCCTGTTCCTTAACAATTACACCAGTATAAGAGCTCAAAAGTACCAGAACAATTAAAACTAGGACAAATGCCAGTACTATGGCAAGCACTCTCGGTACTCTGGCCTTTTGAATAATATTAACCAAAGGACGAAGTACATAATATAAAATGCCTCCAAAAAGAAGCGGAAAAATAATAGAATATGCAAAGCTTACAAAGGGTGAGAAAAAGTAATCAATCTTGCCTAGCATAAATATTATTAATAGAGCCAACAGCAGGTAACTTCCATATTTAAAAAACTTGCTCTTGTAAAATAAGCCTTTTTCCATTTATATAATCCTTTCATGATTGTAATTACAAAAATAGCCATATAACAATTATATGGCATTGTCCTAATTTTCTCAACAACTTAATATATAAGCGAGGTTTTTCAAAAAGCTAATGATAACCAAAGTTTTTTGTATAACTACATTTATCTAAAATAAAGTTGGAATCCTTTAGTCAAGACTCTTTCTAAATCTCTTGGTAGCAATATATAGTATCACGGCAGTAAACACTAGAAGTGCTAGAGTATCCTGCCACAAATAGTTTAGCCCAATTCCTTTTAACATTATACCCCTTACAATATCTAAGAAATATGTCAGGGGTATTGCGAAGCCAAGCAAATTTATAGCAAGTGGCATTGCCTCTCTTGGGAATATAAAGCCTGAAAGAAGTATGCTTGGAAGTATTACCAGTACCATTGCCATCATTGCTTGAGATTGATTCTTCGCAAAGGTTGAGATTAGCATTCCCATGGCCAATGAACAGTAAACAAACAGGAAACCCAAGAGCAGTAAAAGTCCGATGGAACCTGCAACATCTACCTTGAACCAGAATATACACATGCCCAGCGTAAAAAGAAAGCCAACATAACCAATTAATATATATGGAACGAGTTTTCCTAGTATCAGTTCTGAGGGCCGAATGGGTGTTACTATAAGCTGCTCAATGGTAGAACGTTCTTTTTCTCGCACCAGCGCAAAAGCTGTTAACATAATGGTGATATTTTGAAGTATAAGGCCCACTAATCCGGGTATAGTAAACTTTGTGTTTTCCAAGTCGGGATTATACTGCACTTTGGTATTAAGGTTAACTCCGGTCATATCTTTCATTGAGATGCCGTAACTCTGTAATTTATGTTCCATAAACCCCAATGAATAGTTGTTTGATATCAAAATACCGCTATTTAGTGCAGTACGGGCGGTGGTAGGGTCACTGCCATCAATAATAAGTTGGGCTTGTGAAGCCTTACCTTTTTTGATTGTATCCGAATAGTCAGCAGGGATGATAATACCGGCCTTTACTTTTCCACTGTCAATGAGTTCAGAAAGCTCATCTTCGCTGGTAACATCACTTACTATGTCAAAGTAATTAGAGGCTGTAAATTTATCAAGATATTCTCTGCTTTCCTGAGTTTTGCACTGGTCGAACACAGCAGTGGGTATTTTATCAACCTCAGTATTTACTGCATAGCCGAAAAGCAGCATCATAACAATGGGCATAATTATTGGGATTCTCATACTTATGGGGTCTCTTTTTACCTGAATAAATTCTTTTATCATAATGGACTTAAATCTCTTAAAACTGAATTTACTTTTTTTGCGCATTACACTATCTCCCCCCTTACTAATCTTCTCGGAGAAATTTCATATCCTCAAAACTGCTGCCTACTTTTTTATTTGTAGCCTTTTCTACATAAGCAATAAAGATCTCTTCCAAATTCTTCGCATGTTCTTTCTCAATTAATTCTTGTGGAGCTGCAATGTTCATTAGCTTTCCGTTCATTATGAAGCCTACAGTATCACAACTTTGAGCTTCGTCCATGTAGTGAGTAGTTACCAAAATGGTAATGCCCTGCCTTGAAAGGGAATGAATTATCTCCCAAAAAATCCTTCTGGATACAGGGTCTACACCTGCTGTCGGCTCATCTAGTATTAGCAGCTTGGGCTTGTGAATTAGAGCGCAGCCCAGTGCTAACCGCTGCTTCCACCCACCAGAGAGAGTACCGGCAAGGCTCTTTTCTTTACCCGTAAGGTTAGCCATATTTATAAGCTCACTTTTTCTTTCTAGAAATACGTCTTTTGGCAATCTATATACGCCTGCAAAGAACGCTAGGTTTTCAGCAACGGTCAGGTCCTCATATAGACTGAATTTTTGGCTCATATAACCTATGCTTTGCCTCACTAACTCTGTTTCCTTGACAACATCATTGCCCATAACAAGTGCTCTCCCGCTAGTGGGGTGAAGTACTCCACAAAGCATTCTTATTGTTGTGGATTTACCTGAGCCGTTTGGCCCGAGAAATCCAAAAATGCTGCCCTTTGGTATATTAAAGCTTATATTATCAACCGCAGTAAATTCCCCAAACTTTTTGGTTAGATTTTCAACAATAATTGCGTTTTCCATGTTAACCCTCCATGTATTATAAGTTCAGCCATATAAACAAAAGTATAAATTCTACTAGAGGCTATTCTTTCAAACTTACACCTGACATCAGTACACTAATGATTTGATTTACTTCTGTTTCTTGTTCAAGAGGCTTGAGTTTATCGGGATATAGTATTTTAGGTAAAATAAACATTACTATGTTACCTATTACACTTCTTACAATAATGGAATAGTCTATGTCATTTCTTATCTGACCACTTTCAACCATGCGTTCATAAAATGGCTTGAATATTTCGTTAGCCTTAACTAAGATATTATTATACAAGGCTTCTCTTATATCCTCATGAAATAGTGCTTCAGACATAACTACTTTAAACAAGGGGAAGAACTTGGTTACTAAACTCAATCTGTCAGAAATAACATTTCTCAGAACATCCTCTATAGTCATATTACTGCTGTTAGCAAGTATTTTTTCTATTGAAGCTAGAACTACCTTGTGACTCATTAGATTAATCATATGTACTATTAATGAGCTCAATATATCCTTCTTGGTTTTAAAATACCTGAAAATAGTTCCCTCTGCCACACCTGCCTGCTTGGCTATCTCATTTGTTGTTGTTGCAGAGAACCCTTTTTTATTAAAGATTGATATAGCGGCCTCTAAAATCCTCTTCTCTTTGTCGGATAATTCCAGCATAGATAGGTCAACTTTGTTATTCATATAAAAATCCTTTCTGCTTTTCATTAACTACTCATTTATAGCGCAAAATGAAAGGCATAAAATGAGTGAGTACTCACTATTATTATATACCAAATTTATACATACGCAACTATTTTTTTAAAATACTTTAAAAATTTACCATAAAATAACAATTGAAGATAATAAATTATAAGCACTTCTATGTATACCATAAGCATTTTCTTGAAACCATATAATAAGTATTTCTAATATGTTTATTTATTTTTAATATAACAGGAGCCTAGATGATAAAACAGCATAATATTGGTAAGTGGATAAAATACTGTGGAATTGGGGTTGTAGCAGGCATTGCAAATGGCTTATTTGGATCAGGTGGAGGTACTATAGCTGTACCAGCAATGGTATTGATGCTGCACGAGGAAGATAGAACAGCTCATGCTACAGCTCTCATTATAATACTTCCATTGACCATAGTTAGTGCTTGCTTTTATATAAACAGTAATTTTATAGACTGGGGCATAACCCTCAAGGCTATGTTAGGTGGTGTTGTGGGTGGTGCTATAGGGGCACTATTGCTGCATAAATGTCCAGTACGATTTATCAGAATAATATTTGGTGTTCTAATGATAGTAGCATCGTTTAGGATGATTTTCTGATAATAGAATTTTTTGAAATTAGGTATTTCTGACATATAGCGCTCTTAGTCTTCTGATAATCCCTTATATCAGAAGACTGTAAAAACTTGCTTAGGCATTGAAGGGAATAGCATTTTAATTGACATTAATATTTATTATTTATTTGGGAGTTATATATGATTGTTATATTGATTGGTTTCTTATCGGGAATAGTAAGTGGAATGGGAATCGGAGGAGGAGCAATACTAATACCTGCTTTAGTTCTTTTTATCAACCCAGGGCAACATATTGCACAAAGTGTTAACCTATTATATTTTATTCCAACTGCAATAGTAGCATTGATAATACATATAAAGAATAAGCATGTCAATTTCAGGGTGGGATTGCCAATTATGCTGTTTGGTTTGGCTGGGGCAGCAATAGGGTCTATGCTTGCTTTGAGGATGGAAGGAGAGTTACTCAGAAAAATATTTGGAGGCTTTTTGATTGTAATGGGCATATATGAAATTTTCGGGAAAGCCAAGAAAAGAAAAGTATAAAATAATGGAAAATCTTCTCGTTTTATGCATATCTTTTGTGAAACATGCTATAATTGTAAGTATAATTTGACAAAATAGGTTATTATATTACATAAAAAATGGAAGAATATAAAATATGAGAGTATTTAAGCTTGAAGTTAGAGAATTAAGTGGGAGAATTTTTATTAATTTTTCGTTGCTTATATTAGCGATATTAATCTTTATGGAGGTTGCTACTTATTTTATAATGCAAAAGACCATAAGCAATATCAATAATAATTTTACACTTGTTGAATTACGCCAGAAAAACGAGAAACTTAATAATTTTGTAAATGAACTAGATACATATTCAAAAACAATAATTTCAGATAAGGAAACACTCAATCAGCTTATGAAAAATAGGTATTCGGGTGTGACCATCAACGGCATAACCCACAATATGGAATATGTTTTGCCATCTAATATTGATGCGGTATTCTTATTCTCTAATGCAGGGTTTATTTATAGTGAGGCTGATAATGAGCTTAAGGAGTATGTTAAGAACAACATTCAACAATTAAGAGCAGAGGTTAATCATAGTAATGGAGAAATGATATTTTTAGACAGCAGATTTATTAATTATGCTGACAATAGTGGTGAAAATATATTTTTTGTAGCGAGAAAGATTCGCAGTATTGATACTTTTGAAGATATAGGGATTATGCTCTTTGCAGTCAGAGAGTCTGTAATGTGGAAAAATATTTATATGAAAGATGCAATAGGAAACTTCTACATAACTAATATAAATGGGAAGATTATTTCATGTAAAAATAAGGACTTAATAGTGACAAATTTATCAACGTTACTTGAAAAAGATTTTAGTGCAGAGGAGCTAAAACAAGATAATGGATATTACGTAACAGGTGATCTCATTATTAATAGTATGTATAACAAACTCACGGGGTGGAGTTTGGTAAATTCAGTTCACATTGATGAAACTAATTCTAATTTTTATTACATTCAAAGGATAATTCTCGTTATTGGAATTATTGCCATCATTATAGCTGTATATATATCTGTACTTATATCAAGTAATATATCTCGTCCAATAAAAAATTTAACATCAACTATGAAAAGAGTTTCTCAAGGGGATCTTAATGTAAAAAGTGATTTAACTCTGATAAAGGGTGCCACTAAGGAAGTGAGAGAATTGAGTGAAGTGTTTAACTACATGACAGTTCAACTTCAGACTTTACTTGATGACTGCTATAATAAAGGATTAAAGGAAAAAGATGCTGAACTGAGAGCTTTAAGGGCCCAAATACAACCACACTTTATTTATAATACTCTTGATACAGTGTATTGGATGCTAATAGATAGAAATGACTATGATATTGCTGAAATGGTAACCAAGCTGGGAGAAATTTTAAGGTACAGTATTAAAAAAGGCAGTACTAATGTACATGTAAAAGAAGAAATACATCAAATGAAGAACTATCTTTATCTCCAGAAATCTAGGTTTGAAGATAATTTAGAGTACGAGATAAATATTGAAAGTGATATTTTGGAATGCGAGATGTTGAGCTTTATTATTCAACCATTTATTGAGAATGCAATAAATCACGGTATTATGGAGGAAAAAGGGCATGGTAAGGTGATTTTGAACGGGTTCCGGAGAGGTGAAAATCTTATATTTGAGATTATAGATGATGGTATGGGAATGACCAGTGAGAATGTTACCAAGTTGTTTATAAAGAGTTCTGAGAATAGAGAAAGTCAAGGAGGAATAGGCGTTCTTAATGTACACGAAAGAATAAAGAATTATTACGGTGACTACTTTGGAATTAAGATTGAAAGCGTAGTAAATGGTGGAACAAAAGTAATAGTGGAAATACCAGTGAAAAAGATCGACTGATTTTCTGTGGGGGTATTTAAGATGCTAAAAATAATAATTGTTGACGACGAACCAAAAGTATTACGCGGCTTAAGAACAATAATTGATCGTTCTGGTGAGGAATGGGATATTACAGGAGAGTTTAAAAACGGAGTAGAAGCTTTAGCCGCAATTATTAATGAAGAGCCTGATGTTGTTATCACTGATATAAAAATGCCTTGTATGGATGGGCTTGAGTTGCTTGAACGTGCTAAAGATATAGCACCCAATCTAAAATTCATAATTCTCAGTGGCTTTCCGGACTTCTCATATGCTCAGAAGGCAATACGCCTTGAAACAGTAGATTATATACTAAAGCCCCCAGATTATAAAGATATTATCAAGAGCCTTAAAAAGGCAGAGGAACAGCTTGAAAAAAGAAAGACAATAATAGAAGAACAAAGTGAATTAAAGAGCTTAAAAGAGGGTTCTTTAATCCAACTTAAAGATAAATACTTTGCAGAAATGATTTATGCTTCTGCCTCAAACAAAATAGAATGTGATGACAAGGAATATGAGTGCTTTTGTAAGCCATTTGTGTTGTTTATTATCAAACTTGATAACTTATCATTTTCTGTTTTTGATGATTCAACAGATAAGACCGCTATCTTATTTGAATTTAGAAGAGAAATTCAAAATGTTATATATAATAGAGGAGGCTGTATTGTTGATTTATATGACGGAAGCTTTTGTTGCCTAGTAAATATTAACCATACAAGTGCAGTATATCTTAAGGGACTAGCAAGAGAGATACAGAAGGAAATATCGGTACCTAAAGGTAGTGACTTTACCATAGGTTTAAGCAAATGCTACGATAACCCCTATAAAATAAATACTGCTTTTAAAGAGTGCTTATATATTCTTAAAAATAGAGTTTTTTATGAAAAAAATAGTATATTGCTTTTTACTGAAATGCATATAGAAAATTGCTCCGAGGAATACCCTATTGATATAGAACATAAGTACATTGAGTCTTTGAGGTTTGGTGATTATGAAAAAGCTATTGTATTCTTAACTGAATTAATTGATAAGGTTATGCTCATATCAAATATGAATGCAGCTATATATAAAAGCTATATTATGGAATTCATCATAATGGTTATGAGGAACCTATTTGATGATAGGATTATAGACAAGATAAAATTGCCTTCTACTAATGAGATATTTAGTAAGCTTGATATGCTTGATAATAAAAATGATATAAAAGAATTGCTTTTTACGTATACAGGGACAATCGCAGATTATTTTAATGAAAAGAATAAACCTGGATGCAGAAAGGTTATTAATGAAATTAAAAGTTATATTAGTATTAACTATTTTAACGATATCTCTTTAAGACAGATTTCTAAAGATTTTTTTATGAATGAGTCGTATTTAAGTGATCTGTTTAAAAAAGAAACTGGATACTCATTTTCCAGTTACCTAAGCAATGTAAGGATTGATCAATCAAAGGTATTATTGGCACAGGTTGATCTAAAGATACAAGATATAGCTGAAATGGTAGGATACAACGATTCAAGGTACTTTATCAAAGTTTTTAGGAAAATCACTGATATGACTCCATCAGAGTACAGGGAAAGGATTCTAAACCATGGTTAAAACTAATATAAAAAAGCTTTGTACAATAATATTAGCAATAGTACTTATGACTGAGCTAACAGGGTGTTTTACAAGCACTGACCAGTCAGCTACAGAGTATTCTGGACCTGTAAAGACTATTACAATGTGGAAGTTTCGATCGAATAAAGAAGATTATGTAATAAATAGATGGGTAAAACAATGGAATGAAGAAAATCCTGAATTACAGGTAAACTTCGAGCTGATTCCCTATAACGATTACCTAACCAATAGACTTCCAACTGCATTTGCTACAAATAGTGCGCCCGATATTTATATGATTTCTGCAGGAAGCTTTCTAAAGTATGCAAAAGCAGGGTATATGCTTCCCTTGGATGAGTATATTAGTAGTGATCTAAAAAACGATTTAACTCAGGAGAGCTTAGACGTAGCAACTTATGATAATAAAATATTGGGGATTCCAATAGAACATGAGCCTGTTGCCCTGTTTTATAATAAGGAGGTGTTTAAAAAGCTGCAGCTTACACCCCCTACAACTTGGGAAGAGCTTGAGAATTGTGCAAAAATGTCACAATCAGATGAAATGTCAGGTATTTGTCTCCCAACCCAGGTAAATGATTATCAGAACTTTATATTTTACACATTTATGATGCAGGCCGGTACAGACGATTTAGCAACTGACTTTGGGACAAGTGGGGCAAAAGCGCTAGGTTTATGGAAAAGTCTAAAAAAATACAATTATACTCAAGGAACAAATGTTGAGATGCCTTCAGACATATATCCATTTGCAACTGGCAAGTCGGCTATGCAGATATGTGGTTTCTGGGCGGTTAATTCGCTCAGAAAGTATTATCCTGATCTAGAATACGGAGTTGTTCCTGTACCATATCCAGAAGATGGACGTAATGTAAGTGTATATGGCGGATGGTATCAAGCTGTAAATACAAATAGTACATATGCAAAAGAAGCAGCCGAATTTACAATGTGGATGTGGGGAGAAGATACATCAAGGCCGTTTGAATGGTGCACAGAGGCAAGTACAAAGGTTCCTGCTAGAAAATCTGTTATAGAAAAGAATAGAAATATATTCTATGATGGTACCAGTTCTCTATTTACGAGGGATATACTGCTAAATGCTGTCCCAGAGCCTAGGTATCCTGTTGAAATTTCAAATAGCATAAGTAATGCACTTCAGGATGCAGTATATTCAGAAAAGGATATCAATGAGATTGCAAAAGCAGCTCAAGAGGAAATAAGCAATTACATTAAGCTAAATAACTGAATATTTTAAGCCTAGAATAACTAAAAAGTGGTATGTAAGGAGTACTAAGTAACCTTATATACCACTTTTTTATTATCCTTTTTATTAAACTCTTAGAATTAAATATTCAAGGGAACAATTCTTAGTTTTTGTGTACTTTTTTTGCATTTTTAAATAGAGGTAATATTACTGCCCCAATTTAGTACCAAAAAAAATTCACTTAATCCAAGAAGTGCTACATTACCAGTTCCGGGAATTAAAAATATAATCTACTCATGAAGAATCAAATAAATTTTTTAGGAGGATTATCAATGAAGAATAACATGAAAATGAGATTAGTAAGTCTAGCTGTATCAGTTGGAATATTAATCAGTTTAGCTGCATGTGGATCAAGCGAAAAAACAGCTACTGACTCCAGTTCTGCTACACCATCCGTAGTTGCGGAGAAATCTACATCTGCAGAAAAAGCGGATTTAAAGTTTTGGACTTTCCATACCAATGCAGAAAGAGAATTTATGCAATCAATTCCTGAGAAGTACAAAGCAGTTAATCCAAATGTAAATGTAACTTATGAGAACTTCCCTGAATCAGATTATATGGGTACAAAGCTTACAACAGCATTTGCTGCAAATGCTGGTCCTGATGTTTTTGTCATGAGTTCAGGAGATTTTCTAAAGTATGCCAATAGTGGTGTAGCAATGGACTTGACTTCGTACTATAATGATGAAATCTTAAATGACTTCCTACCAAGTTCAATTGAAGCAGTTACTGTAGATAATAAAATTGTTGGTATTCCTTTTGAAGTTGAATTGCTTGGCTTATATTATAACAAAGATATGCTTAAAGCAGCTAACTTAGAAGTACCAAAGACATGGGATGAATTGATTGCTGCAACAAAGGCTCTTAAGAAGGACGATGTTGCACCATTGGTAATTGAAACTACAAAGGGCTACTATCAGAACTTTACATGGTATCCTTTCCTCTGGCAGACAGGTGCAAACGTAATAGATGCTTCTACTAAAACAGCTACATTTGAAGGTGATGGAGTAGAAAAAGCACTTCAACTTTGGGGTGACCTTATAAATGCTGGAGCACCATCAAAATTGTCTATCGCATTAACTAATGATACTTCACTTTTGGGTTCTGGCAAGGCTGCAATGCAGATTTGTGGTACATGGGCTATTGCATCTCTTGAAAAAGAATACAAAGATACTAATATAGGTCTAGCTCCATTACCAATTCCTGAGGGAGGAAAGGCAGCTACATGTGCAGGGGGCTGGAAGATGATGGTTAATTCCAAGAGCGCAAACACTGACGCAGCTGCAAAATTTGCAATGTGGGCATTTGCAGAAGACGTTGAATTGCCTCTTGAATGGTGCACATCTACTAAATTTGCTTATTCACCAAGAAAATCTGTAGTTGAAGCTGGTAAAGATATATACAGCAAAGGCTTAAGAGAAGTATTTACAAATGAAATTTACAGTACAGCAATTGGTGAACCAAGATATCAAGCTGAAATTGTTAATGCTGTTGGTGATGCACTTCAGAGCGTAATGTTTGGTAAGGGAAATGCAAAGGATGAGGCTAAAAAGGCAAATGATAAGATTAGTGAATTCTTAAAGAACTATGAAGGCAATATGTAAAAAAATCTAATTCCGATATTCGCCCTGATTTAATAACCTTAAGTCAGGGCGAAGTTGGAGATATATAGAGGAGATTACAATGAAAAATCAGCCAAATGCTACTATAGTTTTACCACGCAAGATCAGTAGTAGAAAAATAAAAGAAAATGCTTTTGCGTATCTGATGCTTGCACCAGATGTTATAGGCTTAGCAGTTTTTGTTTTCCTACCTATTCTCATAGCATTATATGTAAGCTTCAACAACTGGAACGCACTAGAACCAATGGTGTTTTGTGGGTTTGATAACTACAAAGCAATGTTAAGTGATAGTCAATGGTGGCACTCAGTTTGGACTACAATCCTCTATACATTAATGTTTGTGCCACTAGTATTTGGTATTTCATTACTATTGGCCGTGTTTATAAATTCTATCCCTGGATTTATGCAAGAATTATTTAGGACCATTTATTTTATTCCATATGCAGTATCTACTGTTGTTGCATCAATTATATGGAGATTTTTAATGGATCCTCAGAGAGGCTTTATTAATGACTTTTTGAAAGTCTTTGGAATACCACCGCAGGACTTCCTTGGGAGTACGAAACAAGCATTACTCTGTATTGCAGTAATTTCAGCATGGATGCTTATAGGATATTATACTATTATTTTTCTTGCAGCAATCAAAGATATACCAGTGAGCTATTATGAAGCTGCTTTTCTAGATGGAGCAACTTCTTTTCAGGCCTTTAAGAGCATTACAATTCCTATGATAAAAGAAGTTAGCACTTTTGTTCTTATTGTAACAACTATTGCATCATTTCAGGTGTTTGACCAGATAAAAATATTAACTAATGGTGGTCCAGCTGATGCGACAACTGTATCTGTCTACTATATTTATCAGAACGCCTTTGATTATATGAAGGTAGGGTATTCCTCCGCTTTAGCGTTTGTACTATTTCTCATTATATTTGTATTTAGTTTATTACAGTTAAGATTAACAAAGGGGAATGCAGATGAATAATACGATTGAAAAAACAAGAAGATTAAGACTTTACTATTTGAAAATCATTCTAGGAATCATGATAGCAATGGTATTTATATTTCCGCTTTATATGATGCTTGTTTCTTCTATAAAGCTTAACACGGATGTTTTTGATATGAAAATAATACCAAGTTCAGTTACACTAGATGGATATAAAACCGCATTAAGTGCAGACTTTGGAAGGTATTTTATTAATTCATTATTTATATCATCCACTGTTACAGTTGTTGCGTTAATTTTCCATGCAATGTCGGGATACGCACTTGCAAGACTTAGATTTCCAGGAAGAAATGCAATATTCGTGTGGATTTTAAGTACATTGATGATACCTTTTTCTGTTATTATGATTCCCTTGTTTATTATGATGAAACAGTTTGACTGGCTGAATAGTTATAAAGGAATCATAATTCCGGCTATACCACATGCATATGGAATATTCCTTTTTAGACAATTTTTTATAACAATGCCAAATGATCTACAGGAAGCAGCTACAATTGATGGGTGCTCACAGCTAGGCATATTTACTAGAATATTTTTACCTTTGTCAAAATCAATAAGCATTACACTTGGAGTTGCCTTCTTTATAGCAAACTGGAACAATTATCTCTGGCCATTAATTGTAACACAAAATCAGAAAATGTGGGTGCTGCAGGTTGCCTTGGCAAACTTTGTAGGACGTAACGATACACCTTGGAATGCGATTATGGCCTCAGGCGTAATTACAATTCTCCCAATTATTATAGTCTTCTTTGCATTACAGAAAAACCTTGTAGAGGGTATAAAGATGAGCGGAATAAAATAAGGGATATTGCTGGTTGGTGGTCAAATGGCAGTGATGTGTGGATGAGATTTGATGATTTTACAGTAAGATACAGATAACAAAAAATTAGGAATAAGGGTGGTATACAAAATATGAAAACCCCTAAAATACTAGTAGTTGGAAGCCTTGTAATGGATCTAATATATAGTACAACAAAGGTACCCAATGAAGGAGAGACAGTAAATGACGGATTATCATTTACATCTGCCCCTGGTGGAAAGGGTGCAAATCAGGCAGTGCAAGCAGCAAGGCTTGGCATTGATGTTACTATGGTTGGTAAGCTCGGAATGGACATGTTTGGGAATGAACTACTTAAGGCTATTGAGGATGCAGGAATTAATACTGATTATATTTTAAGAGATGAATTTTGTTCTTCTGCTGTAAGCAATATAATACTCGAAGTCGCTGAAAATCGGAAAACAAAAAACAGAATAATTGTAGTACCAGGAACAAACATGAAGCTGACCGTAGAAGACGTTGAATTTTTAAAAGATAAAATATCTGAATTTGATTTAGTAATACTGCAATTGGAAATTCCTTTAGAGGTGAATAAATGTATTATCAATTATGCTCATGATAAGGGTATTCCTATAATGCTTAATTCTGCCCCTTATCAGGCATTAGATGATGATATCCTAGCAAAGTTAACTTATATATCACCGAATGAACATGAAGCATATGGTTTGACGGGTATTAAGACAACCAATGACGATGGAAGTATTAATATCCAGAAAGTTGAGATTGCTGCAAAGGCATTACTTGAAAAGGGTGTTGAAAATGTAATTATAACATTGGGAAGCAATGGAGTGGCATTTTTGAATAAGAATATCTTTGTTGTTAAACCATGTGTAGATATCGTTAAAGTAGTTGACCCTACCGCTGCAGGAGATTCATTTACCGGTGCATTTTGTTCCGCAGTATGTATGGGCATGCCACCAGAGGAGGCCCTTGATTTTGCGAATTATACTGCAACATTGACAGTGTCAAGGATGGGAGCTATAACCTCACTTCCAACAATGAAAGAGGTAATAGATCTAATGAAGAGTGATAATTATATTATTAGGGATAGGGGGTATTAATATGCAAAACTCCTTAAACAAAGTATTACAAGACTTTATGAATATTTCTTTATGTGAAATGCAGGAGCTAAAGAAAAAAATTGACTTAAAGTTTTATGAAAAAGCAATAAACCTTATACTCCATGCAGAGAGTAATGGAAACAGGGTACATATAACAGGAATTGGGAAACCGAGTCATGTTGCAGGATATATTGCATCACTCTTATCTTCTACCGGAACACCAACATATGAATTAAATGGAACAGAAGCAGTACATGGCTCTTCGGGACAGGTAAGACCTGGAGATATAGTAATTGCTATTTCCAATAGTGGGGAAACAGCGGAGCTAAAAGCTACTGTTACAGCTCTAAAGAATAACGAAGCGAAAATTATAGCTGTTACTGGCAAGGATGATTCATGGTTGGCAAGAAATAGTGATGCATATCTCTTCGCAGGCGTAAATAATGAGGGGGACCCATTAAATAGGGCACCGAGGGCATCAATTTTAGCGGAAGTCTATGTACTTCAGGGATTAAGCCTATTACTACAATGCGAAAAAAACATAACACCTCAACAGTACGTTAAATGGCATCCAGGAGGAATGCTGGGACAATTGAGGGAGAATGAGAGCGGAGCAGAATAAAAAGATATTGAAAAATATTAATTACTAATTTTAGGTGGTGAACAGAGTATGATATATGAGGCTAAGAATATTTGTCAGATGAGAAATGGAAAATCACGTAGAATTTCAAGTTTTGATAGAACAGGCGGGAATAAGGATTATTATACACTAGGTTCTCGTAAAAAGCTTGAACTATGTAACATAGAGGGTGCAGGATACATAAGGCATATATGGATGACGATGGCTCCGGACGGCGCTAGTAATGAAGAGTTTCTGCCAAGGAAGGTAATTCTACGGATGTATTGGGATGGAGAGAAAACACCAAGTGTGGAAGCACCTATAGGAGACTTTTTTGGGATGGGTCATGGTATTACCAAAAATTATACTTCCGCCTACCTTATGATGAGTCCTGAGGACGGTAAGGCCTTTAACTGCTTTTTTCCAATGCCATATGCAACTAATGCCAGGATAGAGGTTGAAAGTGATGCAGAAACTGCATTAAAATTTTACTTCTATATCGATTATGAGAAAGTGGAGCAGCTACCAGAAAATGAACTCAGATTTCATGCAAGGTGGAACAGAGAATGCCCTACAAAAGGGGTTTCGGATATGAATATGGATAATGAGGAGTATGAGTTTGGAGGCGAAAATATAACAGGGACTGGAAATTATATTATTCTTGAAGCTAGAGGTAAAGGGCATTATATTGGTTGTAATTTAAATGTACATAACCTGAGGGCAACCAATGAGTGGAACTGGTATGGAGAAGGCGATGACATGATATTTATAGATGATGAACAGTGGCCACCTTCACTTCATGGAACAGGAACGGAAGATTATTTTAATACTGCGTGGTGCCCGCAACAAGAAGTATGTACGCCATACCACGGCATTATTCTGGGAGGAGGACCAAATTGGAGCGGAAAAATTTCAACATACAGATATCATATTCAGGACCCTGTAATGTTTGACAAAAGCATTAAAGTTACTATTGAACATGGGCATAACAATCATCGTAGTGATGATATTAGTTCCACTGCTTATTGGTACCAAACAGAACCTCATGAGGAGTTTAAAGTTATTCCAAAACTAGAGGGCAGATTACCGTTACCAGATATAAAGCCCCAAAATGAAGAGAATCTGAAGAGAATATTTGGACATAAAAACCCCTAAACATTGATCATCCAACTATAAAAGGAAGAAGAGCTATTTACTTTAAACAAAAAGGTAAATGGCTCTTTTCGCGCTTGCATGCTATCTATATTTTATTACAAAGTGGTATAATAAATGTAAATAGTTGATAAATATATCAAGAGCGTGACTTATTTATGTAATGCAGTCCATCATACATTTAGTGGTCAGGTAATACGATTAGTAGTACAGTTAATACATTAAAAGTATATAGTTTGGGGGGTATCTCATGAAGACAAAATTATTTTATTTTTCTGGAACTGGTAATTCACTAGTAGTTGCTGAAAGAGTAAAGGAGGCATTTGAAGATAGTGAAATAATATCCATTAGTGATATTTTAAAGAACTCAGATTCAGATATAGGTACAGAGATTACTGCTGAGAATATAGGGTTTGTTTTTCCGCTTTATTGCTTTAGTCTACCTGAGATAGTTATACGTTTCCTTAAAAAATACAGATTTTCTGCAAAATACATATTTGCAGTAGTCACAAGGGCTGGAGGTGCTTGGCAAGGAGGTGCACTCTCACATGCTGATAAGCTGCTTAAGGCAAGTGGAACAAGACTGTCAGCAGGCTATTACGTCAGAATGCCTACCAATTACTTACCTTTTGCAACTAATGTGAGTGAGGAAGAGATAAAGCAGCAGCTGAAAAAGGCTGATGAACAAATAGATAGTGTTATCAAGAGGTTAGTGGAACGGCAGTGTACCAGAGATGGTGAATATACTAACTTTATACGCTCAGCGGTGCATCCTAGCTTCATAAAATATGTAGCCTCCACGGATAATGGCTTCCACACAGACAATAATTGCAATGGCTGTGGAATATGTGAAAAGGTATGCAAAGTATCAAATATTACTATGAAGGATAATAAGCCACAGTGGCTGCATAAATGTCAGTCCTGTATGGCTTGTATCAATTACTGCCCATGTAAGGCTATACAATACAAGAAAAAAACCCAAGCATTATACAGGTACCACCATCCGGAAGTACCTGTTAACAAGTATATTAATTCATAAGAAGCTATACCCACTAAGATTAAGTATTACAGCTTTAATGTGTAGAATTCTACACTTATACCAATTACAAAAAATAAAATGGACCCTTAAAAGGGTCCGTTTAGCTTTTAAATAGTTATCTGCTCAATGTAAGAGGAGCATTTTTAAACTCAAAAAAGAAAAGTATTAGTTATTCAATTTTGCCTTACATTGTTCCATAAGAGGCTTTATCTTTTGCTCAAGGTCAGCCGTTATGGATTTACATTTTAGGGCCTTATTGTAGCAGTCCAAGGCCTCCTGATACTGCTTGAGTGTATAACTTTGGTAACAGGTTCCGAGAGCGTACCACGTTGATGCACTGTCAGGATTTAATTTAGTAGCTTTAGTAAAGCTGCTTACAGCATTCTCAAACTGCTTGGCGGAGTAATAAGCCCAGCCCAATGCTACCTGCATATCAAAGTCGTTAGGATTAAGAGCATTATACTTCTCTAGATAATACAGGCGTTTTTCTGGGTTATTGAGTAAGTTAGTATGGTATAGATTTGCTAACTGTTTGTTTACACCCGTATTGTCAGGTACATAATCAAGAACTTTTTGAAGAATGGATTCTGCTTTTACATAATTGGACTTATTTTTTTCATCAACTGCTTGAAATAAAAGCTGATTAACATCACAGGTTGAAAGCTTCATAGAATATGTTTTGCTTGCACTATCATAGGATAAAGTGCTTCCAAAGGCAGATGTAATGAAGCTTGCAGGAATGTATATGACACCATTCTTTGAGATTACATTGCATTTAGCTGTCAACTTCTTATCTCCATAAGTTGCGGTACTGCTAGATAAAGTCATTTTTAGTGAAATGCCCTTAATGTCTGCTGTAAGTTTATTGCCACTTATTGAATTCTGTACAAATATGCTACTGCAAAAATCCTTGAAAGGAAGCATTAATTCGCCTGATGTGTCAGTATATATATCTGATTTTAGCACCAGTGGCTCTCCATCTACTTTTAGCTTTTGAGGAGGATTTTTTAGTTTCGTTACAACAAGGGCATTGCTTAGCTTTCTTCCAGGTGTAGTAACTACTTTACCCTTGTAATACATGCCGGTAGATGCACCGCAGTCGAGGGTAATTGCATCAACACAGCCTAGATTATTTGCAATCTGAGCAAGTTCTTTTACCGTAACATTAGGTACCGTTGCAATTATAAGGGTATTATTCTTTGTTACACCTGCCATGCTTCTTATGCTGCGGTTGACATTTACTTTGGCTTCCTTGAAGCCCTCTTTGGCACCATCAGCATAAATCACACTATTTTTCAGTAATATTGGCCCAGCACCTATAGTACTTCTAATATCGGTCAAATCAACGGGTGTAAGCTTACCATTTGAATCCTTTGAAAATGTTTGTACTATATAATCTACTTTGTCACCAAGTTTGAATTTTTTATATATTTTAGCATCGCTAGTCACTATAACATAGCCGTTTTCAGGGATATTGGCACCACCCGTTTTTATTTGAGTAACCTTTCCATTATCAACAACAATACAAGTTTTGTTAATATTACCTGTAGTCTTTCCAAATGCAGGGGTTAAAATCTCAACCGCAGTTGAACTGTCTGTTATTGAATTGAAGTTCCAAGCGTACCAATTACCTGTATAGTCCCAATCATCATTGATAGCACCTTTAATCTTAATAGACAACCAGTCTACATTAACGGTATTATCAGCAGAAAAATTAATGGTTGAACCCGTATCACCCAAACGTATATAATCACCCTTTGATATGAGGGTACCAAATGGAAGCATATCAGTATATGCATTAAAATAACTTCCGTTAATAGCTGCTACAACTTCAGTATTAGCATCTTTTGAGAGCTCAGCAATGTTTTTTAGGTCATCTGTTGAGCCAATCTTGTTTTTTGCATAATTGGTTTCCACTCGAATACTTTTATCATTTAAGTCTATGTAAATAGCATTTACCGATCGCTGTCCACCATTAAATTTGACTGTTTTAGTCTCATTGTAAACAGATTCTTTACAAAAAGCAGACGATGGAGTAAGAACGATAACAAATAGCAGCAAAAATAGTGCAAACAGTTGCTTTTTCATCAGTGCCCTCCTTGTTTTATTACCATATATAAATTTTACACAAAAAATGTCAGTTTATCAATTACATTTAAATAATGATTGACATAGCATTACCAATGCTATATAGTGGTTTTGTATAGAACCACTACTCAAAGGAGGACGTCATGAATCTAGTTGAAGCACTTATGCAGGCAGGATTTACAAAGCATGAGTCTACACTGTATATTACACTTTGCAGAGAGGGTGAACTTTCCGGATATGAGGCTTCAAAGTTAACGGGTATATCTAGGTCAAATGCTTACCTCGGTCTTGCCGGATTAATGGAGAAGGGTGGAGCAAACAAAATTGAAGGTGATACCTCAAAATATGCTGCTGTTCAACCAACTGAACTTATTAGAAACCTGAAAAGGCAGTTTGAAGAGGTTATCGGTGTTATTGAAAGAGAATCCCCTGAGCTTAAAGGGAGTGATGAAGCATTTATTACTGTAAGTGGCAGGACACAGATAATAAATAAAATGAAGAACCTGATAGCAGATGCAACTCAAAGGGTATATATATCAGCATCTGGTGAGCAGCTCAGGATGGTGATGGAGGAGATTATTACTGCTAGGGATAGAGGTCTTAAGGTTGTTGTAATTACTTCAGATTTTGAACCAGTGGAGGGGATTATTTGTTTTAAGTCTCAAAAGCAGTCAGATAGCATCAGACTTATAACAGATAGTGCACATGTTCTCACTGGTCAGCTTAGTCATAGTAATATATCAACCTGTATCTATACAATTAACAATAATATGGTAGAATTGATAAAAGATTCTCTGACCAATGAGATGAAGCTAATAAGCCTAAAAAACCAATGATTTAAGAAATCAGAACAAAAAAGTAAGATTATAATTAAGACAAAACTTTAATATATAAGCAACCTATAAATTTTAAATATATAATGGAGGTCATACTATGATACCGTATTTTTCACAAAAAACTAACTTCTTTGGGAATAATGATCCACAGTCACTTATAAAGGAATTCGGAAGCCCGCTATATGTGTATAGCGAAAAAATACTCAGGCAGAAATGCAAAGATATGAAAAATTTAGTTTCATACAAGAATTTTATTCCTAATTACTCAATAAAGGCCAATTCAAACCTTCAAGTACTTAAGATTGTAAAAGACGAGGGCCTTAATGCAGATGCAATGTCAGCAGGTGAGATTCAGTTGCTATTGCTTGCAGGCTTTAAGCCAGAGAACCTGTTCTTTGTTCCTAACAATGTTTCTGAGGCAGAACTCAGATACGCAATAGAAAAAGGTGTTCTTATTAGCGTTGACTCACTTTCGCAGCTTGAGCTGTATGGAAAGATTAATCCTAACAGCAAGGTGGCAGTGAGATTTAACCCTGGCGTAGGAGCTGGACACCACGAGAAGGTTGTTACTGCTGGTAAAAAGACAAAGTTTGGTGTAAATATAGACTGCGTTGACCAAGTAAAGGAAATAGCAAAGAAGTACAATCTTAAGATATGCGGAATAAACCAGCATATTGGTTCGTTGTTCATGGAAGGCGACTCATATATTGAAGGTGTAAAATCAATACTTTCAGTAGCTGAACAGTTTGAGGACATTGATTTTGTTGATATGGGTGGAGGCTTTGGAATACCATACAGAAAGCAAGAAGGACAGGCACCACTTGATCTCAAGGATTTCAGTGAAAAGCTTACAAAGGTGTTGGAGGATTGGACAGATAAGTACGGCAAGAAAATACTAGTAAAAACCGAGCCAGGTCGTTATATTGTAGCAGAAAGCGGAGTTCTTTTAGGTAATGTTTATTCAACAAAGAGCAATTACGGCAAAAAGTTTGTAGGTACTGATTTAGGCTTTAATGTTCTAGCTAGACCAGTTATGTATGATTCACATCACGACATAGAAGTATTTAGAGATGGAAAGGCTATGAACGATACCGAGTGTGAAGAGGTAACTGTAGTTGGAAATATCTGCGAAAGTGGCGATGTAATTGCAAAGAACCGCATGCTTCCAAAGATAAAGGAAGGTGATATCTTAGCTGTAATGGATGCTGGTGCATATGGCTTTGTTATGAGCTCCACGTACAATATGAGATTAAGGCCTGCTGAAGTAATGATTAAAGAAAACGGAGAAGCTGTTCTTACAAGAAGAAGAGATACTTTTGAGGATCTTATTGCTAACTTCGTGGAATAAAATGATTTATACTTAACTTAAATAGTTAAAAAATTTTCATAATAATAGCACAGAATTGTCATATGCTTCCATATTATAATATTGGGGAAGGTTGCATCAAAACTGTAAGGACGTATTGATAAAATTATTGATGTAATGTAAGCCATATATCGTTGGAAAGGATTGATACGATGAAAAATTCGGTGCTAGATAGTATTACATGGCAAGGTAATAGTAGAAAAATGTATAGAGCTGTCATGGAGGGAGTTCCGGGACTATTTAAATCCAAGATCAGACATATGGTTGAGGAGTGGCTTTTGGAAAATAAGGTTACAGAGGTAACGGAGGAGCTTGTTATTAGGATGTTTAATGAAAAAGCCCCCAAGCCATTTATACAAAAGCTAACTCCAGTACTTAATTCTCTAAAGACCAAATAATCGGTACTGAATTCTCCAAAGCTGATTATTATGTATTGAACTAATTGTGTATCGGCGGACATGTTAATTTAGCATGTCTGCCGAATTTAGTTTTCTAGTATTATGCCCTTTTATTATTCTGTCGCAAGAGGTAAACCAAGTTGATAAATAATTATCAATTTGATTCTTGACATGCAAATCTTACTAATCTATAATTAATACAACAAATAAATATTGTCGGATGATTGTTGAGGGAGAGATGTTCTGGAGTATATCAGAACTCACCGAAGGAGTAGCACTCTCAGGTAAAAGAGACCACGACAGGACGGACCTCTGGAGAGACCAGTGTTGGCGCCGAAGGGGCAAAAGCTTTTTACATAAAGCTTAATCTCTCAGGCAAAAGGACAGAGTTTATCATAATGCTGATAGCATTTATTTATTATTAGCATTTTTGGAGGTCAAATAATTTTTTTATTTGGCTTTTTTTAGTTTAACAGTGTTTTCACAATTTTATTTAAATTTATTATATTTAGGAGGTTATTATGGAAAAGGAAAAATTACTTATGACTCCGGGACCAACAATGATCCCAGCAAGAGTATTGGAAGTGATGAGGAGACAGATAATTCATCATAGAACCAAGGAATTTGAGGTAGTATACGATGGTCTTGAAGAAGATCTAAAGTTTGTTTTTCAAACAAAGAATATGGTTTTGATGTTCTCTTCATCGGGAACAGGTGCAATGGAATCAGCTGTCGTAAATCTTTTTTCACCTGGAGATAAGGTACTAGCTATCAGCATAGGTGCATTTGGAGACAGGTTTGCTGAAATTGCACAGGCTTTTGGATTAAATGTTAATAAGTTAGCGGTAAACTGGGGCGAAGCTGTGGATGTTTCTAAAGTAAAAGAAATATTGGACAGCGACAAAGAGATAAAAGCAGTTTTAATGACTCATAACGAAACCTCGACCGGTGTTACAAATGATATAGAAGCGGTTGGAAAGCTAATTAAGGGAACAGACAAACTATTAGTTGTAGATGCTATAAGCTCATTAGGTGGTCTTGATTTGCAGATGGACAACTGGGGAATTGATGTAGTTGTTACTGGCTCACAAAAGGCTCTTATGGCACCTCCGGGACTTGGATATGTAGCATTGAGTGACAAGGCATGGGATGCAGTTAATGCTTCAAAGCTTCCAAAGTTCTACTGGGATTACAAGAAGTACAGAAAAGGACTTCTCAAGGAAGGCGAGAATCCTCCATATACGCCAGCAATATCACTACTTATGGCTCAGGCAGAAGCCCTCAAAATGATAAAGGAGGAAGGTCTCCAAGAGGTGTTTGCCAGACACAAAAAGCTAGCACTCGCTACCCAGGCTGGAGTTGCTGAATTGGGGCTAGAATTGTTTGCAAAGCAGGATGTATCCTCATACATAATTACTGCTGTTAAGGCTCCTGAGGGAATTGATATCGGCAAGGTTATCAAGACTATGAACTTGAAGCACGATATAATGATTACCGGAGGACAAAAGCACCTAAAGGGTAAGATTTTCAGAATTGGTCACTGTGGATATACTGATAGCCTTGACTTGATAAAGACATTTGCTGCATTAGAGTATTCACTTGCTGAGGCAGGATATAAAGTAGAAATGGGCGCATCAGTTGGGGCAGTTCAGAAGGCATTACTATAAACGGTGTAAATATAGAAGGGAGATTTATATGAAAATAATTGTTACTGAAAGAATAGCTGAAGACGGCATAAATTACTTGCTTGAGCAAGGGCATGAGGTTGATACAAAGTATGGTATTTCACATGCCGAACTTCTAGAAATCATAGAGAATTATGATGCTATTATAGTTAGAAGTGTTACTCGCGTAAACGAGGAACTTATAGCGAGAGGCAAGAACCTGAAGGTTGCAGGCCGTGCTGGAAATGGTATTGATAATATTGACGTGCCAGCATGTACAAAGAACGGAATTATCGTTGTAAATACTCCAGAAAGCAATATTATGGCTGCAGCTGAGTTAGCAGTTGGCTTGGCGTATTGTATATTCAGAAATATTCCTCAAGCACATTGGGGCGGAAAAGCAAACAAGGATTTCAGGAGAAACAAGTTCAATGGTAATGAGCTTGATGGAAAGGTTGCAGGCGTTATCGGACTGGGCAGAATTGGCTCAATAGTTGCTTCAAAATTGAAGGGCTCAAACATGGAAGTAATAGCATATGATCCATATATAACCGATGATAAGTTCGAGCAAATGGGCGTTGAAAGATGCGAGACCTTGGAAGAACTATTGAAGCAAAGTGATTTGATTACACTTCATACTCCAAAGACAAAAGAAACCTATGGTATGATCGGTGAAAAGGAACTTAAGCTTTGTAAGAAGGGCGTTAGAATTGTAAATGCAGCTAGAGGCGGTCTTGTAAATGAGGATGCATTGTACAATGCTATAAAAGAAGGACATGTTGCTGCTGCTGGTATTGATGTGCTTGATCCAGAGCCAAATTATGATAAGAAGCCTGAAGAGCAGGATTATTACAATAAGCTACTTGAATTGGATAATGTAATTATTACTCCTCATCTTGGAGCTTCAACCTCTGAGGCAAACTACAACGTTGGTACAGCAGTAACCCAATTGGTATCTGATGCACTTGCAGGCGAGATGGTGGCTGCAGTAAATATGCCTCCAATGAAGGGCAAGGATGTATCCCAAATGAAGCCATACGTTGATTTGGCAGAAACCTTGGGTAAGATTTATTATCAGGCAGAAAAGGATACTGTAAACAAGATTGAAATTAAGTATTGCGGTGAGCTTGCGGAGCAGGAAACAAAGCTACTTTCACTTTCTGTGCTAAAGGGCTTCCTAGAAATAATAGTTAAAGAAAAGGTTAACTATGTAAATGCTGAGCTTATAGCAAAAAATATGGGGATATCTCTTACTGAAAGCAAGAGTACACACCTTGAGAAGTATACAAATCTTATTACAGTTAAATTTATTACAAAGAACAAGGAGCTATCTGTTTCAGGAACAGTATTTGCAAAGGATGCTATAAGAGTAGTTGATTTCTTTGGCTACAAGCTTGACTTTGAACCAACTCCATACGTTCTTGCAATACAAAACATTGATAAGCCAGGAATCATCGGACAAATTGGTACTATACTGGGTGCTGCAGATATAAATATTGCAGCAATGCAGTGGTCAAGAAATAAGAAGGGTGACAAGGCGGTAGCATTTGTAAGTGTTGACTGTGAGGTTACAAACGATGTTATTGAATTATTGAATAAAATCGATGGCGTACTAAAGGTCACTTTGATTAAGTTTTAAGGCTGGTCAAATAACTTAATAAAAATATAAAGGATGAAGGTGTTTTCACTTTCATCCTTTTTTGAACTTTAAATGTTGGGTGGCAGTAGAGCTATGTTTTTTGGTACATGGAGTCTACTATTAACTCTTACAGCGCTCCATGCTACTTAATCTTTCTACACTCAAGATAAAATCTTTTCTCATCTGCTTCTCCCATAGAGAAGGTCTTTCTTGGAAGAGCGCCGTCTAAAATTACCGTTTTAAATAAATCCATTTTATCCATAGCGGGCAGGTAGAAGCCTATGTTACCCGGAAGTGCTCCAAGCTTTGTAACCACATCCTCACCATGGATGTAATCAATTTTAACTTCGGGATGCTGCTTTATGTAAGTGTCAAGGAATACCTGAAGAGTACCTACATGGAGGTTGTTAACAGGGTTATCAATGGTTACACTTGCTTCTCCATTTGAGGTGATATATCTAAAAGTGTGTTCAGTTATAGTATTTGCACAGCTGATATTACTTATTTCAGGTGCTTGTGTTACAGCACATTCACCATGACAGCTATTAGCATTTATATTCTCATAGTAACTCTTAAATTCTTGTATTAAGTCATCAGCATCGACATTAAAAAGTACTCTGTGAATAGGTTCAAATACAAGGCCAGCATCATGAACGTTTACCAGTTCTACAAGTGCATAGCGTGCAGGATGACAAAGCTTTTGATCTTCGCTAAGGCCAATTTTTACGTTTTCCCAGTGTCCTTTTGCTGAAGCAAGTGAATGATTTCCGTCCCCTACTGCAAAGAGCAGTAATGAACTATGTTCTGAAATGCAATACTTGTTTGAAAATTCCTTTTTATCACATAGGGCATTCAATGACGCTGCAATCTGCTTGAAACTATCCTCATCACATACCTTATAACCCTTGATATGGCCACTGTTCATCATTAGGTCAAAGTCATAAAGTTTTTCAAATTGATTTAGCTTATCAAATAACGGTTCTATTACCATTTTTTTGGGGTCATCAATAAGTACCATGATATGAGGCAGTTCTATAGCAGCATTCTGTCTTATTTTAATTCGGGGAGGGAGCCTTTCTATTACGGTACCTTCTGTGGCTCTTATAAGAGCATTGCAGCCTTTGGTATAGTCATAGCAATCAAGGTCGAGAGCTACAACAAGCCCCTTTCTAGAATCGGTATGATTTGTTTTTCTATCTACCAACACAAAGCATTCATTAATTGAATTTATAATACCTTCATTGAGATATTTTTGCATTTCGTTGTTAATTTCATTTATACGGTCATCTGCATTATCGTTTTCGAGATACACCTCTGGGAAAATTATTGGAAGTGTAGATGCAGAACCATTTACATAGTTGCTAACATTCTCCCAGTAGTGGGGTTCAGAGGTATATTGGTCACATGCTACTACTGCCCATTTGGACATATCTTCAGTATTGGGCATGAAGATTTCTGGAATATGTACACCCATACTTAATAGAAGTGATTTATATTGTTGATCCATAATTATTAATCCCTTTCATATTAAAAAACTTTCTATTTGGTAATTTTACATTATTCCAATTTTTTAGTCAATTTAACAAGCCATATTTATACATATAGAATTTGAATTTTTTATTTTATTAATACAAATAATAAACTCAGATTATTTATAGAAAGGGAAAAGCTTTTGAGAAGGTATGGTGCAGTGTTGGGATTACCAGTGATTTCAGCACATAATGGAGATAAAATCGGAATTATCAAGGACGTTGTATTTGATAGGGAAGATAGATCAGCAAAAGCATATATACTCGAAAAGGGTAGTTATGCTTTCAGCGGCAGAGTTGCCATGAAGGAAAGTATATTGAATGTTGGTGAGGATGCAGTCATTATAGATTGCCTTAAGTCACTCAAGAATTATAAAAAGTTCAAGCACTGTGAGCTTATGAAAAAAAGACTAGAATTAAGAGGCTTTAAAATCTATACTCGCAGCGGCAAAGATTTAGGCTTTGTAAATGATGTACTCTTTGACCCGGATTCTGGAATTATAGAGGCAGTTATAGTTTCAGACGGGCTGTTTCAAGATATTTATAGTGGAAGGAGTACTCTACCTTTGATAGGCAAGATTGAGATAGGTTATGACAGCATTCTGATTGAGGAAGAGGCAGCTGCTGAAATGATAAATAACGGTGGAGGCCTTTTAAAAAGGCTACAAAGGAATGAAATATAAATAAGGAGGAGAGGGCTATGTATATGATGAATTTTGCAAAAGGCTTAATAATTGGAGGATTGATTGGTGCTTCCATCAGTATCCTCACTAATCCGGAGATAGTTGATCCTAAAATGAGAAGAGATATGGTGCGTTCAGGAAGAAAAATCTACAGAAGATCCCGCCATGTATTTAATGATGCAATGCATATGTTTAGATGATTATTCTTGATTGGTTTACAAGAGGAAAACAGGGTACCTGTTTTCCTCATTCTTAATTAAAAGAGAACTGAGTTACCAAGGTAGTTAAAGGCTATGTCTTAAGTAAAGGAGAACAAAATGACAAAAACAGCAAGGGTACTGTTCTACATAGTACTAGCACTTATATTTGCAGGGCTTATCACATTCTTAATTATATTTAATAAAAAAATCTTTGCCATTCTATCTCCATTTTTTATAGGTATTGTTGTTGCTTATGCCATTTATCCAATTATATCAAGATTTGAGAGAAAGGGTATCAAACGCTCTATTGCTATAATATTAGTGTATATATTTACAGCCTTAGTGCTTTACTTTTTAGGTATGTACGTGATGCCACATATCGTTAATAATGCAAGAGAGCTTATATCTAAGCTTCCAGAAATTACGGGACAATACCAAGGTTTTTTTGATTCCTGCATTCGTAAAATTAAATACAGCAAATGGCCTTCTGAAGTAAAAGAACTAATCTTTGGGCAAATAAGTAATGGAACTCAGATTGTTCAAGTATATTTGTCGTCGGCCCTAAACAAAACTATATCAACTTTGGCATCAGCAGTTTTAATAATTCTTAATGCTGTACTTTCAATGATAATTGCTTACTATTTTATCAAAGATGTGGAGATACTGAAGCGCTGTAGCCTTATGTTTATACCAAAGAGGATGAGAAATGAGGTTATTACTACCGGTAGGGAGATAAACAATATTGTATCTCATTTTATACAGGGTCAACTCTTAACTGCATTAATTGTTGGAATATTGGAAACAATAGGATTATACTTTGCGGGTATAAAGTATCCGTTTATTTTGGGGGCAATAGGAGGTATTGCAAACATAATACCTTATTTTGGACCAATACTAGGAGCCATACCAGCGGTAGCTTTGGCTCTTTTAGAATCGCCCTACAAGGCGTTATTGGCAGCATTGGTATTTGTTATAGTACAGCAACTGGATAATGCCTTTATCTCTCCCAAAATAATTGAGGGTAGATTAGGCTTACACCCTATATCAACAATTTTAGCAGTGCTAATAGGTGGAGAGTTTTTTGGCATAGTTGGAATGCTAGTAGCAGTTCCAATTATGGCAATTATAAAAGTAATCATTAAGAGAGCTATAGATGCATTGGCATAGGTAATCTGAAATAGGAGAATCTGTGATAGAAACTCCGGCCTAAGTTAAAAAACTGCTACAATTAGTAATTTATTGATACATAATTTGGTTGTTGAGAAAATTAAAGGTAGGCTACAATTTATACAAGACCAAATTGTTTTAGGAGTTGATATTGTATGAAAAAGAAACAAAAGCTTTGGATAGTTGCAGGTCTTGGTTGCTTAATGATAGTGTTTGGAATACTGAAGATGATATTTGACTTTGACGTAAACTCTTCTGTATTTGGCAATATAAGCCTAATTATAGTAATTGGTGCGTTTGGTTTGTTATTTAACAACAGTGATAAGTCAAACAAAAATCAAAATAATCAAAATCAGCAAGAGAATAACGGCCTTAATCAATAATTATAACTTTTTTATTTCTTGAAGGAATAATAATAATCTTGTAGAATTATATAATTATAACAAGTACCACTTTATTTGTTGCAATTAATAATTTTTGAGAGGGGTTGTTATTATGAAAATAATCATTACAGGTAAAAATATTGAGATTACAGATGCACTTAGAGACAGAGTCACAAAAAAGATTGGAAAGCTAGATAAGTTTTTCGACAAGGATACAGAGGCTCATGTTACCCTGAGTGTTCAGAAGATGAGGCAGATAGTTGAAGTAACCATTCCGTTTAACGGTATTGTTCTCAGAGCGGAAGAGTACAATGATGATATGTATGCTTCCATTGACAAGACTATTGATGTGCTTGAGAGACAGATCAGAAAGAACAAGACTCGTTTGGAAAGAAAGATTTACAACAATGATTTTAGAATAGATAGTCATACGTTTGACGATGAGGTTATTGAAGAACAGGAATTCAATATTGTACGTTCAAAGAAATTTGCCGTTAAACCTATGGATGTTGAAGAGGCAATTCTCCAGATGAATCTTTTGGGTCATGCATTCTTTATGTTCTACAATGCAGATACCAGACAGGTTAACGTGGTTTACAAGAGAAAAGATGGGAACTATGGATTGATTGAACCAGAATACTAATATTGGATTAATATATCGAGATTAAAAAGGCAGGTATTATACCTGCCTTTTTTTTAATACATTTAGCCAATCAGTTTGAGAGTTTTAGCATTACAGATTCATAATGCAAATACAGTTTAATCTCACATTGTACCTGATTATACAGATTACTAGTAAGCGGTAAGAAATATCATTTATTTACAATTTACGCACAGCGTATTATAATTACACAGACAGCAATTTTTTAGGAGTGTAATAAAATGAATTTGCAACCAAACTATGGAATTCAAGTATCAAGAGGGTTCAGACATAAGCCAAGAAAAAGGTTTGTCAATTGTTTGCTACAGGAATGGCTTACAATTCTAACTTTTTTGATTCTTTTATTTAAATCAATTGTATTAATGGGTTTTGTTTATAGCTCTGATCAATCTGTTATTGACATAGGAAAGGGTATAGACAATATAACATTTATGCCTCTTTGTGCCGTTATGTTGATTACAATAGTATCTTTGAGCTATCTAGCAAAAGGAAAAGGTAGGCTGTGGTTACTGCTTATACTGAACTTTCTTGTATCTGTGCTATTTGTGTTTGATGCGGTATACCTTAGAGCTAGTGGAAACTTTTTGTCCACTCAACTGCTTAAGCAAACTGGTAATTTGAATAATCTGTGGGATAGCATTTTTGCTATGTTCAGGCCATGTGACGTTATATTCTTTGTGGATATTCCAATACTTTTAGCTATTTTGATTTTATTTAGAAATCTCAACTACACTTCCCCATTATTTAGAAGTCTAAAAGCTAGAATGATTGCATTTGCAATAACCCTGATATTGCCTGTTTGTTTTATTATTGCTAGTTATATGGCTTTAAATGTCTATGGCAACAATAAGAATGATTATATATTTTATACTCATTGGAATCCTGCACAGACTATATGTAATACTTCTCCTTTTGGGTATCATCTTTATGATGTTTATATCTTTTTTGCTGATAATAAGCCATTAAATATATCAGAAGATAAAAAACAGGAAATTCAGTCATTTCTAGATGGCAAAAATGAAGACTTACCTGATAATAAGTATAAGGGCATGTATAAGGGTAAAAACCTTCTGGTTATACAGGTTGAATCACTTGAAAACTTTGTTATAGGTCAGTCTATTGATGGGCAGGAGATTACCCCTACTTTAAATAAGTTAGTTAAAAATTCGTTGTATTTTGATGAGTATTATACTCAGATAAATGAGGGTACAAGCTCGGATGCAGATTTATTGACAAATACTTCAGTTTATCCTGTGAGAAAAGGCAGTACATTTTTTAGATTCCCGTATGCGACCTACAATTCTCTGCCCGATTTGTTCAATAAAAAGGGATATACTACAACAGCTATACACCCTGATAATGGTGAGTATTGGAATTGGTTGGAAGCTTTAAAAAATATGGGCTTTCAAAATTGTATAGATGCAAAAAGTTTCAATATGGATGAGATTATTTTCCTCGGACTTAGCGATGGTTCATACCTACATCAGGTTAAACCTATGATTATAGAGCAGAAGCAACCGTTTTATACCTTCATGATAACAATGACAAGCCACTCTCCATTTGAGTTACCAGAGCGGCACAAACAGTTAAAGCTACCTAGCTACTTGGTAGACACCAAACTTGGTGGTTTCTTCCAATGCATTAGGTATACTGACCATTATCTTGGAATTTTCCTAGACGAACTTGACAAGGCAGGGATTTTAGATAATACTGTTGTGGTAATACAAGGAGATCATACATCAGTACACAAGTATTTTAATGATCAGATAAAAAGCATCCAGCCTTCTCAGGATTGGTGGCTTGACAATGATTATAGAATACCACTTATTATATATGAAAAGGGGCAGACTCCAGAAAAAATATCAACAGTTGGTGGGCAAGTAGACTTGATGCCCACATTAGCATATCTATTTGGATTTGATAATGAGGAGTACCAGCATACTGTATTTGGAAGAAATCTCTTAAACACCAAGAAGAACTTTGCAATGTTGTCAAATGGTGAGTTTCGAGGAACATTGACTCAAGTAGAGCAAGAGGAAATGCTCAAAGGCTTGGAATATGCTGATATTGCTATTCGCTCTGACTTTTATAATAAATAGTGTGGTGTTCTATGGAATAACAAATAACACATTTTAAGAGGTTGAAGTGAAAAATATAATACTCATTGGTATGCCAAGTGCTGGTAAAAGCACAGTTGGTATTATTCTTGCAAAAAATATAAAAAAGGACTTTTTAGACACGGATGTATTAATACAGAAGCAACAAGGCTTGCTGTTACAAGATATTTTAGATAAGTTTGGGACGGGATATTTTATTAAAGCCGAGCAGGATGCTATAATGTCTCTTGATGTCCAAAATACTGTAATTGCAACAGGTGGAAGTGTAGTTTATAGCCATATAGCTATGGAACATTTGAAAAGGAACGGCATTATTATTTATCTTAAAATAAATATCAACAGTATAATAAAAAGACTTAATAATATTAATACAAGAGGGATAGTATTAGGCAAGGGACAGACTTTATCCGATATATACAGCGAGAGAAAATGCTTATATGAAAAGTATGCAAATATTACAGTTGAATGCTCAAATCTCAGCATTAGTGAGACAGTGGATGAGGTGCTGCATAAACTTGAAAAAATAGGGCTCCACACACATTAATTAAGGTTGGTGGAGCCTTTTTTTGTTTTATTTTTACTTTATTCTTAACGTAAATATTTATATCAACTTTATTTATTTGCTGGTTCCCACTTACACCTTACAGGTGAAACAATGGCATTTTCTTTCTTTAATTGAGCGAAGGCCTTATCAATTTCTTTTCTGTCCATGCCAGTTAGCTTTTCAACCTCACCCGCACTAATAGGTTTTCCTGCCGATTTCATAGCATCGATTACTTTAGCTTTAATATCATCCAACCAAATCACCTCCTATACAATCTAATATTTGCTTTACTGCTATTTATTATTAAGAAAGAATTTGTCAATTGATGTTGTTTAATTATTAGAAGAAAATTAATTGATTGTTTTTGGTTAAGAAAGAAATTTATTGATGTTGTCTAATTATTAAAAAAGAATAGTTAATTGATTGTTTTAATGTAAGAAAGAATTTATATAGTAAGATATATAATTTAACAAAAACCGTAAAAGTATGATATAATTTTAGAACAAATGTTTTGGAAAGGAATGATAGCGACGTGGATTTATTCACAGGCTTAAACAAAGAACAAAAGCAGGCTGTTAGCCATTGCGATGGCCCATTACTGGTTTTGGCGGGGGCAGGCTCAGGTAAAACCAGAGTATTAACGCACAGAATCGCAAATCTGATTGACGCTCACAAGGTTTATCCTTCAAATATACTTGCAATTACTTTTACAAATAAGGCAGCCCGAGAAATGAGAGAGCGTATTGATTCTCTTATTGGTGCACTTGCAAATGATATGTGGGTCGGGACATTTCACTCTATATGTATCAGGATACTTAGACGAGACATAGAAAAACTTGGCTATGATAGAAGCTTTGTTATCTATGATACTGCTGACCAGACAACCGTTATAAAGGAATGTTTGAGAGAGCTTAATATAAACGAAAAGAACTTTCCTCCAAAGAGTGTTTTGGAGACTATTGGGAAACAAAAGGACGAGCTCATAGACGCTGCCAAGTTTGAAAAGTTATATGCTTCAGATTTCCGCATGGGGAAAATTTCAAAAATATATTCTCTTTATCAAAAGAAGCTAAAAAGAAATAATGCGCTAGACTTTGACGATATTATTATGAATACTATCCGCCTATTCAAGGAAAATCAAGAGGTCCTTGACTATTATCAACGCAGATTTAAATATATTCTGGTAGATGAGTATCAGGATACCAACACGGCACAATATACCCTTGTTAGGCTTCTTTCTGAGGCTCATGGAAACTTATGTGTTGTAGGAGACGATGACCAGAGTATCTATGGCTGGAGGGGCGCGAATATAAGAAACATTCTAGACTTTGAGAAGGACTTCAACGATTGTACTGTTATAAAGCTGGAGCAGAATTATCGTTCTACACAGATTATACTGGATGCGGCTAATGAAGTTATTGCAAATAACAGCGGAAGAAAGAGGAAAAAGCTTTGGACGGACAATAAGGGTGGCAGTAAAATTGTACTTATTGAAAATGACAATGAGCACGAAGAGGCAATGAATACTGCTAGAGAAATAAGACGTTTGATAGATGAGGAAAACCGCAGCTACAAGGAGTTTGCTGTACTCTATAGAATTAATGCTCAATCTCGTGTATTAGAAGAAATGTTTATGAGAGAAGGCATCCCATATAAAATAATTGGTGGTCAGAAGTTCTATGATAGAAAAGAAATAAAGGATATAATTGCGTATTTGAGGTTAATACAAAACCCTGCTGACAATGTCAGTCTGAAAAGGATTATTAATGTTCCTAAGAGGGGAATAGGTGATACAACTGTTGACAATGCAGAAAGTATTGCAGGTCAAATGGGTATGTCATTATTTGGTGCCATTTCAAATGCACAGGAAATACCTGCCTTAGCAAGGGCTGCAAACAAGCTTACCTCTTTTGTAACTATGATAGAAAAATTGCGAACAATAAGTAAGGCTGTAGGCATTGCAAGTCTGATGGATGCAGTAGCTCAGGATACCGGAATACTCAGGGAGTATGAGACAGAGAATTCTGTTGAGTCACTAACTAGGATAGAGAATATAAAGGAATTGAAGTCGGTTGCTCTGGAATTTGAGAAAGTTAGTGAGGATAAAAGCCTTGAGGAATTCCTGGCACACATTTCATTAGTATCTGATATTGATAATCTTGAAGGTGAGCAGGACTATGTTGTATTGATGACAATGCATAGTGCCAAGGGCTTGGAATTCCCAGTTGTATTTATTCCTGGCATGGAGGAAGGCGTATTTCCTGGATACAGAGCAATGACCGAAGGCCCTGATCAGCTTGAAGAGGAACGTAGATTATGCTATGTTGGCATAACAAGAGCGCGAGAAAAGCTATATATGTCAAATGCTAAATTCAGGACCTTGTTTGGTAATTCCAGCTATAATAGACCATCCAGATTTATTTCTGAGATACCAGAAGAGCTTGTAAACAATGTTTCCAAGGTGAAGAATGGTTTTGGTAGTGATTTTTCAGTTGGCAGTGGCAGCAATACTGGTTGGAGTTCAGCTCAAAGTTGGAGTAGAAATCAAGGTTATAGTGGCAATCAAGGTTATAGTGGAAATTCAAGCTATAACAGTAATACAGGTTTCAGTAGCAATGCAGCGCAAAAATCAGGACAAGGCTTGAGTAATTCTTTACCTTGGAGTACGACAAGAGCTTCGGGTAATGCACAAACCTCAAGTGCAGCACAGACCTCGAGCACGACACAAACCTCGGCAGGCATTTCTAAGGTTGGTGCAGGTAGCCTAAATGATTTGCTAAAGTCAAATTTTGTGACGAGGGGCTTTGGTACTCAAGGTTCTGGTGTTAGTCAGGCTAGTTCGTCTAAGACTTCGGTAACAGATAAGCTATCTGTTGGGGATAGGGTTGCACACAAGAAGTTTGGAAATGGTACTATTTCAAAGGTAACAGCTGACGGAGGAGACCAAATAGTAGAGATTCAATTTGATAATGCCGGAATGAAGCGTCTTATGGCTTCTATGGCTAATTTGAAAATAATATAATACAGGACTAAACATGAAAGCCACATACTTTTCGATGAATGTGTAAGATGTATATATTAAGAATATATGATTATAGCTGCCTTACCAAGCAGCTATAAAATCATATATTTAAGCAGGCTTTATTCTCCATGATTACTTCAGCAAAAGCATCTGCGATTTGAGCATCAAATTGGGTATTTTTGCACCTCTTAAGTTCTTCAGTAGCTTCAAAATAAGTCATTCTCTTGTTATATGGTCTATTTGAGGTCATAGCATCAAAACTATCTACAACAGCCAATACCCTTGCTAAATATGGGATTTCCTCCCCTTTCAAACCATCTGGATAACCCTTTCCATCATATCTTTCGTGGTGATGAAGAATAATAGGAGTTATATTCTTCAATGTCTTAACAGGCCTTATGATCTCTTCTCCATTTTGAGGATGTTGTTTAATAATTTCCCATTCATCCTGGCTTAGGGGCATTTTTTTTACTAATATTTCTTTTGAAACATTTATTTTCCCAACATCATGCATATACGCACCATATATGAGCTGCTTCTTTTGTGCTGGGCTCAGATTAAGCTTATTTGCAAGCAACTTACAATAATAAACTACTCTCTCTACATGACCATAGGTATATCTATCTTTGGCATTAATAACGCTTATTAAGGTTTTTATTGTGCTTACGATCTCAATGTGGTTTTCATCAATATCTTTCTTTATATCGTCAAGTACAGAGGTATAGCTCTCAACCCTGTTTTTATTAAAGAATTTAGCTCTATAAAGAGCATCATCTGCGCTCTTTATTAATTCCATATCACTCTTGGCTTTTTCAGGATATATTGAGACACCTATTGATATTGTCAATTTACCGTTAGGCTGATTTTCTTCACCATAAAAGGGTGTGGTTTCAGTTGTTTTTCTTATCTTTTCTGCAATTTCTAGAGCATACTTCTCACAAGTATTAGGTAAAATCAATGCAAATTCCTCTCCTCCATATCTTGCAGGAATATCATGCTCTCTTGCTACGCTTTTCAATATTTTACCAATGGTCTTTATTACCTCATCACCCATTTGATGTCCGTAAAGATCATTATAGTGTTTAAAAAAATCTATATCCATAAAAAGTACACATACAGATTGATTATTTTTATCGCAAACTTTTATACATTCTCTCAATGAATCATAAAAATATCTATGATTATATAGTCCAGTTATACCATCCTCACACGCTAATGATTTTAGTTCATTAATATTTTCATTCGCGATTTTCACATAAAAGCCTAAAGTCCAGCCTGAAAGTAAAAATACACCTGCCAGAATCAAATCTTGCTGAAAATATATATTAATATCAGTATCTCTTAAGCAAATAATATCAATAGATAGTATGGAAATTGAAGAAATAACAGCAAAAATAAGGCCAGGTTTGTATCCGAGCTGTATTGTTGATGTAATTATTAGAAATAGTAATATAAACTTAAATTGGCTCTTATAAGAGCCAGAAAAAATAATTGCAATTATAAATATTATCATAAGTATAACATTTTCTATTATTCTCATAGAATATTGATGGTTTTGCTTAATTTTATTGATAGTAGAAAATGTCCAGATGAAATACACTAAGGTCAATATTAAACAGCTTATCAAAAAAAGCTGAAAATAGAAGTAATTATTGCCTTCAAAAACATTTGTAACAATATTATTTTCAGTAAAGTATTGAAAAAAAGCAATACTTGAAAGCAATAATGCAGCTACTTTTACAACTGATATAATATCTGATATTTGTTTGGAATGGCCTGTTTTCATATTAGAAAAAGCTCCTTTACAGCTGTATAAATTTTATGTAAACATACATTCTCCCAAAGGGGATTAAATGGCATGAGCTTAAGACCAGTACTATACTGGTCTTAAACTCACTATTTGCCTAACTTTCATCTCTTAAGCAAATAGGTTCATTTGGCTGGTATGCCAACCAAATGCATGCCGACGAAGCCACAAGAGCAGCAACCATAGTCATTATTGTAGCTGCTATAGTAAATAAGTACTTTTTCATTGATTACGCCTCCTTTCATGGCTTTTAATGATGGCATCTATATATATAAATATAAGATGACCTCCACGGGTTAGTGTAAATACTTGCCAAGTCATCCCGAGACATATACAGAACGAAATTATATTAAAAAACATTATATTGGTTTTTAGGTAAACAAAACTATTTATAGCTATAATTAATAAATAAACAAGCAAAACGCAAAGAGAAGCTGTTTTTAATCTATGCTTCTTCTTTGCTGTTTTTATTGGTTTTTGTGGACTATCTACAGGTGCTAACCTATGAATCAAGCAAAAAGCTTGGGTAAAGGTTATAAGTATGATAATAATTAGTACCCATATATGTAAAAAAGGCTGCACTACATAAGTGACAAAAGCAGCCATTCCAACAGCTATTATAGTACCTATAACTGCACAAACAGTTGGAGAACTAGCATGTGCACCACCAGAGTATTTTCTTAGTATGCTTATACTAAAAGCAATAATAAGTGTCTCTGGTAAGACATCAAATACAAGTCCGAAGATAACTATTAATCCAAATGAAAAAATTGTTTGTAAACAAGCCACTATTCCGTATGCGACGACTTCTTTTTGATCATCATTGAGGGTAATTTCTGCACTGATTTTCTCTGAAAATTTTTTGGCTATCTGCTCAATTCTGTACATGCCAATTTATTTGTCTTGTGAAGTCTGTAATAGTATAAACCCGTAACTATTGCGAAAATCAGCAGTGCAGGAAGACCATACAGTGTTTTTAAAATAGGATCGACCATTATAGCATTTAGATCTAGTCGAAGTACAAAATTAATAAATAAAATGGTTATACCCTCACAGATAAAGCAGAGAAGAAATGCAATAATACCAGCTCTTATGGATTTGACGGTATCAATTTTACATATACCTATTGCTATTATTATTAACGCAATTAATCCAATAACAGTATTTATTCCGTATTGAATTGGAAGGGACCTTATAAGATATTCAGAGATCCAAAATACAAAGCTAGCAATTAAGTATCGTTTTAAATTAATAGCTGTTCTAGTAAATGTATATACCGCAAATACAAACAAGAATTCTTCGGGTATACCCCTAACAATAAACTCAAATAGCGTAATTTTAAGCATATCAGATAGCCCGTCCTTTCATAGTTTTTATTGAGTCATATATTAATATAAAAGTGAAAAGCCTTATAAATATATCACCAACGCTTAGAATACTATATCCCATATCAAAGATATCTGTTAGAAACTTAAGCTTGGTATTACTATCACCTAAAATATGTATATCATTAACCCTAGAGAATGAATCAGGTTTTACATAGCCTGTTATATATGACAAAGAAGGGTATACTGGCATTTTGCCACCATTATAAAACATTGCAATTTTGTTAAGCAGTGACCCTGCAAATATCGCCAGTGAGCCCCAAATTGCACTTTTATACAGTTTTAGCTTTAGAATTAGTGGTATAAATGATAAAATATACAAGGTTTCAATTATCGAAGCATACTGTATAGCCTCATAATAACCTAGTAAAATTTTAATGTTTAAAAATATATAATATGCTGTAAATAAAAGTGGCGGATATATCCACCATATTTTAAATACTGGTTTGACTTGATAACCTTTAATCTTTGCAAAAAAGAAAGCAAACAATATAGTTTCAAGCATAAGAAATCCTCACTATGTAAAGTTTATTATACCTAAATTACAACATTTATCGTCAGCATTCGACATCGATTTGATACTATTTTATCATATTTATGCAAATACATCTACTAATTTTCTTTACTTATTCATCTCATATTGAGTAGACTAGAATTCAATTACTTTTTTTAGTACTATTGACTAGTCAGTTAAAATAAAATATAATTAAAACAATTTATTGATTTACTAATTTACCAGTTTAGTGAGATAAAGTAAATCAACAATTATTTTTAGAGCGTAAACTTATATATAGTCTTATTAGCTAAAAATTTACGTTAATATAAGGTGGAGGTCAATTATGTCAAAGTGGAAGATATATACTCCGGATGGAGTGCAGGACATTTTATTTGATGAGTGCTATACAAAGAAAGATATTGAAATGAATATCAGAGACTTATTCAGAGCGTATGGCTTTAATGAGATTGAAAGTCCTACTATCGAGTTTTTTGATGTTTTCTCTTCAGAGATTGAGCACTTTGCGCAGGAATCAATGGTAAAATTTTTCGATCAGAAGGGTAGAATCTTAGTGCTTAGACCTGATATAACTGTTCCGGTAGCCCGAATCACTGCTACAAAAAATGCCAATGTCAGTCTGCCTATTAAATATTCTTACATTGGCAACGTGTTTAGGTTTAACGAAGTTGGCGGGGGAAGACAAAATGAGTTCACTCAAGCTGGCGTAGAAATAGTAGGGGATTCTTCAGCTGAGAGGGATGCCGAAATTATAGCAATGGCAATAAAAACGTTGCAGACTTCTGGATTAACTGACTTCAAAATTGATATAGGGCAAGTAGAGTTTTTTAAAGGTCTGGCTGAGGATGCAGGCTTTACTTCTGAGGATATGGAGAAGGTAGCTAGACTTATTGATAGAAAAGACTTTGTTGCAGTATCTGAGGTTATGAATAAATATGAGATGGATAACGCTTTGAAGGATTTGTTTCTAAAGCTTCCCGGGATGTTTGGTTCCATAGAAGTTATAAACGAAGTCAAGGAGAAAACACTAAATGCCCGCTGTCTTAATGCTCTTGCAAATATAGAAGAGGTTATATCAATTCTTGGAGATTATGAACTTTTGGATTATATATCAGTTGACCTTGGTATGCTAAAAGGGTTAAATTATGATACAGGTATTATCTTCAGAGGATTTACTAATGGAATAGGCTTCCCAATATTATCAGGCGGGCGATACGATGCACTTACTGAGAGCTTTGGGAGAAGCTGCCCTGCAACTGGTTTCTCATTGGGCATTAACATGCTTATGACTGCACTGGAAAAGCAATCACTTCTCAAAAAGAAACCTGCCTGCGACACTCTAGTCTGCTACACAAAAGAAACTAGAAAGCTCGCATTCAAGCTAGCTGACAGCTTTAGACAGTCGGGACTTAAAATAGATTCACTGCTTTGTGAAGATGGAGAACAGCAAGGCATTGAATATGCTAATGCAAGAGCTATCAATGGCCTGATATTTATTGACGGTAACGATAATATTAGGGTTTTAGATTTATTAAACAATACCGTAAATACCACAAGCATAAATGAGCTTTTAAAATAGCTTGGTTTATTTTGACGTTGAATATATTGTTAAAAGAGGGTTATATAAAAGTAATTAGAATTAACTGATAGAATTGAGGGATTATATGAGATATTTGACTATTGCCCTATCAAAGGGAAGACTCACAGAGCTTTCAGTAGAATTATTTGAAGCTATTGGAATAGATTGTACAGAGCTAAAGGCATCATCAAGAAAACTGATATTGCACGACGAGAAGAATAAAATTAAGTTCTTCCTTGCAAAACCGGCTGATGTTCCTACATATGTTGAATACGGTGCAGCTGATATAGGAATTGTTGGCAAGGATACACTGTTAGAAGAAGGTAGGCATCTTTATGAGGTGCTGGACCTTGGATTTGCAGCTTGTAGAATGGCACTTGCCGGACCTGCTGATATGGTAGGCAAGATGGATGAATTAAATATTAAGCGAGTTGCTACAAAGTATCCTAATATCGCAAGGAATTACTTTGAGAATAGTAGAAGAGAAAGTGTTGAAATAATTAAGCTGAACGGTTCTGTCGAGCTTGCGCCTCTAGTGGGTCTCTCAGAAGTAATAGTTGACGTTGTTGAAAGCGGCAGAACGCTAAAGGAAAATGGTCTAGTAGTATTAGATACAATCGCAGACATCAGTGCCAGAATGGTAGTTAACAGAGTTAGCATGAAGATGGAAAACGAGAGAATACAGAATATTATTGATGGAGTGCGTATGCAGCTTAGTAAAAAGTAGTGCTTTAGAGGTCTGAACTGAAACACTTGGGTTTATTAGGCAAGTGCTAAATATATAAAGCATAGTTATTGAAATATGAACAAATGGGGTGCTAAAAATGTTGAATAAACTTGATTTCAGAAACGGAAACAAGCAGCAAGAGGTAGAATTATACAACAAGCTTTCTGGAAGAACCGGCTCAAATAATAATAATGATGTAATGAACATTGTAATGGATATTATAAAAAGTGTTCGCGAGGATGGAGACAAGGCTCTTTACTCATATACACAGAAATTTGATAAGGCAGACTTGACTGGATGTGGTATTAGAGTATCAAAACAAGAGATTGAGGATGCCTATGGTAAGGTTGACACTGAGCTTATTGGCACTATAAAAAAAGCTCAAAAGAATATAGCTGAGTTTCATCAAAAACAGCTTCAGAATAGCTGGATAGACACTAAACCAGATGGAACCATGCTTGGTCAGTTGGTAAGCCCAATAGAGAGTGTTGGTTTGTACGTTCCAGGCGGAACGGCACCTCTTATTTCATCGGTGCTAATGACGGCTGTTCCTGCTAAGGTTGCGGGCGTAAAGAGGCTTGTTATGTGTACACCTCCATCTGCTGATGCTACTACAAACCCTGCAATGCTTGTGGCTGCGGATATTGCTGGTGTAGATGAAATATATAAGCTAGGAGGAGCGCAAGCTGTAGCTGCACTAGCATATGGCACAGAGAGTATATTTAAAGTAGATAAGATTGTTGGGCCTGGTAATGTATTTGTTGCCACTGCCAAGAGACTTGTATTTGGGGACTGTGATATTGATATGTTTGCGGGCCCTAGTGAGATTTTGGTTATTGCAGATAATACTGCAACGCCTTCATATATTGCAGCAGATTTGTTATCACAGGCGGAACACGACAAGCTAGCTTCCTCGGTACTGATTACTGACTGCGAAGAGTTGATAGGCCGTGTCGAAGAACAAATAAAAAAACAGCTAGAGGTTCTTTCGAGGAATCAGATAACAGAGTGCTCACTTCGTGATTATGGATATGCTATTTTGGTAGATAACCTGGATGAGGCAATACGGGTATCAAATTGCATCGCACCCGAACATTTGGAGCTATGCACAAAAGAGCCAATATCCCTGGTTGGAAAGATAAAAAATGCGGGGGCTATCTTTGTAGGAGAATATTCTCCCGAGCCTTTAGGAGATTATTTTGCAGGACCCAGCCATGTACTGCCTACCAGCGGAACAGCTAGATTCTCTTCCCCTGTAAACGTAGACCAGTTTATCAAAAAGTCCAGCCTGATATATTACAACAAAGATGCATTGTGTAAGGTATCAGATGATATAGTGAGGTTTGCAAAGGCTGAATTGCTAGATGCCCATGCAAATGCAATCAGTGTTAGAGTAAAAAAATAGTAGCTTTTCGTGACTACTAGCTATGATATTTATTATCATAATTTTAAGAGTATTTGAACAGCTATTGCACAATAAAGGAGAAACAGCTTATGATAGAGCAATTAATAAGGCCAGAGCTCAGGTCGTATATTCCATATGATGCAAATCAGCAGCCATACAAGGTAAAACTGGATGCCAATGAAAGCCCATTTAACATGCCGGAAAATGTTAGAATAAAGCTAGCAGATTATATTAGAGACAATCCAGAGCTTTACTTATACCCGGATTCTGATTCAAACGAGTTGAGAGACAAACTGGCAGAGTACTGGAATATCAATAAGGATGGGATATTGGTGGGTACCGGCTCAGACCAGCTAATACAAGTTTTAACCAATGTTTTTATTGGCTGTGAGGACAAAGTTCTTTTTCCAGCCCCTTCATTCAGTATGTATAAGGATGCATGTATCATAGCGGGTGGTATTCCTGTTAAATACACTCTTGGTACTGACAATGGATATAGCTATTCAAAGGAATTAATAAAACAGGCATACGATGAAGAACATCCTAAGCTTGTGTATATCTGTAATCCAAATAACCCAACAGGCAATATTATGAGTAAAGAGGATGTTCTGGATATTGTTCAATATTGTAATAAAGCAATAGTGATTGTGGATGAAGCATATGCAGAGTTCTGTGATGTTTCTGTTATTCCATATATTAATCAATATGAAAACCTTTTGGTGCTCAAAACCTTTTCAAAGGCATATGGCCTTGCAGGGCTCAGATGTGGTTATAGTCTATCATGTGCCAAACTTGCCAAGGCAGTAAAGATTGCAAAACCACCCTATAATATAAGTTCATTATCCCAAAAAATCGCCATGCTGATGTTAGAAGAACAAAAGGATATCCAGAGTAAGGTAGAATACCTCAACTGTGAAAGGGATTGGTTATCTACAGAAATATCCAAAATAAATGGAGTGAAAGTATACCCTTCATATGCTAATTTCTTATTGATTAAGATAGAAAATAGCGTTGAGGTATATAAAATGTTGTGTGAAAAGGGCATTTTCGTAAGATCCTTCGGAACAAATCCACTGTTATATGACTGTCTTCGATTAAGTATAGGTACCCATGAGCAAAATACCATTTTGCTTGATGAACTAGTATCTATCTGCTATAATAAATAAGCGAACATTTTAATGATTTGAGCGAAAATAGTTCGGGATGTAAAATAAAGGAGGAATACATTTGCGAGAGGGAATAGTAAACAGAAACACTAAGGAAACACAAATAAAAGTGGAAATCAATCTCGACGGTAGGGGCGATAGCAATGTAAA
>JAEYTP010000144.1 GCA_023433945.1 Bacillota bacterium | reverse complement strand
ATTACCAAAAAGGTGGGGGACAAGCTCACATCACTATTTGAGAATGAGAGAGATAACTTCAACAAGTATTGGGAAGATATAAATCCATTTGTAAAATACGGCTGTATCAGAGAAGATAAGTTCTATGACAGAGTTAAGGATATTGTAATTTACAAGTCAACAAAGGGTGACTTTACAACACTCTCCGATTACTTGGAAAGAAATAAGGAAAAGCACGAAAACAAGGTGTTCTATGTTTCTAATGAAAAGCAGCAGGCTCAATATATCAAGCTTTTCAATGAAAATGATATGGAAGCTGTGATATTGTCAACAATGATTGACAACCACTTCATGCAGTTCCTTGAAACAAAAATGAGTGGTGTTAAGTTCAGCAGAATAGATGCAGATATCAGTGAAAACATGAAGAATTCTGACTCTGCTGTTACCGAGCAAGAGCAGAAGTTTGTGGAGGAGCTTTTCAAGGAAACGGTCAATAATGACAAGATAACAATAAAGGTTGAAAGCCTAAAGAATTCATCTGTACCTGCTATGATGCTTTTGTCAGAACAGTCCAGAAGAATGCAGGAAATGAGTGCTATGTTTGGTGGAATGGATGTTTCAACAATGTTCCCAAAGGAGCAGACTCTGGTGCTGAATTCTTCAAATAGCTTAATAAAGGCTATGATTGGAATGAAGGATAATGAGCAAAAGAAGGAAGATCTTAAGCTTATTAGTGAGCACGTAATTGATCTTGCAAAGATGAGCCATGAACCGCTAGAAGCTGAAGCAATGACTAACTTCATTGAGAGAAGCAATCAGATATTGATGAAGCTGATATAGTAAGCAGTATAAATCAGATTTTGGATGAAGCTGATATAGTAAGCAGGAATTAAATATTTGTAGTAATATCAAATGTATTTTTTCACTGTTAAGCAAAATAAATAGACTGCTGTAACCAATTTGGATTTTTGATATCCATAAGAGGGTTGCAGCAGTCTTATTATGTTTAAATATATTATTTGCTAGTATACTATTTATTTGCTAGTTTACTATATGAGCCCTAAAAATTTATATTAAACATTAAATCTAAAGAGAGTCACATCCCCGTCATGCATAACGTATTCTTTACCCTCTGATCTAACAAGTCCTTTTTCCTTTGCAACCGTATAGCTTCCACAGCTCATTAGATCATTGTATGCAACTATTTCTGCACGAATAAAGCCACGTTCAAAATCACTGTGAATTTTTCCTGCCGCCTGTGGAGCCTTGGTACCCTGTGTAATAGTCCATGCTCTAACCTCCTGAGGCCCAGCAGTCAAGAAGCTTATAAGTCCTAGAATTTTGTAGCTTGCTTTAATGAGCTTATCCAAACCTGACTCTTCAAGTCCCATAGCATCAAGGAAGTCCTTCTTTTCTGCATCGTCAAGCTGTGCAATCTCTTCTTCAATCTTGGCACAGATAACCATAACCTCTGAGCCTTCCTTAGCAGCAAGTTCTTTAAGCTCATTTAGGTAAGCGTTGTCATCTAGGGAAGATAAATCATTTTCAGATACATTTCCTGCATAAAGTACAGGCTTTTTTGTAATAAGGAAGAGCTGGTCTACGAATACCTGCTGTTCAGCGTCAAAGCTCATACTTCTAACAGGGTTTCCACTTTCAAGATGAGCCTTTATAGCTTCTAGCAATTCTATCTCAACCTGGTACTTTTTATCACCTGATTTAAGCATCTTTTTTGTTCTGTCTATTCTTCTATCAATCATTTCAAGGTCAGCAAAAATCAGTTCAAGGTTAATGGTTTCTACATCTCTAACAGGACCAATGGAGCCATCAACGTGAACAATATTGCTATCCTCAAAGCATCTAACAACATGTACGATAGAGTCAACTTCTCTGATATGTGATAGAAATTTGTTGCCGAGACCTTCACCCTTGCTAGCACCCTTTACAAGACCTGCTATATCGACAAATTCAATTGCTGTAGGCACAACCTTGTCAGGATTATACATCTTAGCCAGCATATCCAGTCTTTCATCGGGTACAGCCACTATACCAACGTTTGGTTCTATAGTACAAAATGGGTAATTTGCGCTTTCGGCACCTGCCTTTGTAATGGCATTAAATAGAGTACTTTTGCCTACATTAGGCAGTCCAACAATTCCTAGTTTCATTAATTTTTCTATCCTTCCTAATTAATCAGCTATGATTATATTTGTTTTAATAGTGTTTTGCTATACATAATTCGTTTAAAATAGCCATAAAAATTATATACTATCTAAATTTTCATTGCAACAGTAACCATAGTAATACTTGATTTATCGAAGATTTTATTATATATTCAAAATAGTAAAAAAAAGGTTCAGACTTTTATTATATAGTCCCGTATGTATTATTGTATTCATAATTATGATATCAAAAATCATTCGGGATTTTAAAGATATGGGAGGAAAAAATAATGTTTTGTAGAAATTGTGGAAATATGATGAACGATCAGGCTGTTGTTTGTGTAGCGTGTGGTGTTCCTACAGGAAAAGGGAATAACTACTGTCCTGTATGTGGCGATGCAACCAATTCTCTTGCACAGGTATGTGTAAAATGCGGAGTTAATCTCAATAACGTTGGAACGGAGCAGAAGTCAAAGTTGGCAGCTGGACTCTTTGGAATTTTCTTAGGTGGCTTTGGTGTCCATAGATTTTATCTTGGATATGTAGGAATAGGTCTAGCTCAGTTATTAATTTCAGTATTATCATGCTTCTTTCTCTCTCCATTTATTTGGATTTGGGGTCTTATAGAAGGCATACTTATATTATCAGGTTCTATGAATCGTGACGCAAAGGGTAACCTTCTCAGAGATTAATTGGGTCTTATATGTAGTTGATAATTCAAATTATTTGTCAAGAGAGTCGCTTTCTTAAGCAAGAAAGCGACTTATTGTTTTTTATTTATAAATATTGAGCGACAGTAAACATCTTTTGTGAGGGCTAGTTTCTTTTTATATATATTTTTCATATAAATTAAGTTTCTTTTTTGTGGATTAAGGGATTTTCAATAATATAAATATGTAATATAATATTAAATGATTGTATTATTTTGGTATGTATGCTTTACCTAGGCCATCCAAAATTTTTTTGGTTGTTGCAGGCTGTTTTTTATTTTTAAAATAAATTCTAAAAATGGATTTTATAGAATAAATATTACATTAGATAAATTATTATTGAGAAGCACAACAGCAAAAGAGAGGAGTTGGATAAAATGGTCGGAAATGTGATAGAAAACAATGTTGTGACCATTTCAGGTAAAGTAGTATCAGATGTTGAATATAGTCATGAGGTATATGGTGAAGGGTTTTACTCTTTTTACATTGAGGTGCCGCGCTTGAGTGATAGCAGCGACAAGATTTCTGTCACCTTTTCAGAACGTTTGATACCAAAGAGCAAGCTTCAATTGGGCGTACTTTTGGATGTAGAAGGGCAGTTTAGATCCTACAACAGTTATAAAAGCGAATCCAATAAGCTTGTACTTACTGTATTTGCTAGAGAGATTAACTTCATCGAAGAGGATAAAAAGGTCAAAAATCCAAATCAGATCTATTTAAATGGGTACATATGCAAGGCTCCAATCTATAGAATGACTCCATTCGGTAGGGAAATTACAGATTTGCTTATAGCTGTAAACAGGCCATATAATAAATCTGATTACATACCATGTATTGCTTGGGGTAGAAATGCCCGTTATTCGCAAAACCTTACTATTGGCGATAATATAAAGATTTGGGGAAGAATTCAATCCAGAGAATATCAGAAGAAATTGGAGTCGGGTGAAGCCATTACTAAGACTGCATATGAGGTTTCGGTATCCAAGATGGAAATTTCAGATGACACACAGGAAAAAGAAGAGGGTATTGAGATAGTTGATTCCATGGGTGAATAATAAATAGAGATTAATCTGTAATCAATTATCTATAGTTAAATAATTTTAGTTAAATTAATATAATTGGACTAACAAGCAAAAGTACATATAAATGGGCCATTGAAATAGCTTTTATCAAGCTAAATCTTTGGCCCGTTTTATTGTAATCAGTGGCTCTATCGCCGCCTTACTAAATACCGCCAGAACTTCATCAATCCAGGTATTAGATAATAATCAACCCCAAAGGACCGTCCTGCTCCTGCAAGCATTGCAATCTCTGCAGGTATCATCCACCAGCTTGTCTCATAAAGACCGGTTGATAATAGGAAATTTACATTTAATGCAAGAGCACCTAAAGCAGCTAAAAAAGTAAAGGTACCCGAAATGAAGGCTAATCCCAATGCTAATTCTGCAAGTACTATCATTATCTGAAAGAAGAGGGCATTGGGTATAATTAAATTATCTGCAATCCAGGCATACCATCCTGGGGTGTGTGAAGATACTATTCTAAATGCTTTTTCACCTGTCTCTGTTATGGATGCACTTGTTTGTCCATCAACAGGCAGTCCGGAAAGCATAGGGGTGGTCAGCCAGCCCTCGCTTAGTTTGTTGATACCCTCTTTAAGCCAGATATAACCCAAGAATATTCGTAGAGGTACCAGAAAAACTCTCAAGCCCTTTGTAGAATAGTTGGATTCAAGAAGAGAGCGTCTCTGCCTTTTATTTAATAATTCATGGTCAAGATACTTCCAAACAAGATCAAAACCGCCTATTCCAAATAAATAATGGATATTTACGAAATATTTCATTACGATAGAAAGCCAAACAGGAAGGATTTTGCCCATAATCTCACTTACCGCAAAATTACTACCTATAGAAACCATTACACCATGGAGTTTTGGATTGAGGGGTTTCATTTCTGTACCTCTCATATCGGCAAGTATGTTTTTTGCACAAGCCTCGCCGGTCTGTAGGGCACTCTCTACTAAAGGAGGTAGTACATTATCCTGATATGAGAAGGCACATACGTCTCCTATTGAATATACATCAGGTAAATTGGTAGAGGTATACTCATTTACTACAATTCTATTGGTTCTGTTCTTTTCAGTATCTACCATATCGGTAAGGGAGTTTGCTTTAATGCCTGCTGTCCAAATTAGTGTTTTTGTGTTAATAGTGCTGCCTTCCTTTAGCTCAACCATATCAGGGCTAAGCTTAGTAATGGCTGAATTGAGCATAACATTTACTTTAAGCTTCTGTGTCAAATATTTCATTGATTTTTCAATATTTTTATCTTTAAGAATAGGCAAAATTTTTGGCAAGGCTTCAATTAAATATAGATGAACTTCATCTCTTGAAACATTATATTCCTTGCAAAGAGATGGAACCCATCTACCTAACTCTCCAATCATTTCTACACCAGTAAAGCCACCTCCACCCACTACAAAACTGAGTAGAGCTTTTCTTTTCTCATAGTCCTCCTCTTGGGAAGCAACAGCGAAACAATGTTTAATTTGTTCCTTCACACGCAAGGAATCCTTAAAGGACCAAAGCGGGAAAGCATTTTCTTTCATACCTGGAATACCATAATAATTAGGCTCACTGCCAAAGGCAAGCACAAGATAATCATATTCGTATTGTTGAGAGTTGGAAGCTATTGTTTTTTGTTCGAAATCAAATTGATTAATTTCATCTTTTACCAGCTTAACAGAAGTGTATTCAAAAATATCTCGAAGAGGCACGATTACCCCTTCTTCATCAATTCTGTTGCCTGCAGATTCGTGCAGCTCTGTAAGTAAAGTATGATAGGAGTTTTTATCTATCAACGTAATGCTAAAATCATCCGTTTTCTTTTTTTTCTTTTGCAGATACAATGCTGTTTCTACTCCTGCATAACCTGCACCTACTATAACAACTTTTTTTGGCATATCTACAATCCTTCCTTCTTAAAATCTTGAAAATATCCAATTGCTTATTATCATGCTAAAAACAAGTGGAATGTATTCATAAACAGATTTTAAGAAGTTTTGGTAAATTTGCATGGTATCTCATGTTTTTGGAAATATTTTTACTAATGATACAAATAATTGCTTGAGAGGATGTATGTACTTGAGAAAAAGAGTTGCTGTTGTTTTAGCATTTTTTGCTTTTCTATCAATTTATTTAAGCGGCTGTAGTGAAGACAAGGGTTATATCGAGCAGCAGAGCTTTCAAATGGGAACAATTATAACTGACAAGATATATGGTGAACATGCAAAAGCCGCATCACATGAAATCTTTGAGAGGTTTAGGCAGATAGAAAATAATATGTCAGTTAATAATGAAGACAGTATGGTTAGCAGCTTTAACGCTCAGGCAGGTAGTAACAGCGTAGTAGAATTAAATGCTGACATTATTTACATTCTAGATACCGCAAAAAGGTTCTCTGAGCTTTCAGATGGAGCCTTCGACATAACAATAGGCCCACTTGTAAAGGAATGGGGTATTATGACAGACCACCCTCACGTCCCAACTCAGCAAAAAATAAATGAACTTCTAAAACTAGTGGATTATAGGCAAATAAAAGTAAATGTTAAGGATAATACTGCGGTCTTATCCATTAAAGGAGACAGTATAGATTTAGGTGCAATTGCAAAAGGATATGCTGCGGATGAAGCTGTAAGAATATGCAATAAAAATGGAGTTAAATCAGCGTATATCAATCTAGGTGGAAATGTTTCGGTAATTGGCTCAAAGCCTGATGGAACGCCGTGGAAAATCGGGATTCAAAACCCAAGGGGTACAAACGGCAAATATATAGGAGTATTGAGTGTTTCTGACAAAACGGTTGTAACCTCTGGAGATTATGAGCGTTTTTTTGAAAAGAATGGTATCAGGTACCATCACATAATTGATCCCAAAACGGGATATCCAAGTAATTCAGACATTATAAGCGTGACCATCGTCACTGATAAATCCATAGAAGCGGATGCATTGTCAACTGCTGCTTTTGTAATGGGTTACAAAAAATCAGTAGCTATGCTCAAAAAACTGCCCGGTGTTGAAGCCATAATTATAACAAAGGATAAAAAAGTTCATATAACAGAAGGGCTTAAACCTTATTTTACCTTTATTGATGAAAGTGGTGAGTTTAAGTATGCTGAAAAAGGGTGATATTCTTCTAATATTATTGATAACAGGTGTATTAGCGGTTGTTGTCTATATGACACAATGGAACACAACCAGTGCAAATGCATCGGGAAAATTGATTGCGGTTATTAAGCAAGATGACACCATTATTAGGACAATCGATTTAAACAATCTTCAAGGTTCAAAAACTATTCAAGTTGATGGAGTATACCACGCTACTATTGTTGCAGAAAATGGTCGTATAAGGTTTCAAGACTCAGACTGCCCAGACAAAACCTGTGTGAAAACAGGTTGGCTGGACCATACTGACGAAATTGCTGTTTGCATGCCCAATAAAGTTATAATATCGATATCGGAGAAGTAGTTATGAGAATATTATTAAGAAACAGTAGCACAGTTAAAAGATTATGCTTATTGGCTTTGCTTACCTCCCAGGCATTGGTATTATCCATTGTAGAGGGTATGCTTCCGATACCTATTGGCATTCCAGGTATCAAATTAGGCTTGGCAAACATTATTACAATAGTTTCTATTGTCTACTTTGGATATTTAGACACCCTTTTCATAATACTAATACGGTGCATTATTGCATCACTTTTCACAGGAGGCCCTGTAATTTTCCTGTTCAGTATAGCAGGTGCCATTCTTAGTGCAAGTGTAATGTGGTTATTACTTAAGATTCTCCCTAATTTTTTAAGCTTGGTTGGAATTAGTATTGCAGGCTCGATATTTCATAATATAGGTCAAATTACAATTGCATGTTTATTGATGAGTGACATGTCTGTTATGTACTATCTCCCTGTTCTGCTCATTTCAGGGATATTTATGGGTTGCTTTGTAGGCTTTTGCAGCTCCTTTTTGATAAAAGCGATGAAAAAAATAAAATTATTTTCTATGATATGAGGTAGTTATGTGGGAACAGTTTCCTGATTTATATAATAATTTGCTTGAGGTTGAATATTACATTAAAAAAAATATAGTATCAAGAAACGAGTTGTTGACACAGGCAGCAATGGAAACAGTATGTGCAGGGGGAAAAAGGCTGCGTCCCGCCTTTGTAATTCTTGCTGCTTCCTTGGGTAAATTTGATAAAAAAAAGGTCATTCCGGTTGCTTCTGCAGTAGAGGTGCTACATACCGCAACGTTAATCCATGATGATGTTTTGGATGATGCACTCTTTAGAAGAGGCAAAGAAACCATTTATAAAAAATACGGTACGGATATGTCCATATACTGTGGAGACTACCTGTATACACGTGCTGTCACCATGCTTTCAAACACCCTATCAAATAAAAAACTAGGTATTGCAGCCAAGGCAATAAATATCATATGTGAAGGTGAAGTGGACCAATTTAGGGATAAATACAAGCTTACCCTCTCAGTGCCCAATTATTTAAAAAGGATATCGAGAAAGACAGCAATCTTGTTTTCTGCATCATGTGCTCTTGGGTCTGCCTGCTCAAAATGTGATGAGGCACTGTCAAAAACACTTACCAAGATTGGCTTTTATTACGGAATGATATTTCAATTGGTAGATGATGCAAAGGATTATTTATGTGACGATAAAGAATGGGGTAAGCCAATAAAGAATGACCTTTCAAAGGGTATCATTACCTTACCGGCAATATATGCGTCTAAGAATAATCAATACGTAGCCTTACACCTTAAGCAGCTTACTGAAAACAAAAGTATCTCCCCTGAAAATCTAAGCATTTTAGTAAATGAGATACTAGAGAGTGGGGGCATTGATTATACAAGGGCACTTATAAAAAAATACCATTCGAGGGCACAGCGTTATATATCAATGCTTCCTAATTGTGAGACCAAAAATATTTTTACTTTCCTTTTACTCAATTTGCAAATCTGAAATGCTTTATTATGATATAATATGATTTAAATAAAATGATGCTTGTACAGCTTATCTAACAAGGAATGGACCCAATATGATGACTTTTGCTACTGTGGTGTTGTCAAACACCACTCGCTCATTTGATAAAAAATATACATATGCTATCCCAGCTAACCTTGCAACCTCAATATTTGTAGGCAGTAGGGTACTCGTCCCTTTTGGTGGAGGAAACCAATCTAGAGAGGGCTTTGTTGTGGAACTCACAAAAACGGTGCCCGATGCTGATATAGACTTTAAGCATATTACCTCGGTTATGGAGCCCTATCCCTTGATAAAAAGTGAAAGTATTGATTTGATGGAGTGGATGAAAAAGCAGTACATCTGCACATATTCTGATGTGATTAAATGTATGCTGCCTCCAGGAATTAGTGTTTGTGCTGTAAAGTGTATAAAGCTTATTGAATGTGATTGTTCGGATATTAAAAAACCAAATTGTAAAAAAATAGTTGAAAAACTACGCGATATTGGAGGAGAGTGCGACTTCGAGGAGTTAAAGCTGGAGTGTGGAATTACCGGCTTCAAAAAGTATACCGATGAGCTTCAAAGTCTAGGAGTTGTTGATATATGCGAGAGCTACCAGCAAAAGATTTCTGCAAAGACAATCAAGGGAATCACCTTGAATATTTCACCTGAAGAAGTTACAGAGCTGCTTGAAAGCAACGCAATCAAGAAGATACAGCACATAAGAGTGCTTGAAATACTCAAAGACAATGAAGAAGTATCTGTGTCAGATATTCAGAGGTTTGCAGATGTTACTCCTTCAGTTTTGAATACTTTGAGTAAACATGGGTATATACGTTTTACAACGATAGAGGTCAAAAGAAACCCTCTGAGCGGCAGACATTATGAGCCCACTATACCGCTTGAACCAACTGATGAGCAGCGTAATGCGCTAGAAAGCCTCAAGGGCAGTATTTCTAGGGGCTGCTATTCAGAGTCGTTATTGCACGGCGTTACGGGAAGTGGCAAAACAGAAGTATATCTGCAATTAATAGCACACTGCTTTTCATTGGGCAAACGAGCAATAATGCTTGTGCCAGAGATTTCACTTACACCTCAGATGGTGGAGAGGTTTGTCGCAAGGTTCGGGAACAGGGTGGCTATAGTTCACAGCAGACTGTCGTTAGGTGAGCGCTATGACCAGTGGAGGCTAATCAGCGAGGGTAAGGTTGATGTCGTTGTAGGTGCACGGTCAGCTGTTTTTGCTCCTTTAGAAAACCTCGGACTTATTATAATAGACGAAGAGCATGAAAGCTCATATAAATCAGAAGCAATGCCCCGATACAATGCAAAAGAGGTTGCACAAAAGCGCTGTGAGATAAACAATGCACTTCTATTGTACGGGTCGGCTACTCCATCTATAGAAACCTATTACAGGGCAATTAATGGAGAAATTGAACTATTGGAGATGCATAACCGCCCTAGCACAGCAGTGCTTCCTAAGGTTCACCTCGTTGATATGAGGCAGGAGCTAGAGAACGGTAATAAAACACCTTTTTGCAAGATGCTTGTTGACGAGTTGGAGAAAAATATAGAAAATGGGGAACAAAGCATTTTGTTCTTGAACAGAAGAGGTTTTTCTACCTTCGTAATGTGCAGAAGCTGCGGTCTTACAATGAAATGCCCTGAATGCAGTATTGCGCTTACTTACCATTCAAAGGACGAGAGGCTTATATGTCACTATTGTGGCTATACAGTAAATAATCCAAGCAGATGCCCTAAATGCAACAGCAATTATATCAGGTATTTTGGTACCGGTACTCAGAAGATAGAAGAGGAGATAAAAAAGGCATTACCGCAGAGCTCAGTTATTAGAATGGATATAGATACTACTGGCTATAAAAACTCCCACGAGGATATTCTCACCCGTTTTAGGCGGGATAATATAGATATCCTTGTAGGTACTCAGATGATAGCTAAGGGGCATGATTTTCCCAATGTGACACTGGTAGGAGTGCTAGCTGCGGATAGTATGTTGAATGCCGGTGATTTCCGCTCAGCGGAAAGAACCTTCCAACTCTTGACGCAGGTGGCCGGCAGAGCGGGCAGGGGTGAGTTGCTGGGCAGAGTTGTGATACAGACCTATAACACTGAGGAGTACAGCATTTTGGCTGCCTGCCGGCATGATTTCAAGAAGCTGTATCAGCAGGAGATATCCATCAGAAAAAAACTGTGGTATCCTCCATTTAGCAATGTAGCCATAATAACTTTTACAGGTACTTGGGACAAAAAGGTTTATGATGCCGCAAAGACTCAAAAGCCTCTGTTGGTATCAGCCATAAATGCTCCGGGACAGGAGTGCTCTATTTTAGGACCCTCCAGAAGTCCCATACAGAGAATAGCAAACAAGTATCGTTGGAGAATAGTAATAAAGCTATCGGACAAGCAAGCACTCATAGAAGCGCTAACAAAGCTGAATGATTCATTCCATCGCAAGAAGGACAAAGACGTTAATATGAGCATAGATATAAATCCATATAATATGCTATAATATTTAATTAAAGATATATTTATAAGATTAAGATATAAATTTAAGATTAAGATATAAATTTAAGTTTAAGTTATAAATTTAAGATTAAGATATAAATTTAGGATTAAGTTATTAATTTAGGTTTAAGTTATGTTATTTGAAGTGCTATTTCGAGAATTAAATATCAATTTATAGGCATTTATGATTTGTATTTATAAAATAATAATCGACACTAAGACAAAGAAGGGAATGTGAAATATATGGCATACAGAGAAATTCGCAAGGATGGCGATGAGGTGCTTAGAAAAAAGGCTAGACCCGTTGAAGTTATTGATAAGAAAATATGCACTTTGCTTGATGATATGGCAGATACCATGTATGAAGCAGATGGAGTGGGATTGGCAGCACCTCAGATTGGAATATTAAAGAGAATTGTTGTTATAGATGTTGGTAATGGACTGTTTGAGATGATCAATCCTGAAATACTAGAAAAGTCAGGAGAACAAGACGGTATGGAAGGCTGCCTCAGTGTTCCGGGCCTGTCTGGAGAGGTAAAAAGGCCAATGAATGTAACTGTCCGATATACTGACAGAAAGGGTCAGGTCATTACCATTGATACCGAAGGTATTTTTGCAAGGTGCGTTTGTCATGAATTAGACCATCTTGATGGTATATTGTTCAAGGACAAGGCACATAAGATATATAATAATAAGGATTTAGAGGGTTAGTAATAATGCTGAGAATTATTTTTATGGGAACACCGGATTTTGCAGTCCCTAGTCTTAAAATGCTAGTAGAAGAAGGCTATGAAGTTATAGCGGTAGTCACTCAGCCAGACAAGCCTAAAGGCAGAGGTAAAAAGCTTGCTGCACCTCCTATAAAAGAGTTTGCACAACAGCACAATATTTTAGTGCTTCAGCCTGAAAGAATAAAAACTGATGCTTTTATAGAAGAAATAAGGGCTCTTTCGCCTGATTTACTGGTCACTGCTGCGTACGGGAAAATTATTTCCAAGGCGCTATTGGATGTCCCAAAACTAGGATGTATTAATGTACACGGCTCATTGCTTCCTAAACTAAGGGGTGCTGCACCTATACAATGGTCCATTATAAATGGCGATACCGTAACAGGTATTACTACAATGTTCACTGACGTTGGTATAGATACAGGAGATATGCTTCTAAAAAGGGAGATTGAAATAACCCCAGATATGACAGGTGGGGAGCTACATGACAAGCTAGCAGAGCTTGGAGCAATTGTTCTAAGTGATACGTTAAAGGCACTTAGAGCAGGTACTTTAGAGCGAATACCACAGGATGACAGCCAGCATACCTATGCGCCTATGTTTACAAAGGAAATAGGCTTGATAGATTGGAATAAGAGTGCACAAGATATTCATAACCTTGTAAGAGGCACCGATCCATGGCCTGGTGCCTATACGTTTATAGATGGTGAGAGGATGAGGGTGTGGAAGACAAAGCCTGTTTTAGGAGATAAAGAGGGCCAGATAGGAAAGATACTGTCTGTAGATAATGATGGTCTTCTTATAAAGTGCGGAGCTGGCTGTATAAAGGTTTTGCAACTTCAATTTGATTCTTCAAAAAGAATGAGCGTATCAGATTACCTGAGAGGCCACACTATAGAGCAAGGTGCTGTTTTAGGATAAGTAGCTGGTATATAACAAGTCTATTAGCCTCTAGTTTTACAACAGCGCTATGAGTAAAAGATTTTGACTAACATTGTCTACTAATCTATTACATCAATTATAGTTGGATAAAAAGAAGGTTTATATAGAAGAATAAATTAACAAGAAACTTATAGCATTGGAGGATTATCTAGTGGGACTTTTCTATACTGATCAATATTACCTTTTGCTTGTCGTTCCAGCATTAATAATTTCTATTATTGCACAGTTAAAGGTGAAGAGTACTTTCAATAAATATAAGGCAGTTAGAAACTCTAGAAATATGACTGGTGCTGAGGTAGCGAATTATCTTTTGCAAACCAATGGAATATATGATGTACAGGTAACTAGAACAGCGGGTGAGCTAACTGACCATTATGATCCGAGGAGAAAGGTGCTTAGGCTTTCTGATTCTGTATTTGCAAGCACGTCTGTCTCTGCTATTGGAGTAGCTGCACATGAGACAGGACATGCTATACAGCATCACAAGAGGTATGCACCGCTGGTACTGAGAAGCACACTAGTGCCGGTTGCAAATATTGGTTCCTCTGCGGGACCTTATATAGCTGTTCTTGGGCTGCTCTTTGGAGCTCCGCTTATTACCTATATTGGGTTGGTTCTTTTTGCTGGAGCGATATTGTTCTATCTAATAACATTGCCTGTTGAGTTCAATGCCAGTAGCAGAGCGATTGCCAATCTGAGAAGTACTGGTTTACTAACAAATGATGAAATTAGGCCGGCAAAGAAGGTGCTAAGTGCTGCTGCCATGACATATGTCGCATCTGCACTTGTAGCTGTAGCAAACTTCTTGAGACTTTTACTTATCACAAGAAATAGGCAGGGCAGAAGATAGAGAAATAGAAAAGATTAGATAAATAATTACACATGGAAAGCATAATGCCAGGGTAATTTAATAAATATAGGCAGACAAAAGTCTAAAATAAAAGTATAAATACTTTGAATACTAGGGGATACTGTATGGCTTTAGATACAGCAAGGGAGACTGCACTTAAAATTTTATATGACATTGGTGAAAAGGGTGCTTATTCTAATATTTCTGTTAATAAGTATCTTGAAGCGTCTGACCTAAGGGAGCTGGACAGAGCATTTATAACAGAGCTGGTTTACGGTACTGTTAAGTGGCTAATTGAGATTGATTATATTATTGCAAAATATTCAAGTATAAAGCTAAAGAAGCTATCGCCTTGGATATTAAATACATTGAGACTGGGAGTTTATCAAGTAGTACATACCGATAAGATTCCTGTATCAGCAGCATGCAATACCAGTGTGGACCTTGCAAAAAGATATGGGCATCAGGCATCTAGTAGATATGTAAATGCTGTTTTGAGAGCTGTTGCAAAAAATAAATCAAATCTTCCATTCCCGGAGGAGAAGAGCTCTGAGAATTATCTTAGTATAAAGTATTCTCACCCAGAGTGGTTGGTAAAAAGATTGGTGTCATTGTTTGGCTTTAATTTTACTAAAGATTTATTAAGGGCAAATAATGAAATAGCGGGTTTCTCCGTAAGGGTAAATTCGCTTAAAACAACCACAGACAGGCTTATTAGTTTACTTTTAGAAGAAGGTATAGAAGCAGAAAAAGGAAAGTACCTGGAGGAAGCCTTGGTTTTGCACAACCCATCTTCTATTTCAAGGCTGAAGGCCTTCAGAGAGGGCTTGTTTCAAGTACAGGATGAGAGTTCCATGCTGTGTGCCAGGGTGCTTTCACCAAATGAGGGCTCTTTAGTAGTTGATGTTTGCAGTGCACCAGGAGGAAAGACTACACATATAGCTCAATTGATGAATAATAAAGGCAGCATAATTGCTAGGGACATTCATCAGCATAAACTCAGACTGATTGAAAATGCAGCACAAAGGCTTGGTATTGATATAATAAGTACACAGATTTTCGACGCTACACAGTTGGACAATACAATGATTGAAAAGGCAGATAAGGTTCTAGTGGACGCCCCATGCTCTGGATTGGGCATAATTAGAAGAAAGCCGGATATCAAGTATACAAGGGTAGAAGACGATAGTAATCAGTTAAAACACATACAAAAACAAATTCTGAGCAATGCAAGCAGGTATGTTAAACTTGGAGGAGAGTTGGTATATAGTACTTGTACAATTTTACCTGAAGAAAATCTGGAAATAGTTCAAGACTTTATAAAAGAAAATCCTTCATTTGAAATGATAAATATTGAAAATTTGTTGCCAACAAATCTACGTAAAGATACTGCAAAACATGGTTATATTCAGCTTTTTCCAAACGTAGATCTAACAGATGGCTTTTTTATATGTAAAATGAAAAGGACGTAGAATATGATAAACCTAATGGACCTGTCTCTTGAAGAGCTTGAGCAAATGCTACAACAAATGGGACAGCAGAAGTTTAGAGCAAAACAAATATATAAATGGGTGCAGAATGGAATAAATTCCATTGATGAGATGAGTAATATTTCCAAGCAGCTTAGAGAGCAGCTTTCAGAAATTGCCGAAATAAGAAGGCTTTCCATCAGAAATAAACTTGTATCCAAAATTGATGGTACTACAAAATACTTGTTTGAGCTACATGATGGTAATATTATAGAAAGTGTTTTAATGAAATACAAGCATGGTTACACTGCATGTATATCTTCACAGGCTGGCTGCAAAATGGGATGTACATTTTGTGCCTCAACAGGAGCAGATTTTTCAAGAAATCTGACAAGTGGGGAAATGTTGGATCAAATACTTTCTATGCAGCAGGACTCCGGAAATAGAATAGGGCATGTTGTATTGATGGGAATTGGGGAGCCGCTTGATAATTATGACAATGTTTTGAAGTTTTTGAAAATGGTTAACCATCCCGACGGATTAATGATAGGGCTTAGAAATATATCCATTTCAACGTGTGGCATTGTACCCAAAATATATGAGCTTGCAGAGGAAAATATTCCGGTAACTTTATCTATCTCACTGCATGCTTCAAAGGATGTTATTCGCAGCAGAATGATGCCAATAAATAAAGCCTATTGTATTGACAAATTAATCGAAGCATGTAAGATATATACAGAGAGAACTAAACGTAGAATAACATTTGAATATGCAATGATTGCAGGTGAAAATGACTCGATTGAGGATGCTAAGGATTTGGCTAATTTGTTAAAAGGTATGCTTGGTCATGTTAACCTCATACCTGTAAACAAGGTTGAAGGTAATAGCTATAAAAAAAGTTCAAGAGTACAGATTGATAAATTTAAAAGTATTCTGGAGTCAAGAGGAATTGAGACCACTGTTAGAAGGGAACTAGGCAGTGATATTAATGCAGCTTGCGGTCAACTAAGAAAAAATCAGCTTGATCAGAAAGATTGACTTATATAGTTTTTCTTATTTGCAAGTTCTTAGGAGTGATTTTATTGAAATATGGTATTAAGACGGACAGAGGACAAAAAAGAGAATTAAATGAGGATTACTGTAATGTAATAGTAGGGTATCCGGCTGTACCAGCTTGTTTTATCGTTGCTGATGGAATGGGTGGTCACCAATGTGGGGAAATTGCTAGCAAAAAGGCTGTAGAGGTTGCTACTGAAGAGCTGCTTGCATGCAATTGGGAAACCGACTCAATCCCTGAATTACTCAAAGAAATTATACTACGGGCCAATCAGAAGGTATATGAGTTTTCTCAACTTGAGGAATCAACAAGAGGTATGGGGACTACTCTGATTGTTGCTGTTTTCAAAAACAGAAAGTTGTATATTGGCCATGTTGGTGATAGTAGAGTATACCTTATTAGAGAAGGTTCAATAAATAAGCTAACATGGGATCACTCATTCATCGAAGAATTAGTTAAAAATGGCTCTATAACCAGGGATGAAGCTCAAAATCATCCAAAGAAAAACTTGATTACTAGGGCTGTTGGGTATGAACTGGATTTACAAGTTGATACATATGAGGTGGATGTCAAAGAGGAAGATGTGGTAGTACTATGTACGGATGGACTTACAAACATGCTTATTGATGAACAAATGCTGGATATAATAAATAATGCTGAAGATTTACAAAAAGCATGTGATACTTTAGTTGAAACTGCAAATAATAATGGCGGGGAAGATAATATTACCGTCATTTTAGGTAAGATATAGGTGAGCTTTTGTTTACTTCAAACATAATCTGAAAGGAATGATTACAAATATGATGGAAGGCCAGATGCTTGGAAATAGATACCTTTTATTAGAAAAGATTGGCGGAGGCGGTATGGCAGTAGTATTTAAGGCTAAATGCACTCTGCTTAACAGGTTTGTTGCTATTAAGGTATTGAGATCTGAATTTACAAATGATGAAGAGTTTGTAAAGAGATTCAAGATTGAAGCGCAGGCGGTTGCAAGCTTGTCCCACCCTAATGTTGTTTCAATATATGATGTTGGACATGAGGATGATATTCATTATATAGTTATGGAATATGTTGATGGACTTACTCTAAAGGAGTATATAACTAAAAACGGCGCTTTGGATTGGAAAGATGCAGTAAAGATCACAGCACAGATTTGTTCTGCAATTGAACATGCTCACAAGAATAATATTGTACATAGGGATATTAAGCCCCACAATATTTTATTAACCAAAGAGGGTATTGCTAAGGTTACTGATTTTGGAATTGCAAGAGCTGTTACTTCATCTACAATCACAATGGTTGGCAGTACAATAGGGTCTGTTCACTACTTCTCTCCTGAACAAGCAAGGGGCGGTTTTATAGATGAAAAATCCGATCTATATTCTCTAGGAATCGCGCTGTACGAGATGGTAACTGGAAGGGTTCCGTTTGATGGGGATTCTCCTGTTTCTGTTGCTCTCAAGCATATTCAAGAAAAACCATTAGAACCAGTAAAAATTGTTCCATCCCTTCCTTACGGTGTTAACGAAATTATCATGAAGGCTATCCAAAAGGATCAAAATATAAGATATCAGTCTGCTTCTGCCATGATTAATGATTTGAATCATGTTCTTATTCAGCCCCAAGGTGGATTTATTAGCATGCAGAATGTAGACAGCCAGAGTACTATCAGAATGGCGTCATTAAATATTAATGATACAAGCAGCAATGTTCCAAGAGGCGGTACTGTCACTAATGACAAACGTATGCAAAAGAAAAAGAATACTGCAACTTATTGGATTGCAGGTTTAACGGTATTATTTGTTGTATTTTTAAGCATTTATCTGGCATGGTCAGTACTCTTTAAACCCGCCGATAATGATACATTTAAGATTGAAGACTATCGTGGCAAGATGTATGATGAGGTTAAGCCTCAGCTAGATGCAAAAGGCTTCAATATATCCGAGGTGTGGAGAGAAAGTACCCTACCTAAAGGTGTTATTATTGACCAAAGTATACAACCTGGAGAAGACTATAAGAGTGGAAATTTCACATCTTTAGAATTAATTATCTCTAGCGGGCCTAAACTCTCAACCGTTCCGGATGTCCGGGAAAAGGAATATAGAGATGCTCAAAATGAGATTACTAGTGCAGGACTTAAATGGAAAATTGAAAGAGAAAATAATAAAGATGTGCCTGCAAACTATGTCATAAGGACCAGTCCTGAAGGAGGAGAGCAGGTTGCACCTGATACGGAGGTTATAATCTACGTAAGCAGGGGAGAAGAAGTGAAAAGGACCAAGGTTCCAAACCTTGTAGGCAAGACTGAACTTGATGCACAAAAGCTATTATCAGATGCAAAGCTGACTCTTGGCAATATTCTCCCTGCAGGGGTTACAAAGGGTATTGTTATCAGACAGCTACCTGTAGCATATGAAGAAGTATTAGAAGGTGAAACAGTAAGTATTTGGCTCGACCCACAAGAGGAAACATTACCACCTGTTACCCCCCCTGATAACGCAGGGAATAATGGAAATGGTGGGGAAGGCACAAACAATGGTGGGGATGGTACAAACAATGGTGGCCAGAATGGTGGTCAAACCGGTGGTCAAACTGGAGGCCAAAATGGGGGTCAAACAGGTGGAGATAAACCTGCAGGAAACCAGAATCCTGGTACTACCCCAGACCCAAACGCACAGACACAGAATTAATATAGTTGGTTAAATAGATTTAATTAGCCCATAAGGAGGTAGTATTTTGCCGTTTGGTACAATACTAAAAGGCATCGGAGGCTTCTACTACGTCAGAAGCGAGGATGACCAAAACATCTATGAATGTAAGCCAAGAGGAATATTTAGAAAGGATAGCCTTGTTCCCGTTCCGGGGGACAAGGTTGTCTTTAGTATATTGGATTGTTTAAAAAAACTTGGCAATATTGATGAAATACAAGAAAGAAAATCCGAGCTGATACGTCCTGCAATTGCAAATATTGACCAGATTGCAATAGTTGTTGCCTCTAAAGCACCCAATCCAGATTTTTCTTTGCTGGATAAGCTATTAATTACAGCAGAAATGAAAAGCATAAATGTGATAATTTGTGTTAATAAATGTGATTTAGATGATGGGCAGATGTTTAGAAATATTAGTGAAATATACGGTTTAGCGGGATATGACTGTATAGAGCTAAGTTCTGTTAAAAGTACTGGTTTTCGTGCATTAAAGGAAAGACTAAAGGATAGAATAACGGTTTTTGCCGGTCAATCCGGTGTGGGCAAGTCTACCATACTCAACCATATACTTGAAGAATGGGTTATGGAGACAGGTAGTGTAAGTGATAAAATCGCAAGGGGTAAGCACACCACAAGGCATGCAGAGCTTCTTGAGCTGAAGTTTGGTGGCTATGTTGCAGATACCCCAGGTTTTAGTTCGTTTGAGATATCTATTCCTTATTCTGAGCTTGAAAACTATTATCCTGAAATAAGGAGAAATATTGGGGGCTGTAGGTTTACATCATGCAGCCATATCTCTGAGCCTGACTGTCCTGTCAAAGAGGCTGTTGAAAAAGGAGAAATATCGAAGGATCGATATCAGAGCTATATTCAGTTATATACACAATTAAAAAGCATTCCGCAGTATGGGAAGAAAGCTAAACAAAGGAAGGGATGATGAATTTATGATAAAGATAGCACCGTCAATATTATCAGCAAATTTTGCATGCTTGGGGGATGAAATAAAAAAGGTTGCGGAAAATGGAGCAGATATGATTCATATTGATGTTATGGATGGACATTTTGTTCCGAACATCACCTTAGGACCTGGAATTATAAAGCATGTGAGGTCTGTAACGGATTTACCATTTGATGTTCATCTTATGGTATCAAATCCTGATAATTTTATAGAGCTATTTGCAAATGCCGGAGCAGATATTATTACTGTTCATGCTGAAGCTTGTACACACCTGAATAGAACAATACAGCTTATTAAATCCTTCGGAAAGAAGGCAGCTGTTGCCCTCAATCCGGGCACCTCATTATCTCTATTGGACTATGTTCTGCATGATATAGATATGGTATTGCTAATGACTGTTAATCCTGGCTTTGGAGGGCAAAAGTATCTGGACTTCTGTACGGGCAAAATAGCTTCTCTCAGAAATATGCTTATAAGAAGCGCTATAAACATCGATATTGAAGTGGATGGCGGTATTGATGAGAACAATATTTACACAATTTCAAAAGCAGGAGCAAATGTAATAGTTGCCGGCTCTGCTGTTTATAATGCACCTGATGTGGGTGCTGCCATTGCAAAACTTAAGGAGAATGCTTACTAATGAAGGTAGCTATAGTTTGTAGCGGTACAGTTGAAAATTATGATAATATTAAGCATTTTTTTGCTGATGTTAATTTTATTATATCTGTTGATGGTGGAGCAGCTCATCTTAAGCAAATGGGTATAAAGCCAGATATACTTGTAGGCGATTTTGATTCAGTAAGCTCAGAGGATTACTTTTATTTTGTAAATCAGGGCATAGAGGTGTCAAAGTATCCTGCAGAAAAGGATATGACAGACTCAGAGCTTGCCTTGGAGCATGCGATAGCTAAGGGTGCTGATGAAATTATATTTATCGGTGCATTGGGCACTCGTATGGATCATTCTATATCAAATATACTGATGCTTCGTACACTAGTTGAAAAAAATATAAGGGCATGTATTGTTAATGAAAAGAACGAGATTTATATGTGCCGCAATCAGATAACCATTCCCAAAAAGGAAGGTTCAAGACTATCGCTCATTCCTGTTACCGCAGAGGCAAACGGAGTAACCACTAAAGGCTTGAAATACCCTTTGAAGGATGCAAACATGAAGCTAGGAACAAGCTGGGGAGTTAGCAATGAGTTTGTGTGGGATGAAGCAACTGTTAGGGTTGCAGAGGGCATACTGTTGATAATTGTGTCCTGTGATTAACAAATCATTAAACAGCACACTAAAAAATTAATCGTATCAAAAATAAAAGAACTTTTTTATAATTGATGTGATTCCCAAATGTTAGTCCTAAAAATCTAGAAATGAAGTGTATAACTTACTAAATAATAACTATATAAAAATCGACCTTTTGCGGAAAAAAGAATGGGGTCGTTTTTTGTTGTTCTTAAGGGTACAAATCCTAATTCTTAACTTAGAGGGTGTACCAATCTTAATTTTCAACTCATAGGGGTTTTTATCCAAATAGTTGGAAATACTATTACGTATTGTAACCTATAGGCTTGCGTTAATAATATTTCTATGAGGTGGATTATGAGAGATAGAAAGTGTATGACCCCAAATGTTGCAATTGCAAAGAACGATGATGAAGCAAAAGCTATCAGGGAGGCAGTGGAGCTTCTAGATATCCTTGATTATATTGGAAAGCAGGATGTTGTTGTAATAGACCCTAATTGGGTTAACAATAAAGGTCCAAGTAAGGGAGTAGTTGTAGGGCCTGAAAGCTTACGAGAGATAATAAGACTAGTAAAGAGCAAATCACCCAAGAGGGTAGTTGTCGCAACTGGAACTGCTGATGGAGAAACGCCAGATGTAATGAAGCAGGTTGGTTATAGTGAAATTTTACAGCAAGAAAATGTTGAATTGGTGGACTTAAATCATGGTCCATTTAGAGAGCTAAAATTAGCTCACAAAGAGGTTCCAGCTACAAAGATAAATACTCTGCTGGACGATGCTACAGTAATAATCTCCTTTACACAGCTCAAATACCATGAGGAAGCAACAATGTCAGGTGCTATAAAGAATATTGCACTCAGCTGGCCTCCTGCAGAACAACATGGGCATCCCAAAAAGCAATGCGGAATACATCAGGAATTACATGGTTTTATTACTGCAATGGCTGAAAATATACCTATTGACTTATCTATAGTAAGTGCAAGTCCTGCTATGATAGGGACAGGTCCTTCCAAGGGCTTGCCAAGACATACCGGTATAGTTATTGCTGGTACTGACCCTGTTGCTACAGACACAGTTGGTGCCAGGCTTTTAGGCTTTAGACCTCAAGCTATCAGGTATCTGTTTGACTGTGGAAATAAAAACATTGGAACAAGTGACATAGAAAAAATAAAAATACTTGGAATGAGTATTGTTGAAGCTGAAGAGAATTTCAGTAAAGCGGCATGGGGTGAAACTGTAACTGTAGACAAAAACTAGGTTGCTTTGATAAGTTTTGTGTCCATTAATAAAAATGCATTCTAGGAAATAATTGAGGCCTTCAATCATTCGTGGTATCATTCATTTTAACCAATGATTACCAGGGGGCAAAATGATTAGAAGGTTATTCTTTTTTATGCTAGCAGCACTAATAATTGTATGTACAACAGCCTGCAGTCAAGAAAACGAAAAACTATCAAAACAGGAAACAACAGATTACAAAAGTGATGTAATAAAGCTTGATAGAGGGACATCCACCTTAAACATTGATCTGGACACTTCCAATATACAGATTTATGCTTCTTCAGAAAGTAAAGTATTATCCTATGAAATCAAATATGTTGTAAGAGCCGCCAAAAGTACTGATGAACGTAAAAAAATGCTGGACAGCTTCAAGCTAGAATGCACACAAAGTAATAGAAATGTAAATTTTTCGCTCAATTATTCAGGAAGAAGCAAATCAATGGATATTTTCACTGAAATAAAACTTAACATCCCTAGACAGATAACACAGCTTAATGTTAAGCAAAAAAGCGGGACTCTAAAGCTAAATGATAGGTTTATAGGCGCCCTAGTAGTGGATTCAGATGATTTAAATAGCGAAATAAATGAATTGGAGGGCCTTATAAATTATACAGGAAACAGTGGTAATGTGAGGGTGGATTGTGCGAAGCTATATGGTGAAACAAATATAACTTTAAATAAGGGCAATATTAGCTTTAAGGGCAGTGTGAAAAAAGGCGCACCCTATCGTTTTGAAACTGATAAGGGAAATATAAATCTAAACTTTCCACTTGATGCTGATTTAGAGATTAATAGTTATGGTACTGTTTCTCATAACCAGTTCAGCGGCAAAAAGGGTGAAGTAAAGGTTGACGTTTCAACTAAAATGGGTCAAATCAGTATAGATGGGTATTGAGTAGTATAAATGAGAATATAGTTAAATTTAGTATTGACAAGTTGTAGAAATGTAATATAATGTAAATTAATACTTGATTTTATAAATTGTGTATTAAGTCTATTCCTAAATTCTAATTTAACATAAACTTATTCAACTTCTCTAGACTAATTCAATTGCTATAAACTAGTTCAATTTCTTTAAAATAATTAAGTACTATTAATAATCAAATTCTTAAAAATATCAATTTCCTTAACTCAAACTTTTTTAAACTTATTAAATTTTTCTAAAGTGATTAAATTTTTTTAAAGTAATTCAATTTCTAAACTATTTCAATTTCTTTTAAACAATCAATTTCTATTTAAATTTCTTGTATGGAGAGATAATATGGGTGCTGTTAAGCTTCTAATATTTGATGCTGACAAAGAGTATGCAAATAACCTTTCGAATTTTTTAGTGCATAATTATAGTGAATACTTTGGTGTTTGTCAGTGTTCTAGAAAAAGTGAACTTATCTTGATAATAGAGACCTTTAATCCAGATATTTTGTTGGTTTCGGAAGATTTGTATGAGTATGCCTCCTTAATATTTTATAAAAAGATAGCTGTACTTTCTAGCGGAATGCACAACAGTAATGAGGGCTTGGCAATATATAAATACAAGAATGCGAATAGCATAGTAGGGGATTTGTTGGGGCTTTTGGATTCTAATGTTAGTGTGGATTCATGTAGACAGGGCTGTGCCACAAATATCATTATGATACATTCTGCTGTCGGTGGAAGTGGCAAAACATTGTTATCACTATTACTGGCTCAAACTTTTGCTAATAAGGCAAAAAGGGTTTTTTATCTAAATATGGAGAGTTGCCAGAGTACAAACCTATTTTTAAAAGGACAGAATAATGGAAATTTTGCTCAGGTATTATATTACTTGAAGAATGGCGATATTAATCTAGCTTCTAGAGTCAGAATATTGAGAAGTATTGATGAAAGTACGAGTATTTTCTATTTTGAGCCATCTGAAAACATCATGGATAATGCGGACTTAAATACCAACGATGTTAATATGTTGATTAAGGCTATCAAAGAGAGCGACCATTATGATTTTATTATAATAGATAGCCCTTCTACTATAAATTCGAGTACTGTTGCGCTACTTGAGGCAAGCAATAAAGTGGTTTGCATAACAGATGGGACTCATATAAGTTTACATAAAACTAAAATTCTTTTTAATTTTTTTGATAAGATTTCGGGTGGTGAAAACCTTGAAAAGATACGGAATATAACCTATATTGCTGGCAATAAGATTGATTCAGGGGATGAGTTTTTAAATAAAGTGAAAAATGTATCTAATGCTCCAATTGCCTGTGTTATACCGGTTATTAGTGACTTTGAAAACCTATTCTTTTCAGTGGATAGGTTTGAGAATCCCACTTTGCTATCACCTTATATAGATGAATTAATCAAGTGCTTGGAATATACTTGATGATATGACATTTGAGGATTCGGGTCAAATAGATTTCGCTAACTATTGAAGATATGAGGTAATTATTTTAGATTTGAGGTGCTTATGGATATGCAAGTTTATGAGCAGGTTAAGAGAGCGGTGAGTGAAGCAATTGACCTTTGCAAGGATATCAATGATGATGAATTGCATGAACTAATAATACAAAAGGTCTTTGAAAAAACAAAAGGAATGCTGATTAATCCTTTGCAAAGAAAAGAAATTGCTGATAATGTTTTTAATTCCCTCAGACGGTTGGATGTTTTACAGCCTATAATTGAAGACAACAGCATTACTGAAATAATGATAAATGGTGCGGATAGCATATTCATTGAAAGGTACGGTAGTACTCAAAAGCATACGGCACAATTTGAGACAACTCAAAAGTTAGAGGATATTATCCAGATTATTGTATCCTCTGTAAACAGAAATGTTAATGAGTCATCTCCCATAGTGGATGCACGACTTAAGGACGGTTCCAGAATAAACGTAGTTCTTCCCCCTATTGCCTTGAACGGGCCAATTCTTACGATTCGAAAATTCCCCGAACAACCCATGAGTATGAAAAAATTAGTTGAATACAAATCCCTTACTGATGAGGCTGCTGAATTCCTCAATATGCTTGTTAAAGCTAAATACAATATTTTTGTATCGGGAGGAACGGGTAGCGGAAAAACTTCTTTCTTGAACGCATTGTCAGGTTGTATACCAGCTGATGAGAGAATTATTACCATAGAGGACTCCGCTGAACTACAGATTCAGAATGTCTTAAATCTAGTGAGATTAGAAACAAGAAATTGTAATGTCGAGGGTAAGGGTGAGATAACAATGCGCGATTTAATAAAGACTAGCCTCAGAATGCGGCCTGACAGAATAATCGTTGGTGAGGTAAGGGGTGCTGAGGCAGTTGATATGCTGATGGCAATGAACACAGGGCATGATGGATCCTTGTCAACGGGTCATGCAAACTCAAGTATGGATATGCTATCACGACTGGAGACAATGATTCTTAGCACATTACAGCTACCTTTAGACTGTGTAAGAAAACAGATAGCTTCTGCTATAGATATAATTATTCACCTATCTAGGTTAAGGGATAAATCCAGAAGAACAATGGAGATATCCGAGGTTGTAGGTATAAAGGATAACATAATTATACTTAATCAAATTTTCGTGTTTGAGGAGCATCAAACAGGAGATATAAAAACTGTTTCAGGAAGCCTGAAAAGAACCGAAAATAAGCTTCAGAACACCTTCAAGCTTTCACTAGCTGGACTTACATATGAGTAGATAGAGATGGGAAAAACCAGCAATCAAGACGTATTCATTTTTTGTAGGGCTACTTATGAATAGATGATATATGGGACAAACCTGAAATAAAGATGAATTCTTTTTAGCTAGGCTTACTTATATATGGAATGGGAGGAGGCTAATATGATAAACTATGATACTTATATTATGTCAACTCGTCAAAAGATAACATATTCTTTTTTTTCTATAGCCATAGTTTTTTTGATGGCATATATCTTTTACCATAGTATTTTTATATCATTTCTAATTTGTCCCTCTGGTGTACTGTATTTGAAATATAAAAAAACAGCTCTTATTAATGCTAGAAAAAAGGAGCTGAACATTGAATTCAAAGAACTTCTGGCATCATTGGCTTCATCCTTGTCAGCAGGTAAGTCCATTGAACGTGCCTTTGAAAGCTCTATTGACGATTTGTTGATGCTTTATCCTGATGGTGAGGCAGATATCATAAAAGAGACCAAAATTATCATCAGCAGATTATCTCTGAATACCCCCATAGAGGAAGCACTGTCTGATTTTGCACACAGGTCTGGAATTGCTGACATAAAGAACTTTTCAGACGTTATTTATACCTCTAAAAGAACGGGTGGGAATCTTGTCGAAGCAGTAAAAAATGCTGCTGCTATTATTAATGACAAAATAGAAATAAAGCAGGAGATTGATACCATGCTGGCTGCTAGAAAATTCGAACAAAAGGTACTTAATATTTTACCTATTGGTATTATTCTTGTACTTTCTACAACTAGCTGGGAGTATATGCAGCCTGTTTTCACCACAGCAATTGGAAGGGTTGTTATGACGGTATGTATGCTCATGATAGCGCTGTCTTGGCTTATTTCCTCAAAGATTATGAACATTAAGTTTTAGTTGGGATATAAATCCTGATTGGATATAAATCCTGATTGGATATTTGTTTGACTAACTAACATCGCTTTTTATAACATAAAAATATTTGTAACCTCGAAAAAAGGTATTGGTGGATAATCATGAGAATAGCTAGCGGTATTTTATTATGTGTCATAACCATTGGCCTAGCCGCATTTCATTTGTACATAAGAAGCGCCTACAAGACATATATTGAGGCTCTGGATAAAAAACAATTTGTGATAAAAAATTTACTTCCATGTGCTCTATTTATTCTTGAGCGTTTCAGATATTCATATAAAACTACTTATGATAGAAAGCTTCAGACAAAAATAAGTGAAGTCTATGGAAACGAGTATTCTGCCTATTATCTAAGAATATTCCATGCTTACAAGCTTACCATATTTACGTTATGTATTTTAAGTGAGCTTGCGGTGGCTTCTATTGTTGGTTTCAGTGCAATATTCGGGATTTATATTGTTATATTATTTAGCATTTTGGCGATTTTACAGGATGTAAGACTAAATAAAGAAATTAAACGGAGAAGGCTTGAGATACAGCTTAAATTTGCAGACTTTGTAAACATGCTGGCACTTCTGATTAATGCGGGGCTAACACTTACAAAGGCTTGGGACAAGATATCTAGAGATTCCAGTGCAGATGGCTATTTTTATAGCGAAGTAAATAAAACTATCGCTGAAATTCATTCTGGTAGAAGTGAAGCAGATGCCTACAGTGATTTTGCCAAGAGGTTAAAAGCACCCGAAATCAGTCGCTTTATTTCTACTATTATTCAAAGCATTAAAAGGGGCGGAAATGAACTAGTTATAGCTTTGAGGCTCCAATCCTCTGAGTGCTGGGAAATGCGAAAGAATGCAGTAAAAAGGCTTGGGGAAGAAGCTTCTACAAAGATGCTTTTACCAATGATGATTATGTTCTTTTCAATAATAATGATTGTAATATTGCCTGCATTATTATCTATGAATGGTATTTAGGTTAGTTTAATATTTTTTAAGGAGGTACTTATGAAGGAGTTATTCAGAAGGTTTATGTATGAAGAAGAAGGAATGGGTACAGTAGAGGTAATTATTATTATTGCCGTTCTGGTGGGAGTTGCCTTGCTATTTAGAAAGAAGCTGATAGAGTTTGTAAATGGTATTATAAACAATCTCTTCCCAGATTCATCATCGCTCGAAAATAATAAAGCAGGTGCCGGAGGCTCACTTGGTAATTAAAACTATGAGGAAAATAAAACCGTCATCTAGGGGCAGCATGACTGTGGAAGCAATACTAACTTTTTCTACGGTATTCATGGTATTTATCATACTGGTATATTGTGGACTAATTATGTATGAATATGCTGCTTTGCAGTCCGCTGCCTCAGAAGCATGTCAGCAAGGGGCATACATATGGGTACATGCCCAGACACAAGATGCAAATAGCTCAAGAGGTCTTTACTGGAGAATATATGACACTCAATCGGATACAAAAGAGATGATACTTAAGAAGTTATCGCAGCAAAAGTATAAGTATGGTGTAATAGCGAAGCTGGAAATCACCGAAATAGGGATAAAAACGGAGCTTCTTCAGAAAAAACTACATCTCAAGATGAAATCTACTTACCAGTTACCTTTGTCAAAGCTTTTCGGTAGTTATGGGCTTGATCCCATACTTACAATAACCGCTCATTCTATTTGCGGCCTAGATGATAATGCTGAGTTTATTAGAAATATGGATCTGGTGACTGATATTGGGAATAGTTTGCTAAATAGTGATAATAGGTGGATTGGGGAAGGTACAAAAGCAAATGAGATTATTAATAAGCTTATTCGCACGAATAAATAATCCTAATAATAACAGGATAGCCAAAGGTGTATTAGCAGTACACAACAATGGTAGATTGAGCTCTCACAGACTGAAAGGTTCAATTACTATATTTTTGTGTATTGTGCTATCAGCCGTGATACTACTGTCAGGTGCTTTGTCGGATGCTGCCAGGCTTCGGTTTGCACAGGCTCAGCTGGTTAGATCAAATAAACTTGCACTAATATCGGTTCTGGCCAATTATAACAACCTGTTAAAGGACGAATATGGGCTTTTTGGGATGAGTTTAGGTCAGGAAAACGCTTATGATATTTATGAAGAGTATATCATTAAGAATCTATATTCAGGTAACGTGAATGACGGTGCGATTTTTGACTACAGCATAGATGAATTATCTATAGAAGAAGCTGCAACACTTGAAAATATCGATATTATGGCTGAGCAGCTTACACAGTACATGAAGTATCGTGCCCCTTACGAGCTTGCGCAGAGTCTGCTCGATAAGTTAACAGGAATGAAAAAGGTTTCTAAGGGCGCACAATTATATGAGAGGAAACTGAAAACAAGTAAAGAAGCGGATGAGGCAGGTAAGCTTCAGCTAAAGCTAGAGCAGAGCAATAAGCTTATAAATGAAAGCAAGATTTCAGAAGCTCTCAATAGCTACCAAGTAGATTTAAAAGAAAAGAAAGACATCCTTAGTAGTCTGAACAGTCAGGTATCAGATATATTGAAAGAGATTTCTACTGAAACAGAACAAAAAAAGAAGGATGATCTTTTAGCTAAAATGGACAGCCTTAATGATAAGATAGTTGGGGTAAATGACGAAATACAAGCTGCAAAGAATTCGGTTAATAACACTTTAGAGGGTTTCAAAGCACAGAACACGCAGATTATTTCTGATATTAGTAACCTTAGGAATAAATTTTCTGAGATTAGTGCAATGGTTGATGAGGAACTTAATTATGCCAATAGCAGTGACAGCCTGCCAGAAATTGTTGAGGGCTATAAGAGTGATCTCAATAACTTAAAAAGCATGATGGGTGAAGATAATTCGTCAGGTAATATAGCATTGTACAATAATAATATTGACTTGTGCAACGGGGCGCAAGCCGTAATAAATTCAGAGCTTAGCAACATAGATAGCATTGTGAGCAGCTTCGCTAACAGGGCAGTAATAGATTACAAGTACTATAAGCCCGCTCAGCTGCAGTGCCAGGACCAGGATAACAGGGCAGCAGCCGAGAGTGCCACCAGTGAAGCGCTCAGCGAAGAAACAGAGTTAAGCACCATACCTGATGAGGAATATCGGCTGCTGCCATCAGTGTGCAGCACTCTGGAGGGGGGCAGTCCCGTAGCAGGGACTTGGAGTGACATTGATTTTAGTGATGGGGACTTCATGCAGCAAGACATTGAAGAAATGGCAGGTCAGCAAACCGATATTGAAACTGCTGCTGAAGCCTTGAGAGATAATATCTATATTACGGAATATATAATGGGTACCTTTAGGCATGGTGTACCTATTCTAGACAAACAATCTGAAAAGTCGGCCTATAATTTACGCTCAAAAGACAAAGCACAAAGAGATGGTTTTTTCAGCCAGTATGAGGTTGAACACATAATAAATGGCTCTAAGAGTGAAAGCACCAATATGAATATGGTAAAGAGTAGAATATTGATGATAAGAATGGTATCTAATATTCTACATATTTATACAGACAGCAGTAAGATTACAAGAGTAAGAATACTTGCTCAAGCGCTAAGCTCTTGGAGTGCAGGGCTTTGTGGCTTTTTGATTGAGGCATTGTTAGTAGGTGCGTGGGCAATGCTTGAGTCGGTAAATGATATTGATTTATTATCCAAAGGCAAGTCGGTTATGCTTTTTAAAACAAGCGATGAATGGGTTACTGATATTTCAGGAAAAAAGAACTCTGCAAAGGAAGTAACAGCATCCAATCCATTTAGCTTTAACTACCATGACTATCTGAGAATTTTTCTGTTGCTTGAAAACAGGGATGCAAAGTATCGCAGAATTCAAGACGTCATTCAGCTAAATATGAGAATGTCCGACCAGGAGTTTTTGATAAAGGATTGTGTAACGCTATATGAAGCAACCAGCTTGGTGAGTGTAAAAAACTTTTTTCTATCCATACCCACATATAGCACCGAAAAGACGCTCAGCTATGGTAGAAGCCCATCTAGCAGCACTTTAATAATGGGTTATTAGCATAAATAGTGCTGTTTTCTGGAGGTGTCATTATGATATTGAAAGCTAGAATGAACAAAGAAACAAAAGAAGATGGATATAAGATTAGAGGTGCCATTACAGTTGAGGCAGCTATCGTGCTGCCTGTTATAATATTGCTTATTGTGTTTTTTTCTTTTCTCATTAAACTCTACTATACCTTCGAAATACTGCAGCAGGCAATGGGAGAAGCCAGTAAAAGCATGGGTGTATATAGTCTGCTCTATTACAATACTAATGCCGAAGCGGTTATAGGTGGAATAGAAGAGTTTTGTAGTTCAGATGAAATGGGTAAGATGTTAGGAAATTCTGAAATAGAAGGTCTTGTGGCACAGTTTGGTTCAGACCTCAACGATTATGTAAGAGCACAGATGGTGCTTGTTCCATTAGTTAAAGTGCTGGTAAAAAACAATATTATTGGTGAGCAATATAGCGATGTGGACAAGAGACTGACAAGCCTTGGAGTAATAAAGGGTTTTAGGGGTATAGACTTTAGTGAAAGCCGTTTGCTTGCTGATGGACGAAGTATTGATGTTGTGGCAGACTATACTATTAACTTTCCATTTCTATCAAATATATTGCCACCCTTTAAAATAAATCAAACTACTTCAAGCTGTGCTTGGGGTGGAGCAGATGGTATTGATACAGAAGGTACAAAAGCAGGAGAAGAAGAACAACTAAACAGTGTTTGGGACAAGGATAAAATAGAAAGAGGCCAAATAATCAGACAACTAGAGGCAGCAAACCTTCCATCGAAATTTCCAACAATAGCTAAGCTGGAAAATGGTACAGCCATTAGTATTAAAAGTATGAATATTGATGAAAAGTACTATCAAAAGGGCTCTAATATTAAGACTAAGCTGAAGCAATATATTGAAAAGCTATCTGAATTTAATGGTGGTAAGAGTGGAGGAGTTACTGTGGGTACAAGCGATTTTTATAGAAAAGAGCTGGTCCTGGTAATACCTGAAACAACTATTACTACTGCACAAAAGATTGCTATAGAGGAATGCAAAAGTATAGCTTTGCAAAAAGGTATAACTCTTTCTATTAAAAAAGCCTATGGTAAGGAAGGGGTACCTGATGAGCAGAAAAACTAGCTTAGTGCTAATACTAATCTATATTATTTCATTATCACTGCTGATTTTTGTAAAAGCTTGCTCGGCAGAATTTATTGTATCGGCAGTTGTTCTCAATACAGTTTTGCTTATTGCAGCTCTTCAGGACATCAGGACAATGTCCGTCTCCATAAAACTAATAACATTACTGCTGCTTTTCTATATAATCATTACTGTATCTGGTTTTAATATAGTTTCATTGTCACAATCCTTGTTAGGTGGTGCCATTAGCTGTCTGCTTTTATTAAGCATCTATTTTATATCCAAAAGACAATTAGGAGAAGGGGATATAATGTTGCTCGTTGCTTGCTCATTATTCTTGGGAGTTTATGGGTTTATAAGAATAATAATGTTTTCTTTACTAATGGCGGCTATTTTTTCGATAGGCCTTCTAATTATACATAAAGCATGCAAGAAAACCGAAATATCCTTTGTACCGTTTATTATGGTTGGTACTGTAATCACTATTTTACTTTGGTAATCATTTTTAGAAAGGAAAGAATTATGGCGTTACGAGATAGAGCTTATTCAATAGAATATATCAGCATTGGTACTGAATCTTATCTAATGGTGTTACCCTACGAGACTGCACAAATAATAGATTACCAAATGAAGATGGCATCCGGAAACAAGGTCAAATGTCTTTTAGCGATGACCTGCAAAAATATAAACCTATCGCTAGAGCTATATTATAATATAACATCCAAAATATCACTTGATAAATATTTAAGTAGAAAACAGTTTTCAAGAAAAGAATATATTTTGTTTCTGCTTAATTTTGTTAACAGAATATTTGAACTAAAGAATTATCTACTTAACGAGACCAAGGTCTTATTAGATGTCCAAAACATATACATGGAAATGGATACTGAAAAGGTGTTTTTTACATATCTTCCTATCAAAGATTACAAAAATGACTACTGTAATTTTTTTACTGAATTGATTATTAATAACTCCCAGTTTATAGAGGAGCCAAAATGCGATAACTATCTTCAAAGAATAATCATGCTGCTCAAAAGTAATAATTTCTGTATTGCAGGTATGAAGGAACTACTAGAAAGGCTACTAAAGGAAAATAGCACAGAGAAAGTTAATGAAAACCACCACATTGTAAACACCAAAAATATAAACTTGTCTGAGCAATCAGCATGTAAAGAAATTATGGCGAGAGATATCATGTTCAAAATAAATAAAACAAGCAAAAATGAAAAAATACATATTAATAAAAAAGAAACAGCAAGTAACAACATAATAAAAGAACTGCCTACTTCCATAAAGATTCCCTGCAAACAAATAGATACTGGGTGTTCTAGCGATTTGATAAAGACAAATAAGTTACCTAAGCACAAGATTAATAAAAAAAGCTATAAACAAAAAGTTTTTTTCTTTGCTGGTCAGCCTGTATTAATTGTTACTTTTTATTTGATAGTTAATAGTGGTATATTGGCAGAAAGCGACGATTATACGGTATCTTTAGCCATATTAGGCTTAATTTTTTGTGCTTTGGATGTGCTTTTTTATAGATTTCTCAAAAACCCTCCAGATACTATATTAAGAATACTTAATATTAACCCTACAGAAACACAGGAAAATACACAGTCCAGTTCAATAACAGGCAATATTCCAATGCCACCTAGCCAAGCAAAAAATCATATAAATAAGCAGTTGAATACTTTGGAGAATAGCCAAGCAAAAAATCAGACAAATAAGCAGTTGAATTCTTTCGAGAATGGCCAAGCAAAAAATCAGATAAATAAGCAGTTGAATACTTTGGAGAATAGTAAAGCAAACAAGCAAAGTATGCAAGAATCCTTTTATAATGAAGCAGATATATCCAGTGAATTAATCAAGGCCTCTTTAACCCCGTATTCTCATAAGCTTAAACCAGCAACTTGTAATGGAGATACAGAGGTTATTACAATGGAAAAGAGCACTATACCACTACTTAGGCAAAAAATAGGCACAGATATCATCACACTTAGTAAGCCTAGCCTTATCATTGGGAGAATGTCAGGATTTGTCGATCATGTGCTGGAAGTGAATTCTATTGGCAAGATTCATGCTGAAATAACTATTGAAAATGGGGAGTATTTTATCAGTGACCTCAATTCAAAAAATGGTACATTTATTAATGAAATAAAAATACCCCCGAATGCAAAAGCAAAGGTGGTATCAGGCGATACTGTTCGCTTTGCAAACGTTGAGTATATCTTTTTTTCATAATATGCAATATTTTTCGATATAACTATCTGGTTATAAGCAAATCATGAACTAAAATAAATCTAATAAATCAATCTAATAAATCAATGGATTATATCAATCTAATAAACCAATCAACTTAGATCAATCTATTTTCAATATTATTAGTCACAAGTAAATTATGATATTTAATATTATCATAGCGCAATTATCAATCTACTTTTTAACATTGTCACAGACACTTATAAATTCTAGCAGTTCATTATATCTTGCTGCTGCATCATTATATCCTAGGTTGTATACACTTTTTAACTTTTCAGTATTCTTTTCAAATCTAGATATATTTAGAGGTTCTTTTGGACATATAACAAATGCCTTCCCTGCTTTCTCTAAATCATGAACAAGCTTTAGGCTTTCATTATAGCTTATATGCCTGTTTTTCAAGGCTTCAATAAGTTTAGGATACTGCTTGATACGACGCTGTATTAAATTCATATATTTACTTAGCTTCTTTTGATAACCATTATGTTGAGTAAGAACTACTACATGCTTATCAAACCCTTGCTTAACAGAGTAGTTAATAGGAATAGAATCAGCTGTTCCTCCATCAACTAGTTTTCTTCCATCAGCTTCAACAATGGGAGATACAAGAGGTATTGAACTAGATGCTCTCACATATACATCATCACAGTGCATGTCCTTTATTGGATAATAAACGGGTTCACCAGTTTCACAGTCTGTTACAACAGCTGTAAGCTTATTAGGTGCATTCGTGTATGCTTCATAGTCAAACGGGACTAGCTCATTGGGGATATCCCCGAATAAAAAATCCATATTGAAAATGGAGCCTCTAGTGAAAAGACCTGCAAGGCTCATATATCTTTTATCTCTGCAATATCCGGCATTGATTGCAAGATTTCTACCACGCTGACCGGATATGTAAGATACAGCGTTACAAGCACCAGCAGAAACTCCCACAATATCAAGAAAGTTTATTTTTTTATCGTGGAAAAAATCTAGCACTCCTGCAGTATAAAGTCCCCGCATTCCGCCGCCTTCTAAAATTAAGTTTACACGTTTACTCATTTTTTATTACCTTCTTTATGATTAGTAAAATTTATATGACATAATTTTATAAATACTATACTGCTTATTTTTCATAGTTTTTATTATAGATTCATAAATTTGTTTAGTCAATTATGTTTTTGGGAATTAATGGTTAAGGAATGTAAGGTATTAATTAATTGCATAATTGCCAGCTTGTCAGTGAATTATAATTGAGATAATCAATATAATTGCTGTAAAGGGTGGCTTTTTGATGGGTGTTGTAGTAGATTCCAGCTATATTAAATACCTTAAAAACACATTAGAAAAAGAAAATAAAATAGACGAATGTGTTGTTCACAAAGCGATAAATTGTCAGGCGTTAAATATTTTAAGAAATGATAAGCGTATTGACTGCTATTGCTTTTTGATTCAATTTGTAAAGCAGCTTAATATGGGGGTGGCATGGGCTGATACTAAGTTTAGGAGTCTTGCACATTTTTATAATCCTAATATAAATCGAGGCCTGCCTTTTTTTAAAAATGCATTAACTCTTGCAAAAAGCTATTATAGTTTGGCTCAAAAAAACATTAGAATAAATATTGATAAAGCCTTGTTTTTTCTTGGGGCTGCCGCACATCTGATACAGGATATGACGGTTCCACAACACGCAAGTAGAAATCTTTTTGGAAATCATTATCGGTTTGAAAAATATATTCAGGATAACTACTTTTTAAAGGATTTTTCTGTTCATAATAATGGACAATATAATCTAAGTGTAGAACAATATTTAAAATTAAATGCAGCATTCGCCCTTTCAGTGATGGTGGAGTGCGAGTTAATAGAGAACCATACCAAAAGATATTTTGAAATATCAAAAAGAATAATTCCATTAGCGCAGAGGAGCACGGCAGGTTTGTTTTATGAGTTCTATAAAGAAATTATTGCTTATTGTAAATAACTTATTTTCCAGTGATAAAGCTATATTGTAATCAGTTTCTTAGTATTTCAGTTTTAAAATACTTACCTATTTTTACAACCTCATTCATAACAACATCAATCTTATCTTGAGACAGGAACCAGTTATCCGGTCTTATTTTTCTTCTGTCCTCGACTGTTATTACATAGAAGTTAACATTTTCAGGGAAAATTGTTTGATAAGTAAGCAGAGCTCTTCTTGAATGGAAGGCCTTACAGACAATAATTGCATTATTAACCTCTATCCCTGCTGCAGCTAAAACCCTTTTAGAGTACTTTGCATTTTCAAAGGTATTCATAGCCTTATCTTCTCTTAGTATTGCTTGCTGAGGAATGCCAAGTTCAAGACCGATTGCATTGAGATATTGCCACTCAGAGGTTTTGGGTGCCATAACCTTCGTGTATCCGCCTGATGGAAGGATATATGGAGCAAAACCTTGCTTATATAATTCAGCAGCCTTTTCCATAAGTGGTGGGTGAGGACTGCCGGGAATTAAAATCACATCGGACTTCTTCAGGGAATTCTCAACAAAAATAAAATCAGTAATACATTCTATACTCAAAGACATTTTCACCGCTCCTTTTTTCCTTTTATTATACCTATATTTACTTCATAATTATAGCTTATAAACGTTTTACAGACAGCAAATTATATAAGCTATTAAATATATAATTCATTATTATAGCCTATAAACGTTATACAGACAGTGGATTATATATGCTATTAAATATATACTTCATTACTATAGCTTATATATAGATACTTCATAATTTTAGCTTAAAATTGATATTTAGACTAATTTATATAATTTTTTATAAAATACATTTACTTATATAGTATTCTAAATGTCATTTAAGGTAACACAAAATATTTTTAATTTAAGCTCAAGAAAGGTAAAGTATATATGTCTCAAATTTATATAGTCAAGAAAAGTAAAGCGATATATGTCATCAAATTTATATAGTCAAGAAAAGTAAAGCGATATATGTCATCAAATTTATCTAGTCAAGTAAAGTAAAGCGATATATGTCGTCAAATTTATCTAATACAAGAATAATGCTTCCTATATAACAAAATTATGGTATATTTAAAATATATGATTTTAGTTTGAATTTTCATGGGGGGAGTATCATGCAATGGAGGCAATTGAGGGAAGAACAAGAAGGTAGCCTAAGTCCTTTTGCTGCAAAAAGTAGCAACTCTTTTGGAAGGTTAATAAGTGAAGACAAATGTCCTATCCGAACTGAATATGAGCGGGATGCAAACAGAATTTTACATTCAATGGAATTCAGAAGACTTAGACATAAAACTCAGGTTTTTTTCAATGCCAAGAATGATCATATTTGCACTAGAATGGAGCATGTTTTAAATGTCGGTTCCATCGCAGTTACTATTGCTCGAACCCTCAAAATGAATCAAGACTTGACATATGCTATTGCATTGGGTCATGATTTAGGTCATGCTCCGTTTGGACATAGTGGAGAACGTGTATTGAATCAGTGTATGAAGAATATAAACCCTGACTGGAGCTTTCAGCACGAACTGCATAGTCTTCGTGTTGTTGAGCGCCTTGCTACTAGATTATCCAAGGAAAAAATAGATGAAAAATGTGGTCTTAATCTTACCTTTGAGGTAAAGGATGGTATTGTTTCGCACTGTGGTGAAAGATATAACGAATATAAGCTCACTCGCGATACAAGCAAGACACCTCAGAGCCTTATAGGGATTAAAAAGAGAGGGGCATTGCCGTATTCTCTTGAAGCATGTATTGTTAGATTAGTTGACAAGATTGCGTATGTAGGAAGAGACATTGAGGACGCTGTACGTGTTAAGCTAATGGATATGCAGGATATTGATAAAAATATTAGAAATGAACTTGGAAATACAAATGGAGAAATAATTAACACCTTAGTTATAGATTTGGTGGAAAATAGTTATGAAAAAGACTGTATCCAGCTTAGTAAGGAAAAGGGTGAGGCACTCGAAAAGCTCATTAATGAAAATGTAAGACTTATATATAAGGCCGATAAAATAACCAGATATGAAAAGATAGCTCAGACAACAATAGAAGGTCTTTTTGTAAGCTTGCTAAACAGTTTGGAGGATTTTGAAAAGCTTAAAACCAGTGATAAAAAGGTATACAGGATGTTTTATAACTATATTATTGATAAGGATTATGACAAAAATGAGTCAGATGCACAAAAGGCAATTGATTTTCTTGCGGGTATGACCGACTCGTTTGCTCAAAATTGTTTTGAAGAAATATATTGGCTATAATAAAAGATAAGTATAGTCTATTGCGAATGTGTAAGTTATAATACTAATAAAAGAAAGGAGCAATTATGAGTCAGGATAATTTTAATTTCTTTGCCTTCTTATCAAGAATGAAATATATTAATAGATGGGGATTGATGAGAAATACCTATACTGAGAATATACAGGAACACAGTCTTCAGGTTGCTCTTATAGCACACGGACTCGCTGTAATAAGGAATACATATTTTCATGGAGAAATAAATCCGGAGAGAGTTGCTGTGCTCGCTATGTTTCATGATTGTAATGAAATAATTACAGGAGATATGCCAACACCTATAAAATACTACAACCCTCAAATAAGTAAAGTATATAAAGATATTGAGGATATTTCAAAAGAAAAGCTCATTTCTATGCTCCCAGAAGAAATGGCAGATGAATATTATTCTCTATTTTTTAAAAATCCAGACGATTTAGATGGTTGGAAGCTGGTTAAGGCTGCTGACAGAATTTCTGCTTACATTAAGTGTATTGAGGAAGTAAAGGCGGGGAATAACGAGTTTAAAAAAGCAAGTGATACTATTTTGGAATCTATTAATAAAATAGAGCTAGAGGAAGTAAACTTCTTCATGGAACGATTTATGCCTAGCTTCAATTTATCACTTGATGAAATAGATTAGAACATAATAAAATATTGTACTTGATGAAACATTAACCTGTAATAAGAACACTGTACTTGAAGAAACACATTAACACATAGTAAAAACATTGTACTTGATGAAACATATTAATACTAAATGATTTGATTAATTAAAAGGGGATATTTATGCTTTTTAATGAGAATATAGGAAAAATAAGTTTATTAAATGGTGAAATTATTGATTCTAAAAATCTTTCAATGTACGAAAATGAGGATTATAAAGCTTACTATGAAGTAATAAGGATTATTGACAAAGTACCTTTATTTTGTGAAGAACATTATGCAAGGCTATCTAACTCAATTCAGATGGGTGGAAGAGAACTTGAAATTACAAAGACCCAACTTAGGGAACAAATATCCGAAGTATGCAAATTGAATAATTATGAAGTATGCAACATTAAGGTTATAGTACTGGTGAAAGCTCAAGAGGTTCAAAAATGCATTTTATTCATAAACAAATTCTATTATCCTCCACAGGAGCAATACGATAAGGGGATAAAGTGCTGCCTTGCAAACGTTAAGAGAAATAATCCTAATATCAAAATGATAAATTATGAGTATAAGGAAACTGTTAAGAAAATATTTGATGAAAATGACTGTTTTGAAGTGTTGCTAGTTGATGATTGTAGGATAACAGAGGGCAGTAAATCAAATGCTTTCTTTGTTATAGGAAAACGCATCTATACAGCGCCAGGCGATTACGTATTGAAAGGTATTACTCGCCAATATGTTCTTGACGTATGTAAAAACCTTGGATATGAACTGATCGAAACGTTAATTGGACTTGATACCTTGAACAAGGTTGATGCTGCTTTTATTACCGGAACATCTATTAACGTCCTTCCTATTGCTCAAATTGATGACTTGATGTTAGATTCATCCAACAATGACGTAGTAAGACATATGATGCATGGTTATAATGAAATGCTATCTAATTACGTAAAAATCAGACAAAAGTAAAGAATATTAGTAATATATTATTAGTAAAAATATAATTTGGAAGGATGAAGCTGTTAAGATGAAATTTTTAGAGAATGCTTTAAAATTTACTTTCAAGAACTTTATTTTATGTTTGCCTCTTTTATTTGTATACGTTATTCCTAATATAATAATTGGAATAGGTAGTATGTTTTTCATGGTTAATTATTTGGGTCAGATTGAGAAAATAATTGATCAGATGACTGCAAACCCCAACTTTGTTCCAGGTTTAGACTTTATTGTTGACATCTATGGAATGCCGTTTCTACTCAGCATTATTATAGCTTTGGCAATAACCTTGGTGCTTACAATTATATTTACTCCTGCTACTTATGGAATGGTTTCAAAGAAGCTTAAGACCGGCAGTGCATCACTAAAGGATGTTATGCCAAGTATGTCAAAGTTTGTTGGAAGATATGTGCTCTTTCTTCTAATGAATGTTGTGTTTGTACTAGGTATTCTCATTGTATTTGCTATATTTATGGCATTAAGCGTTTTCCTTATGATATCGGTTCTACCGCTAGGAATAATGTTGCTATTTGTTTCTTTTATTGGATATCTATTTGTACTGCTCTTGTACAGTGCTGCATGTGGAATGTGGTTCCCAGCGGTTTGTACAGAGGATTGTGGAATAATTCAAGGGTTAAAGTACTGCTTAAAAGCTATAAAAGGAACTTTCTGGAGAGTATTTGGAATTATGCTCTTGGTATCTTTATGTACAGGGGTAGCATCTATGTTCTTTTCCTGGATTCCAGTACTAGGTACTATGGCTGCTGGAGGAGTTTCCGCTTTATCTTCATTTGTACTTATTGTTTACTACTTCCAGGTGTATAGAGCAAGAACTGGAAGACCAGTTATTTTGGATATGCAGAATGCAGGCTCAATGAATAATATCTATATAAATCAACAAGCCCTTAACAAATATTCAAATTTAAATCAAGGAGCTGCAAATAACATGCAAGCTTCAAAAGATGAAGTTAGAGACAATGACAACGTTACTAGTGAAGTTGATAATAGCTATAAAGTTGATGTTCAAACGGATGACAATAGTGCTACAACAGATAGTCAACAAGATGACAATAGCGCTGCAAAAGATAGTCAACAAGATGACAGTAGCGCTGCAACAGATAGTCAACAAGATGGTAATAGCACTGAAAACAAATAAGGAAAATATCGATAACAATCCTGAAATAATATGAAATCTTTCGACAATAAAATGCCGTCAGTACAAGTGCTGGCGGCATTTTTATGTGTTTATGAATAGAGTGTAAATATTAAATGAAAAATACTTGACAAATAATAAAGCGAGGGATATATTAATTATATTAGCACTCAACTTAATAGAGTGCTAACAATAAAAGTGAGGTGATAACGTGTTACTTGATGATAGAAAACTTAGAATACTACAAGCTATTATAGATGACTACATTAATACTGCTGAGCCGGTTGGTTCGAGAACTATTGCTAAGAAACACGAGCTTGGCTTAAGTTCAGCTACCATTAGAAATGAAATGGCTGACCTTGAGGAGATGGGATTTTTGGAGCAACCTCATACATCAGCCGGTAGAGTTCCTTCTGATAAAGGATACAGACTATATGTTGACCAGCTGATGAAAATTAATGAATTATCTGAAAAAGAAGTTGAGAAAATAAAAAGTGAAATGGACATTAGGATAAATGAATTGAGTCAGATAATTAGAAATGCCTCAGCAGTTATGTCCAGATTCACAAAGTATACATCATTAGCTGCTACTCCTCAGATGAAGAAGAGTGTTATAAAAGCAGTACAGGTAGTACCTATTGAGCCAGGAAAAGCATTGGTAATAGTAGTTACCGACGCAAATGTTGTTAGAAATAACCTTGTGCGCGTACCTGAGCAAGTTACTCCTGATTTTTTGATTCAGATATCAAATATGCTCAATGAAGGTTTGAGAGGCTTTACTCTTGAGATGCTCAGCAAGGCTATTGGTAATGGTGAGTTTTACAAGATCTTTTCTGCACCAGAGGAAGTAATTATTCCTATTATGGATGGGATTGAGGATCTGGTTAGAACTATTGACCGTCCGGAAGTGTATCTTGAAGGAGCTACAAATATATTGAATTTTCCTGAGTTCAAGGAAGTTCAAAAGGCTCGTGAGTTTCTAAATATACTGGATGAAAAACGCTTTGTTTCAGAAATATTGTTTAATAACATCAATAATATTGTCAATGGGAATGATGTAGTAATACAGATTGGAAACGAGAATATAGTTGAAGGCATTAAGGATTGCAGTCTTGTAACGACAGCATATTCTGTGGGTGATCATGTAATTGGTACTATTGGTATAATAGGACCGACACGCATGGATTATTCCAAAGTAGTGGCTTCAATGAATTATATTAGAAACAAAATCAACCAGGAGATTCTAAGACTTCTGGGAGACGGATAGTACATTAACAAGGAGGTAGTTAACACAAAAATGAAGAAAGATAAAAATTCCAAAGAAGAGCTTGACATTGAGAATGAAACTAAAATAGAAAATGAAGAGTGCTGCGATTGTTCAAATTCCTCTGCAGAAGTTGAGGAGCTCCAAAAGAAGCTTGATGAAAAGTGTAAGCAATATGAGGACTGCATGGCATTAGCGCAGAGGACAGCAGCAGAGTTTGAAAATTATAAAAAGAGAACGCAGAAAGAAAAAGAAGCTATTTATTTGGATGCCTCAGCCAATACAGTAGGTGCATTTTTACCAGTAGTAGATAACCTCGAGAGAGCTCTAAAGGCTGTTGAAAACGAAGAAAACAATCCTCTCAAGGACGGCGTTGAGATGGTTATGAGACAACTTAACGAATGTCTTGAAAAAATGGGAGTAGAGGCGATTCCTGCAGTGGGAAATAACTTTGATCCTGAATTGCACAACGCTGTGATGCATATAAATGATGATGAGCAGGGTGAAAATCTGGTAATTGAAGAATTTCAGAAGGGTTATACTATAAAGGGCAAAGTTGTTCGACATAGTATGGTTAAGGTAGTTAATTAGAAAAAATAGGCAAACTAGGCTTGCTGAAAAATAGGCAAACTAAACAGGATATATCGTATTAAAAGAGGTAAACTGGAATACAGTTTAAATAAGTATATAACTTAAATATTTATAAATAGGTAATTTTAATAAATAGTACATTAATGATTAGTAGGAGGGTTTAGTCAATGGCAAAAGTAATAGGTATAGATTTAGGTACCACAAATTCATGTGTAGCTGTTATGGAAGGTGGAGAACCAGTAGTAATAGCAAATGCAGAAGGTAATAGAACAACTCCATCAGTTGTTGCATTCTCAAAGACTGGAGAGAGAATGGTTGGTCAGGTTGCAAAAAGACAATCAGTAACAAATCCAGAAAGAACTGTTATCTCTATAAAGAGAGATATGGGTACAAGCAGAAAGGTTGATATTGATGGCAAGAGTTACTCTCCTCAAGAAATATCAGCTATGGTGCTTCAGAAGCTCAAGGCTGATGCTGAGGCGTATCTTGGTGAAACAATAACTCAGGCAGTTATCACTGTGCCTGCTTATTTCTCAGATGCTCAGAGACAGGCAACAAAGGATGCTGGTAAGATTGCAGGACTTGAAGTACTTAGAATTATAAATGAACCAACCGCAGCAGCACTTGCATATGGACTTGATAAAGAACATGACCAGAAGATTATGGTCTATGACTTAGGTGGAGGAACATTTGACGTATCAATTCTTGAAATTGGTGACGGAGTATTTGAAGTTCTTGCTACACACGGTAATAACAAGCTTGGTGGAGATGACTTCGACCAAAGAATTATCGATTACTTGGTAGATACATTCAAGAGAGAAAACGGAATGGATCTTTCAAATGATAAACAAGCTATGCAGAGATTGAAGGAAGCAGCTGAAAAAGCTAAGATTGAGTTATCAGGTGTAACTTCATCCAACATTAATCTTCCATTTATTACTGCAGATGCTTCAGGACCAAAGCACATGGATGTTACTTTAACTAGAGCTAAGTTTGATGAAATCACTGCTGATTTAGTTGAAAAGACTATGGGCCCAACAAGACAGGCTATGCAAGATGCTGGGCTTACTCCTGATAAGATAGATAAGATTTTGATGGTTGGTGGTTCTACAAGAATTCCAGCAGTTCAAGAAGCAGTTAAGAAGTACCTTGGCAAGGATCCATTCAAAGGTATCAATCCTGATGAATGTGTTGCTGTTGGTGCCGCTATTCAAGCAGGTGTTTTAGTTGGTGACGTGAAGGGCTTATTGCTCCTCGATGTAACACCACTATCACTTGGTATTGAAACTCTAGGCGGTGTATGTACTAAGATTATTGAGAGAAATACTACAATTCCTGTAAACAAGAAGCAGGTATTCTCAACTGCTGCAGACGGACAAACAAGCGTTGAAATCCATGTTCTGCAGGGTGAAAGAGAAATGGCTCAATATAATAAGACACTTGGAAGATTCCAGCTCACTGGTATTCCACCAGCACCAAGAGGAGTACCTCAAATAGAAGTATCCTTTGATATTGACCCTAACGGTATAGTTCATGTATCCGCTAAGGACCTTGGAACTGGAAACGAGCAGAAGATTACAATCACTGCTTCAACAAACCTTTCAGATGCAGATATTGACAAGGCTGTAAAAGAAGCTGAACAGTTTGCAGCAGAAGATAAGAAGAGAAAAGAAGAAATAGACGTGAGAAATCAAGCTGATTCAGCTGTTTATCAGTCAGAAAAGACATTAAAGGATCTTGGAG
>JAEYTP010000012.1 GCA_023433945.1 Bacillota bacterium | reverse complement strand
AACATCGAGAGATGCCAATGGGTCAACAGGTACTACCGAAATAAGGTTTTACTTAATGTAGCTGGATTAGGTATTCCAAAGCTGTATTGTGCTAAAACTCAACGAGTGAAGGATATAGTTATGCGCTGATTCCGTCACTTGTTGTGCACGGATTTTTTATTTGTTTAATATTTAGTTTTGCTTGTATTATTTGTAATTTTTATTTTGTTATATTTTTTGTTTTTTATATTATTGTTTATTTTTAATTATTGTTTTTTAATATTATCGTATTAGTTTTTGGGTTAATATATTTTTTTAACAGTAATTAATTTATTTTATGGAGGTGAATGGTATGGATTGTGATCCTGGTGGTAGTTGCCACATACGAAGCTTTACATTAAATCGGGGGTCTTTCGGTCATGCCATTTACTATAGTAGTAATAGCGTATGACTTTATTGCCCTCTCTAAAATAATAGAAATGGGGGTATTACTATGCTTGAAATTTTTAAGACTATCAATAATGAACTTGTCCTATCCGACGTCTTTGAAGATGGTGTTTGGGTAAACCTTATTAATCCAACCGAAGATGAAATTAACAAAGTAAATAGTGCATTAGGTGTTGAAATGGACTTCCTTAAAGCTGCACTTGACGAAGAGGAACGTGCCCGTATAGAAAGTGACAATGGCCAAACCCTTATAATCGTGGATATACCAATTATCGAGAGCGAAGGCAAAATGAATGTGTACACTACTATTCCTCTTGGCATCATACTGATTAAGCATGTTATTATTACTGTATGCTTAAAGCAGGAAACGCTGCTCAATGACTTTAAAAATAATAAGGTTAAGTCATTCCTTACCCAGTTTAAGACACGTTTTGTTCTTCAGATACTTTACAAAAACTCAACTAGATATCTGCAATATCTAAAGCATATTGACAAGACCAGCGGTAGAATTGAGCAGGATTTGCATAAATCAATGAAAAACAAAGAGCTTATTCAGATGCTAAAGCTTGAAAAAAGTCTTGTTTACTTCTCAACAGGCTTAAAAGCAAATGAAGTTGTACTTGAAAAGCTTATGAAGTATGAGCACATAAAGAATTATCCTGAAGATACCGAATTGCTTGAAGATGTTATTATAGAGAACAAACAGGCCATAGAAATGGCCAATATATACAGCAGCATTCTATCTGGAACAATGGATGCCTTTGCCTCCATTATTTCAAACAACTTGAATATAGTGATGAAATTCCTTACATCTGTTACCATTGTTATGGCTATTCCGACAATGATTTCGAGCTTCTTTGGAATGAATGTTGCTATCCCATTATCAAGCCCATTTGCGTTTTGGATAGTTGTGGTTATAGCAGCTGCAATGTGCGGAGTTGCAGGATTTGCACTATATAAGAAGAAGATGTTTTAACACAACATTTATGTTTAACTATAATAATGTTTAAGACAATAATAATGTTCTTTAAGAAAATAATACGTTTATCATAATATTTACGTACAAAAATAAAAGCCTATAAATATGCGCCTCAAATAAAAGATGTAACTTATCTAATATTTGGGGTGCATGTTACTTACATGGCTTTTTCCAGTTTTAGATGATACTTATATCGACTATTGCATAGTATGTTCTATCTTTCTCGTAAAACGCCTGTTCCATCATAGAAATTTTCGTCCGGTTTTCTCATTATACCTTGGCTATCACAAAACTCTTCATCTGCACGTCTTAGTATGCCAAGGTAATCAAAATAGTCTTCACCAGGTTCTCGACTTATACCTTCACTATCCATATATACTTCACCTGGATTTCTCAATTGACCCTGCCCATCAAAAAAACTTTCCTTAAGGGAATACAAAAAATCATCACTCTCTCAAAACAAATTTTATGTACTAATTATAACATAAATTGAACTAATTTTGAAATATTTTAACACTACTACTTTATTTGGCTAAAAATTAAAATATTCATATTTTTTGATTGACCTATTAATTTAAGAATACATATGATATGGTTTAGAATAGCCATGTTAAGAATACATATTGTATGGAATTTAAAATAGTCATATTAATATTGCTTACGGTATGAATTATAATAGTCATATTAATATTGCTTATGGTATGAATTAAAATAGTCATATTAATATTGCTTATGGTATGGATTAAAATAGTCATATTAATATTGCTTATGGTATGAATTAAAATAGTCATATTAATATTGCTTATGGTATGAATTAAAATAGTCATATTAATATTACTTATGGTATGGTTTAAAATAGTTAATAGTCATAATAAATATGGTTTAGAATAAGCACAAAGGGTCTTTCACATGAACGAACAGTATTATGAAAAATTATTCAATATAAAAACAACTGGTGAGCAAAAAGAATTCAATGAATCTTACCATTATCACATTTATGAGCCTACATCCTATGCTGCATTAGAAGCTTTGTGCGATAGCTATACCTTTACACAAACAGATAGTATAGTTGACTTTGGGTGTGGTAAAGGCAGATTTAGTTTTTTTATTAATTACTTTTATCAGTGTGAAATAACAGGCATTGAAATGAGCAGTTTTTTCTATAAGCAAGCAGAGAATAACTTAAAAAGCTATTCTATAAAAAACGCAGCAAAAGCCAAAAAGAACAGATTTATTAATTGCTTAGCAGAAGAGTATGAAGTACCCCCTTGCACAAATAAGTTCTATTTCTTTAACCCATTTTCAATGCAAATATTCTCTAAAGTAGTAAAAAATATTTTATTATCAAAGGAAGATAGTGAAAGAAGCATTGATATTATTTTGTATTATCCTTCTAATGACTATATCCTTTATTTAGAATCCACGTATCAGTTTCAACAAATAAAAGAAATACGTGTTCCTTGTCTATACAACAATGATGCTCGTCACAAATTCTTAATTTATAATATATAAGTTAAGGTTCACAGCAGCCTTTATAAACTGGATCTGTTTATTTCATGTGTCCACAAATAAATCATCAAGTCAACAGAATTTATGATTTACATAAATTCATCAACTATTCTTATCACTTTCCTGCCTTGGCTTTCTCCCAGTGAGCATAAAGCGTTTGATCCGCCTTTTGCTTAAATAATGTAGTAGCCGTAATCAAACTACCTTTTGCAGCATTTGTATACCAGCCTTTAAATACATATCCGCTTCGTTCTGCAGGAAGAAGTTCACCATAGGTACCACCATAAGCGACTGATTTTGGGTCTAAAGGCTTACTTCCTCCATTGGTATCAAATGAAATCTTATAGGTTGCAACTTTCCCTACAAGTAACTCATCTCCACTCAAAGTTATTGGTATATCATTCCAGTCCTTACAGTTCTGTGGCACACCGATTTTCATTAAGCTATCTAACGTCACCCTTGGAGAGATAGTCGCAAGCTTATACCCATTTCCTAAACTGATAGGCTCTGCCTTATATATGACATTAACATATGTATTATCTATAGGAACTAACTTTAATCCATAATACATTGACAACTGTCCCTGGAATGTGACTTCTGAAAGTTTGTTTGATTTCCCCATATAAATAAAGAGCATAACCCCATCAATATTTTTAAAAGTAGCTTTTGAGGATGCTGTCAATGCTAGACGCCCTTCATAAGAGGATAATCTTTCAATCTGTTTCAAATCCCCATCAACACGTAGAATAGCCACCTCATACTTATATGTGTCCCCCTTCAGATAATTGTTTTTATCCACTTCTACATTAATACCAATACCAATTGTCAGATGATAAATATTTCTAAATTCTCCAGATACTCTGGTAAACTCCTTTATTTGAATATCTGTCTTACCCTTAATGCCGTTTCCATCAAAAGCTTTTGCAGTTATAACACATTGATATAGTGTGGTTTTGTAACCATTACCATAATACGCGATTACTCCGTCTGGTTTCTGACTTTTCAATTCAATATCTTTGAATATAACTTCTGAGTTAGCACTTATTTTGCTTGCTACTGCTATTGATGTATAATTATTGCACACCTCATTATCATTCCACCCCAAAACTTTACCGCATATCATAATTTCTTTTGCATAGGATGATAAGGTTATTTGATTCTCATTTCTGTTATCGCCAACTATAATTTTATAATAAGCCTTCTTGTCATTTGCCTTGTCCATGGCAACTTTAATATCCTCAAAGCTCTTATACAAACCAAGACTTTTAGCGTTTGTACCATCATTTAAATTCTCTTTCGAAGAATAGGAATATACCTTTAAGGTTTTTCTTGCTTCCTCCTGGACTGTAATGACACAGCTTGCCGACACTCCGCTTCCATCTACAGCCTCAGCGGTTATAGTAGCAGTTCCGCCTCCTACAACCTTTAGCTTACCCTCACTATCTACTGCTACTACGCTGCGGTTGGAGGTAAACCATCCGATTCTCGGATTGCTTGCCGTTTTTGCATTGGATACACTCGCCTTTAACTGATATGTCTCTCCAACCTTTAGCTGCAATTTTGAATTGTTTATTTTTATACCCTTGACTTCCTCTTTAATAGGCGTAGCACTCATGTATCTCTGTAACACCTGTAACCTTGCTTTATTGCAAGGATACCCTTCCTGAATTACGGTGTCCTTATACCCATCATATAAAAATCCATAATTTGTTGTCATGGCAAAAACCTGCCATCCAATCTTATTCTTTTGCAAATAGCTTAATAATGTATCATAAGCCTTAAGTGCATATTCCTCCTTGGTATATGAAATAATACCAAATTCGCCACATAAAAAATCCACTTTATCAGTTGCCGATGTGCGAAGTTTTAAGAAATCATCAAAAATATAGGAATACCATGCATCCTCAATGCCCCTTGCTGCGTCATTGCCAATATATGAATCAGAAGTATAGCTTCCATCATTATTCACTGTCAGGGTATGCCCTCTGGTATCCCCATGCTCTGAACCATATGGTAGTCCTGTTACATAAAATTCTGTTATCTTCCCATTTGGTTTTGTAATTGCTAAGTTACTCATTGAAAAATTTGCATAGCCCCCACCAATAGGGTTAGCATACAACACAAAACTCTTTGCATCTACCTTGGTTGTTATATTAATGGTACCCCCATATTTGCTACTCACGCTTTCACTTTTAACCACATTCGCTGCCGAACCGTCCAAATCAAGCGCAAATTCTACCTTACCGCCATCCGTGAATATAGAATTAACCTCAACACTAACCTTCGTTCCTGCCGGAAAATCCCCTTTTATTGTAAGTGGAATATATTTAGAATCCACCTTACTGTATACCAAATTATCTATAATCGGAATGGGCCAGGTTCCCTGGTATTTTAGCGGAGGCACTCCTGCATAGGTATTAGAACATAATAACTGTGGATCATAAATATGAACGGATTGTGCTATTTTATCATCTTGTAATCCCTTAAAAGGAACGCGGTGTAAATACGAATCAGTAATAATCAGGCGATCACTGTCGATGCTTTTAATACCCTCCGTCAATTTAGAAATAAAGCCCTCCCAGAATACTTCATCTCCTATATAGACACCATCTTTATCATCATCAACCGGATAAGGTTCATTGAACAGGTTGAAGCTCAGTATATTGTTAGGTATATTCTGGTATCGCTTTGCGAACATCTTCCAGTATCGTAATGCAAGCTCCTGTTCATTTTTATCACTTGCAATATCACGAATCAATACTCCATTTGTAGAACATCCCCAACCTGGTAACACATGCATATCCAGCATAATGTGCACATTGTATTTTGCACCCCATTTAATCAGATCATCAATATTATTAAGCTGTTGCTCAATTATCATCTCCTCATCATAATATGATGAGATCATACGATAACCAATCAACGCTCTTACACAATTAAAGCCCATTTCAGACAAATATCTGATCTGATTTTCGGAGTATACATGAATTGTAGATCCGTTATTCTCACTAGCGTCATTTATCAAATCTTTACCCGTAAGATTTACTCCTGCCCAATAAGGCAAGTTATTATAGGAAGCCTGTGGAAGAGTAGATTTATTTATATAAGACTGCATTTCTTTCGAAATTGACAGCACCGGTATATCCTCGAGTGATAACAACTTTGGAGCCTCTGAGTTATATAAACGATAAACTGCTTTGATACCATCTTCGGTGGTTGTTTGTTCCTGTGGCAAAAAGTATACCTTTGTGTCATTGTGCATTCCTGCTGTCATGATTCTATTTCCGTTCTTATCCACGGTACCACTGGCAAAATAAACTGCATAGTTATCGGAATCTTCCCACCGATATCCACCATAATTCACAAAATCTTGTTCATAATTATCCCTATCAAAGCCTATCATCCTGGCTATCTGCCATATAAGCTCTGCTGTTTCCTGTCTGTTTATTCCCTCTGAACCCGCACTTTTTCGGAAGGTACTATAGTCTTTCAGCATTTGTTTCAGTCCTGGAATATTTAAATCAATATATCCATAATCAGGATGACCATTGAGAATTAAATCCTTATTTGTTACATTATACACTGTATGTAGAGTTTTTTTGCTCAGATCTAACTGTCCTTTAGAACCATATGTACCTGAACGATCATACGACTTCAAAATTATGTCTTCATTCTTCAGGATATCCTCTACCTTTGCCCCCAGCTTTTTCTCCAACAACCGATCCAGCATATAACATAAATCCTTGCGGGATAATTTTGAATCCATTCTACCCGCAATCTGTGTTGTAATTAATCCTGCATCTAGTGCTGCGGATATTTCATCTACCTCTTTAGGTGCTGTAACTGCTGATGCATAAAGAGAATTGTTATAAGGCAAATTTAAAACCGATCCAAACGACATAATAATTACTAATATTAGCACTAACAAAATTCTGCATGAAAAAATCCCTTTTCTCATCTTTTTAGCTCCTTTTGTATAGATATAGTTAAAGTGCTGTTTCCTATCTGATACGCAATTAATTATTTAGTTATGTTTTATTAGTTATCCTAATTTTAACATTAAAATATTATTATGTCTAATTTGGTTATTACTGCTGTAGATCATGATATGGTGAAAAGAATTATCTTAAATGAAAAAGTAAATTCCAGTTGTGCAAGAGTAACGTCCAGTGTGCAAGACTAAATTCAGTATTCTTCTTAAAGTGGAATTTACTCGTGCACATTAATTGAATAGAAGATATAATAACTT
>JAEYTP010000115.1 GCA_023433945.1 Bacillota bacterium | reverse complement strand
AAGCTCCTTCATAGTAGCCTTTAGTTCATCTGGGTTAACCCAGTTGTTTGTTGGACCAGCATCTTCCTGATTCTTTGATGCGATATAAGTTCTGTCCTCAACACGTGCAACGTCTGATGGATCACTATTAAATGCATAGCATCCAGGTCTCTTTTCAGGATTTAATGGCTTTGCAAGTCCTGCATCAACCAATTCCTGTATTAAGCGGTCATTTTCTTCCTGTGAACCATCACACCAGTATATCTGGTCTGGTTGACACATGTCAGCCATTTCTTTTACCCAAGCTTGAAGCTTCTTGTTAGTAGTCATCACAATTCTCCCTCCAAATTATAATTATATTTGTGCTGTAAAAATTGTAGTACATAAATTACTCAACCATTCAGCATTATTACTCTTTTAAAAAACTAATATTTAGTTAATTTTTTCACTAACCATCTTAACATACCACTAAGGAAATATCAACAATTGTTTTTATTTTTAAACAAAATATTTGACCAAATTTGCAATTTTAATTTATTAAAATTTCATGCACTTTTTTCTTGCAATTAAAACATAACACTTAAACATCTAGATACTAGGGCTTTGTGTTAAAAATATAATAGCTTTATTACCTGTATATATTTGTATTGAAAACTAAAAAAGCAGATTTGCAAGACTTTAAATTGCATGCCCAAACTAATCCATAGCATAATATGTAAAATACGAAAAAAACTATGCAGTTAGAACTATTCTAAACTGCATAGTTTGAAGTTCATGACATACTTAGTTATTCTTCATGCTATCATATACTTTTCTTGCAAATGCCTTTGCAGCCTTTATATCATTTTCATCAGGATTCTTTCTGTTCATAAAAATGAATGCTTTTCCTTTACAGCAGAAGGATTCATTGATTACATTTATACCCTTTTCCTTAAGCAGAGCTTTTAGGGTATCTATGGAACTATTCTCTTTTCCACAAGTCCCAAAGAGGGCAACGTTCTTGACTCTGTTTGGATTTAATGTTCTAATAAATTCAACCATCTTTGCATCTGGCTTTCCTGCATATACAGCTGTTCCTAAAAACAATAACGATATGTTCTCTGGTGGATAAGCTGGTGGTATCTGTTCTGTCTTTGGAACTGATAGTTCCTCCGCAATAGCCTCAGCAATTTTTTTTGTGTTCCCACCTTTACTGTAATACAACACCCAAGTCTTCATTTAAATAAACCTCCATGATTTTAATTATTATATTAGGTAGGATGAACTCTTATTTTTGTGTTGTTCAGTCCATCTTCCCATTTATAAACCTGTTTTAATATAAATACTATATTAGGGATTTCTGGATAGACTCATGAATAGCAGCTGCTGCTTTTTTGCCGGCACCCATAGCCAATATTACGGTAGCCGCTCCTGTAACTGCATCTCCCCCAGCATATACTCCTTGCTTACTAGTAGCGCCTGTCTCCTCTTCAACAATTATACCCCCCCATGATTGAGTATCAAGTCCTGGGGTTGTGGAAGATATTAACGGATTTGGGGATTGTCCTATAGCTATAACAACCGTCTCAACATCTAATATGTGCTCTGATCCTGCTTTTTCAACAGGACGCCTTCTTCCTGATTTATCTGGCTCACCTAATTCCATTTCAATACATCTCATACCCTTTACCCAGCCATCTTCAGTGCCAAGTATTTCATTTGGATTTGTAAGAATCTTAAATATAATGCCTTCTTCTTTAGCATGATGAATCTCTTCAAGTCGTGCTGGCATTTCAGCCTCAGATCTTCTATACACTATATATACATTTTCTGCTCCAAGGCGTTTTGCGCTTCTTGCAGCATCCATTGCAACATTTCCGCCACCAACAACGGCAACATTTTTACCCACGAACACCGGTGTGTCTGTGTTGGGGAACTTATAAGCACTCATTAGATTTATTCTAGTTAAGAACTCATTTGCCGAATATACTCCATTGAGATTTTCTCCTGGTATCTTCATAAAGCTTGGCAAGCCAGCACCTGAACCAACAAATACAGCCTTAAAACCCTCTTCCTTTAGCTCATCTACCGACAGCACTTTACCTATTACCATGTTTGTTTGAATCCTTGCACCGATGTTTTTCACCGATTCAATTTCCTTTTGAACGAGTTGCTTTGGAAGTCTGAATTCTGGAATACCATACATTAAAACTCCACCTGGTACATGGAATGCTTCAAATATAGTAACCTCATAGCCAAGTTTTGCGAGGTCTGCTGCACAGGTCAACCCTGCAGGACCTGAACCTACTACCGCAACCTTAATTCCGTTACTTTCTACTTTTGCTGCTTCAGCCGTGACATTTTTGAGATACCAATCAGCAGCAAACCTTTCAAGCCTACCAATACCAACTGGCTCACCCTTTTTACCCCTAACACATAACTGCTCACATTGTGTTTCCTGAGGGCATACTCTTCCACATATTGCAGGAAGATTATTGGTCTCAGTAATCTTTTTGTACGCTTCTTCAAACTTTCCTTCAGCTATAAGCATAACGAACTCTGGTATTTTTACATTTACAGGACACCCTGCTACACAGGGCTTGTTTTTACAGTTAAGGCAACGCTGAGCTTCCTCCATTGCCATACTTTCATCATAACCCAAAGCAACTTCACCAAAATTTTTATTCCTAATATCCGGTTCTTGCTCAGGCATCTTTACCTTATTAAGTGACATATTAGGCATTTATATCACCTCCAAGCTTACATGCATGTAGCTCCGATGATGTGCCCTCATGCTTTTTGTACATAGTCTGTCTTCTCATGGCTTCATCAAAATCTACTTCATGTCCGTCAAAATCCGGTCCATCTACACAAGCAAACTTGGTCTTACCTCCAACCGTAAGTCTACATCCACCGCACATACCGGTACCATCTATCATAACCGGATTCATACTGACAAGCGTCTTTATTCCATATTCTCTTGTAAGGTTACTGACTGCTCTCATCATTACTAGGGGACCAATAGCTATCACAAGGTCGTATTTATTGCCCTCATCAATTAGCTGCTTTAGTACATTTGTAACAAAGCCTTTATTTCCATTTGATCCATCGTCGGTTGCTACTATAAGCCTATCACTAACTTTTTTCATTTCTTCTTCTAAAATAATCAGTTCCTTATTTCTAAATCCAGTAATAGCATGTACCTCTGCTCCCAAGGAATGTAGCTTTTTTGCTTGAGGGTAGGCTATGGCAGTACCAAGACCGCCTCCTATAACTGCAACCTTTATATACCCCTCCAGATGAGATGCCACACCAAGGGGACCAACAAAATCAAGTAATTCGTCTCCTTCATTCATCTCTGCTAATTCACGCGTTGTTTTACCTACAAGCTGAAAAATTATAGTAACAGTTCCTTTATCTCTATCGTAGTCTGCAATGGTTAAGGGTATTCTCTCACCATTTTCAGATATTCTCAATATAATAAACTGCCCCGGTTGAGCCTTCTTGGCTATGTAAGGAGCCTCAATATCCAGCCGAACAACTGTTGGGTTTAAGACTTCTTTCCTAGCAATTCTAAACATAATAATCCCCCCAGTAAAATTAATAACTACACAAGCATTTTATACTTTTGTCAATTTGCAGTCAACATGTCCGGCATTTTTACATAAAATAAGTGTATTTAAAATAGATATGAGACTTTTCTCGTAAATGTGTTGAAGAAGTTATGTATAGTGCTTGAGTATACAAAGATATAATAATCCTTAAGCACAATATCTTTTTACTTAAGTTAATAATAACATAATAAAGCCCAGATTATCTGAGCTTTATAAATTGTTTACACATTCTTTTCATTTACTTTATCACCCTTTATCAAATCCTCAAAGGTTAAATCCCCTGTACCGTTAATTAGCTCATCAATAATCTCTTGTTCTGTAAAGGTTCTCAATAGCTTAAGCTCATCATCTAGAACGTGCACTATATGGAACACATCTGCGTAATCCATTGCCCTCACTGCTTCTGATAAAGAAAGTTGTCTTGTAACAACAATTTGGCGTGTAGAGTAAACTCCCTTTTTTAGAAATCGGGACCGCCTGTAGAAAATATTCCTTATATTCATTGAAGCAATCTCCTTTATAGTATTCTTTAAATTGAGTAATATAAATAAACCCAGCAGAACAATACACAGAAAAAATAATTTTTTTATAGACAATATAATCCCCAGCAAAATTAAAAGAGCAGCAATGACTTTAGTTACTATAATAGAAACTCTTTGTGCACTATAAAGACCATTACGATATTCAAGCAAAACAAGCAGGCATTTACCCCCATCTAAAGGCTGTATCGGGATTAGGTTAAATATGGCTAATGCTATATTGGTTTTAACTATCTCAGAGGATATTGGCATTGTACTAAACAAACTGGCAAATAGTGCAGCTATAACAATATTCATGCAGCATCCACTTAAGTATATACAAAGCTTGTGTATTTCATTTAACTCGTTATCATCAATACAGGCATTAAAGCCAACTGGCAATATACCCATACCAGAAACTTTACACTTTTTAAAAATTGCCATCATTATATGGGTCATCTCATGTAAATAAATTGATATCACAGTTATTACAAACGGTTGTAGCATATGGGATAACACAACTAAAAGAACTACGGGTATAAGGAATAAATCAATAAAGACTGTAGTTCTTTTATATATAAATAATATTTTGGATGGTCCACTGAACTGTACTTTAATCATTATTTATTAAGATATTCAAAAATCTTGGCAGGATCAGCAATTTTAAGACCTTGCCATACTTCAAAGTGTAAATACGCATTCCCTTCTTCCCCATCATTCCCTACTCTTGCAATGACATCACCCTGATTGACATTTTGACCTTTTTTTGCCGAGATAATTGAACAGTGTGCATATACCGTCTTTAGTCCATCAGCATGTTCAACTATTACGTACTTTCCATTATCTTCGTTTTCACCAGTTTCAGATACTACACCTTTAAAACTTGCTTTTATAGACGTACCCATATTAGCCTTAATGTCTATACCTCTATGGAATTTATCAGTTGCACTAAGAGAGTCTGCCCTCATACCAAATGTTGATACAATATCCCCCGATATCGGCATAATAAGTGAATACTTTCCTGCTATTAACTTCATTTCATCATCATTCATGATAAGTGAATCATTTGTCTTGTTAGTAGCCTGTGATTTGCTATTGTCCAAACCATTTTTAGGACTGTCCGATGAAGTATCCATTAGGTTAGTCTTATCCTGTTCGGAGGCTGAGACTTCTTGGGAACCTATAGATGTACTGTCTATATTCTGGTAGTTACCTTCTGCACCATTGGTTGTGTCTATGACCTGCTGATTTTTTGTATTGACACCAACCATAGCCATAAATTTGGAAACGTAAGGGTTAGTATTATAATTTTTGCTGGCAACAAGTTTTGCAGAGTCCAATATGGCATTGGATACAGCTGTATCTGTTGACTTGCAAAGAGCAACTATCGATAAAAGTACAATGGCTAATAGTAGTTTTGCTGCAAATGCAACAGAAATTAAATCTCCACTCTTCTGCAGATTTCTCTTATTTCTTGGAGCACCGGTACCTCTTGTATGTCTCGGCCTAGTAATAGTATCCTCCATATCTATCACCCTTTCTTTCGCATCTTAATAGAATAAAGTTGTCCTAATTCCAAAGTAGTGTTGGATAGCTTTTGAATTATATTAAAGTATATTATCCAGACAAAACATATATGACCAAAGATTTTAAAATAAAAAAACCTGACTTAAGTCAGGTTCTCTCTTTTATGATATAAAGTTTTTATTGTGGTATAGTATCTAATTTAATATGGTGTCTAGATTTATTGTTGCTTTAGAAGTTCTCTCCAGGCAAGATCTTTTCTCTCCAATCCTTTTATCAAAACCTCTGCAGTAGCAATATTAGTGGCGAATGGAATATTGTTTGCATCGCAATTCTTAAATATTGAAGTACTAAAATCAGTATGATGAGTATTAGGGTCTCTAAAGTAAATTAACAAGTCTATTTCATCACATGCCACACTAGCTGCAAGCTGTTGCTCCCCAAGCTGTCCAAATGCAAGCAAATGAATGTTTAACCCAGTCGCTTTGCTTACCGCCAAACCGGTTGAACGAGTTGCATACAATGTATGTTCTTGTAAAATATACTTATACGCAATACAAAAGCTTGTCATTAGCTCCTTTTTATTATCATGTGCAATAATCCCTATGTTCATTTTATAGATCACATACCCTTTAAATTATTTACCAGTATTCTTCACATTTTTGATCGGAATATTGGCTACCAATGCAGGAACTATTCTATTCCCTTCTTCACTCTTAGTTCGAGTAAGTTGAATGTCTAATGCACCTTCATCTATATCCATATAGTGCTGTATTACTTTAATTATTTCGCCTTTAACCATTTCCAAAAACTCAGGAGAAACATTAGCTCTATCATGTATTAAAACTAACTGTAATCTTTCCTTAGCAACATCTTTGGATTGTTTAGATTTACCAAATAGTTTTGAGAAATCAATTAACATATAAAATCCCCCTTAGGTGGTTTTAAAACCAAATAGTTTTTTAAGTTTAGGCATAAGTCCTTCGTCACTTTCTAGGTTCATAAGAGGAACATCTTGTCCTTGCAATCTCTTAGTAACATTTCTATAAGCTTGTCCAGCTAACGACTTTGGATCGGTAACGGCTGGTTCTCCTCTGTTGGTTGAAACTACAATCTTTTCATCATCAGGTACTACACCAATTAGGTCGATTGCAAGGATATCAATAATATCATCCATATTCATCATATCTCCGCGCTTAACCATATCTATTCTTACTCTGTTTATAAGGAGTTTTGGATTTCTGATCTCATTTGCTTCGAGTAAACCAATAATTCTATCTGCATCTCTTACAGCTGATACTTCAGGAGTTGTAACCACAAGTGCTCTATCAGCCCCAGCGATAGCATTTTTGAAGCCTTGCTCTATACCTGCAGGGCAGTCAACAATTATAAAATCAAACTCTGCCTTTAGTTCGTTTATCAATGTAATCATTTGTTCAGGAGTTACAGCTGATTTATCTCTGGTTTGCGCGGCTGGTAATAGGAATAATCCTTCATATCTCTTATCCTTAATCAATGCCTGCTTTACACGACAAACTCCCTCAATAACATCAACTAAATCATAAACTATTCTGTTTTCTAAGCCCATAACTACATCAAGATTTCTAAGACCTATATCTGTGTCAATGAGTACAACCTTTTTGCCGTCTAAAGCCAAGCCTGTACCAATATTGGCAGTTGTAGTAGTTTTTCCTACGCCACCTTTGCCAGACGTAATAACAATTACCTCGCCCATTGTTGATAGACCTCCAATTCAAATGAACATATATTAAGTATTTTATAAACTGTACATATAAAACTATATATTTGTTTTTATACTTTGTCAATGAA
>JAEYTP010000005.1 GCA_023433945.1 Bacillota bacterium | reverse complement strand
ATTCTCTATTCCTGTTGTAAGTACCTGAAGTAATAAACTCAGTCAAAACATTGTTTTCGTTTGCTGCACAAACCAGTTTATTTATAGGTAGCCCCATCTCCATTGCATAATATGCAGCTAGTATGTTTCCAAAATTTCCGGTAGGAACTACAAAATTGATCTTATCTCCTGCTTTTATTTCATTATTTTTGATAAGGTCCGCATAAGCAGAAAAATAGTAAACTATCTGCGGAACAAGTCTACCCCAGTTTATTGAATTTGCAGAAGAAAATTTGAAGCCATTTTTAAGCATTACTTTTGCAAGGTCTTCATCGCTGAATATTCTCTTGACACCGTTCTGTGCGTCATCAAAATTTCCGTTTACTGCAATTGAGGTAACATTTTTGCCTTCTTGTGTTATCATCTGCATTTTTTGAACCTGGCTAACACCCTCAACAGGGAAAAACACTATAATACTGGTGCCTGAAACATCCTTGAAGCCTTCAAGAGCAGCCTTACCTGTATCGCCGGAAGTAGCCACCAATATAACTATTTCCTCTTTTTCTCCTGTCTTCTTAAGCGCCTTTACCAAAAAATGTGGTAATATCTGTAGTGCCATATCCTTAAAAGCACTAGTCGGCCCATGCCACAGCTCAAGGATATTTACATTATCGTATAATTTATGTAATGGTGCAATTGTATCTGTTTCAAATTTCTCCTTTGTGTAAGCTGAATATACGCACTCCTCTAATTCTTGCTGTGTATAATCATCAAGATAGCCCTCTAATATTTTCATTGCTCTTTCTTGATAGCTCATGTTGCTCATTTCTTCTATTTGACTCAAGGTGAAAGCAGTTATCTTTTCAGGTACAAACAAACCGCCGTCTGTAGCCAACCCCATCTTTATTGCCTCCGCCGAAGTAATCTCACTATTTTTCCCTCTAGTGCTTTTATATAACATGATAATCGTTCCTTTCATAGTCCAATTTGAAGCATAGATTGCAACAATAATTGTATTTTTGAAGATTTCTTAAGGATTATAATATAATAAAAAAAACAAAAAAGCAAACATGGATTACTTTAAAAATCTGCGTTTAGTATGGCGTTTTGGTGTGTTTTTGTTCTTCATTGTCGATAAAAGACTATGAACTGCTGTTTTACCCTGATAGTATAAAAACTGCATCTGCTCCTCCGTTATATCGAAATCAAGGAATGAAATATCTCCCGTATTTATATGCGCTATATTGTCAATGTTGTAGGCCTCCTTCGGTACACCAGTATCTTGGGAACGAGAGATAAGCTTTTTTAGTATGTTTTCTGCGGTAGATAACTCCTTTGGTTCTTTTCCCTCTAGCTTCAACCCTATAATAGGATTAGATTGAGTACTGTCAATCAACCAAACCGGAAAGTTATCCAGTACACCACCGTCTATAATATAGTGTTTTTTTTTGTGATTATGTTCCTGCATTGTGAGAATCACCGGAGCAAACACAAATGGTACGCAAGTGCTCATTCTAACCGCCTTTGCTACATCAAGTTTGTCAGGATCCATATTGTAGTATACTATATCATCCGGCAGCACAATAACCTTGCCTAGATTGGCATCAACCGCTGTCATTCTGAGCTTATAGCCCCTTGGGTTTACCTTGTCGGCAATTCCACCCCTCAAATCTGAAAAAGTGTTAATCCCCTTCTGATTGAGAAGTGTCCTTACCCATTGTTCTAGTGCTTCACCATTTAGAAAGGCATTTTTTTTGCTATAGGCAATAAGGTTTGCCATAAACTTACCACGGTTCCCTTGGAATTCGTTGTTGCTTCTGCTAATAGATCGCATCTGCGGAGCAGCATCCTGTGATAATAAGAATTCTTCTAGACCGGCACCCCTTTTTTGGTTTACCTCAAGAACCCTTTGCTCTATATACCGGTCCAATACCGACTCGGTGACCATAAAACTTGAAAAGCTAAAATCGCTTAGGATGCTCTTTAATTCTCGAGAAGAATAACCCGCTGCAATCAGCGCCCCAACAAGTGCCCCCGCAGATACTCCTGCAATATTCCCTATACTTTTAAAGTTATTTTCAAGTTCCTCATATGCACCTATAAAGGCTAACCCCTTAATTCCTCCACCACTTAGTACAATGTTAACGTTAACATTGCCGAAGCTCATACCATTCCCTCCATTATCAACGCTAAAAAGCACAAGTACCTATTGTAGTATATTAGCCATTAGGAGTAAATAGTATAGGGTACAACCCTGATTATTCACTTTAATATTAGGATAAAAGATTTCTTATATTTCTATCTAATTGTTTAATAACTTGTATAGCTTCCCCTCCATTTTTGATATTAGTTAGTTCTTGAATAACAACGTTCAATTGTTTAGTCGCCTCTTTCTTATCAGCAATAGTCATAGTAAGCAAGGCTTTATAAAATAGCTGATATTTGGAAGCTCCAATAGAATTCAACCATTTTTGTGCTTGGTCTCTTCCATCAGTATTTACTAGATTATAAAACGCATCAAACTGATTTTTAGGAATACTATTTGTAAATGTCCTTATTTTTTGCTTTGATCCATCCAATATATAGCTATTATTGATAAATTGTTCATAAGCATCGTGTTCTCCTTGTAATATATTAATCAAATACACTTCAGCCGGCATATATGTTGATATCTGACTATCTACCAACTGTGTCATTTCCTTCAAGGCGTTGGTGAATTGACCATTATAAGTGTACGCTTTGACCAAACCATACCTTGCATCAATCAAATTTTCATCATTTTTTTCTATCATTTCCTTATAAATAATAATGGATTTATTCGTGTCACCTAATTGCAGATAAATATCTGCTAAATATGAGCGGGTGTAACCAGAAGGTATAACTTCATTTAGACGACTAAAATATTGAAGTGCCTTATTCAGGTCTTTACCTGTTCCATCACTTACATAGCCCACACCATATAGCACACCTAAAACCCTGATTGAGTGGGTATCTATAGGATTATCACTAATCAGCTTTTCATATTCTTCTATAGCTTGGGTGTATTTCCCTTCCATGAGTAGATTATCTGCTGTACTAGCAGTACTTCCTTTTATCGAGAAGTTTGGTGCATTTGCAGTAGATAATGCATTTCCTTTGCTATCATAGGCTGTCACACTCAAACCATATTTACCACCTTTATAAAAGCTTCCAAGAATTGATTGTGCATCAATATATGATTTATTGTCAGCACTACCCCCAGAGTATATATAAGATTTCATATTTGTATCTTGATATTTACTAATGTTTAAGGTAAATTGTGTCTTCTTGGTTATTTCAGAATAAGTGGCATTGAAAAAGTCCCTACTATTTTTGTTTCCGCTGATTATTGGACCAGTGCTTATTTGGTAATATGCCGCATTGGGGTATTCTGCCCAACTTATATCTACTTTTTCAGTATCAGACTTTGCTTGAGTGACTTTAAAAGCTTTTTTAAAATCTATGTTTACTTCTGCTGAAGTATTAACCTTTAAATCAATATATCTGTTATTTGTAATAGTCCCATTGAACTTAGGGGTAGTGTCCTTTAATATAAACCAAGGTGCTATTACAGAGATAAAATAATCCCCCTCAGGGATATTACTAAAGCTGTAACTTCCATCAGAAGATACTGTTGTAGCGTAGTCTACTACAGAACTAGTCCCTATTCCGCTCCCCTCAAATATAGATACCTTTGTTAATGCAACAATAACACCTTTCATGGGCTGCTCATCCATTGTTACTCTGCCCTTTATATTACCTCTTCCAGACGTATTACTATTAATTTGATCAAAATAAATATCACTAATTAATAAGCTCATGTTCACTAACAGTCTTTTATCGGTTGAATAGAAAATACTTGGACGACGTTTTTGGGTCTTGTTCTCAAGAACATCCATATACCAACTTATAAGTGTCTTTGAGTTTTTGATCTCGGTATGCTCTGATTCAATTGTCGCAATAATCGTTCTGCTTTTAACATAATCCCCAATCTGCATATACATAGCTGATAGGTATAATTTTGCCTCCTCTGATATTTGATTGTATTCTGATTTTGATGTGTCCTGCATTAGCTCTATCGCAGCATGTGTTTGTCCTCCAAACCAATTGCTAAGTGCAACAGCCATTTTAAGCTTATCTAAATCCAAGCTATGTTTTGCACTTTTATATATCTTATAAAACTCTGTGTTGATTTTCTCTAAATCTTCATTTTTTATAAGCATACCCGTTTGTGACATTCCAAAGCTAGAAATGCTAGAGTATACACTTGAAAAATCTAATGGATCTGAGCTTCTATTAAACTGCTGTGCACATCTGTTGTAGAGCGATTTTACGCTTTCCGGGCTTCCGGGATAGTCCAACCCTAGTCTGCTATAAATAGCGTTAGCCTTATCTTTTTGCCCTATTGCAGTATACACTTGGGCAGAAGCGTATAATAGTTTGGGTAAAAGTATGGTGCTGGCAAGGCTAACTAATATAACAACTACAAGAATGCCCAGTAAATATTTAACCTTAATTTTGACTACTTTCATATGCGCCACCTTCCCCTGAACTTTCAATGTGTATTCTTGCAGCCTCAATATCCTGGCTTGTTACCCTAAATGACTCCGACAAAAGAAAACCACCAAAAGTAATTGCAATCGCTAAGCAAAATGCTGCTAACTGAACAGGAATGGGAATTTGGTAATTAAGAAAGTTGTTAATGCTGGTTTTGATTTTGGCAAATAAGGATTGGTTACTAACTGATAAAATTATACGTTCTTTTAACTCATCACTCATAAAAAAATCTTCTACTTTACTATCTAGCTCTTTATGTACTAGCTCCCTAATAATATCATCCTGCAATCCATCATTTTCATTATTCCTGCTCATACCTTATTCCTCCCTCCAAATGTTCTCTTATAATAACTCTAAGCCTACTAAGCGAGCTCTTTATTGTGCCTTCTTTCTTTCCGGTAATCTCAGAAATCTCCTTGATTGTAAAGTCCTCATAATAGAACAATACTGCTAATCTCCTATAATTCTCAGGAAGGCTGTTTATTGCAATCTCAATGTCGAGTTTCACTTCAATACCATTAGTTGAGTTATGGCTATATGAAGTGCTCTTTTGTTGTACATCGTTGGTATAATCTACATTCCTAAGCCATATATTACGAAGAACCTTCCTACAATGATTTAGCATTATGCTGTAAAGCCATGTATAAAGCCTGCTTTCCCCTTTGAAAAGCCGCATACTGAAATATGCACTAGTAAAGGTTTCTTGTACAACATCCTGGGCTGTTTCATTATTTCTTGTTATGAGGTAGGCAGATTTTAAAAGCCTATCGCCATATGTATCCATCATTTCCTTTAATGCAGCACTGTTCTTATTTACGATTGCATCAACTAAGGTTTTATCATCCACCATACCCCTCCTTTCCTTCTATAGAATTAGATACAACTTCATACAAAAAGGTTGCTTA
>JAEYTP010000030.1 GCA_023433945.1 Bacillota bacterium | reverse complement strand
TACTTAGTTTGTAAAGTTCGCAAAAGTTTACTCAATTTTTTAAGTGATTTCTCACTTGGAATTTTTTCGAGTTCCTTTACACTATTGTCACTGTTTACTTTTCAAAGTCCATTTGCTCTCAAGCCTTATTTAGTTGACTTTTAAGCGTTTCGCCGTTGGCTCGTCGCTGACGGCTTATTTATAATAACCCGATATTCGACTAAAGTCAACACTTTTTTTGAATTTTTTTTAGTTTTTTTCTACTATAACTTTTTAAACCTACAGCCCCATATGTTGTAAGTATAATAAAATATTAAAAATATTTGCATAAATATTGAATTAAGTCAGAGTAATTGTATAACTTCATAGTAAATAATATAATTAAAACTAAACACATAATAATTTTAAGGAGTATTGTCATGAGTTTTTCCGGATTTAAACCCGAAGCAATTAAGTTTTTATTTGAAAATAGGATGCATAATGATAAAGAATGGTATGAAAAACATAAGCCAGACTACAAAAAATATGTTTATAACCCATTCGTTGAGCTAATAACAGAGATAGCACCGTCTATGTTAAATATTGACGAGCAATTTATAACTGTACCTTCAAAGATAATATCTCGAGTCAGAAGAGACACTAGATTTACTCACGATAAAACCTTGTATAGAGACAATGCATGGTTTGTATTTTTAAGGGACAAGAGCCAAATGTCTGTATCCCCATGCTTTTGGTTTGATATAGGTCAGCAAGGCAGTAGCTACGGAGTTGGGTACTATGGTGCATCAACAAAATCTATGGCAATTCTCAGAGATATGATAATAGCTAATGACCCTGTATTTCTTAAAGCTTTTGAATGCTATAAAAATCAGTCTGTATTTAAAATAGGCGGCGAAATGTACAAACGCAGTAAGTTTCCAGAACAGCCCGAGGAACTGAAACAGTGGTTGGATAGAAAAAATATCTATTTTGAAAGTGTTCAAAACAATTTTGAACTTGCTTTTTCACCTCAGCTTCCTGAAGTTCTGAAAAATGGATTTTCAGCACTAAAACCTATATACGATCTTTTCTGTATTGTACAAGCCCGCACTCTTTAAGTATACTTGCATTTCTATAGCCTATAATTAACCTCAACATCAACAAAGTACCTCACTACTTATTGAAAATGTGAGGTACTTTACTTATATTATTTGGCTTATATTACTTGGCTTATATTATCTGGCTTATATTATCTGGCTTATATTACTTGGCTTATATTACTTGGTTTATATTAATTGGTTTATATTATTTGGTTTATATTATTTGGTTTATATTGCTCTATTTATATTTCTCTAGATATATATTACTTTACTTATTATATTGATAATTACAATCCCTTCCTTACAATTTCCTTCGCAATCTCCTGAAAAATAGGCGCTGCAGCTTCCGATCCACTCTTACCATTTTCAATAAATATTGCAACAGAGTATTTAGGTTTATTTGCAGGGAAGTATCCCGCAAACCATGCCTGAGTAACCTTTTCTCCATCAATTAATTGACCCGTTTCAGCGCTTCCAGTCTTTCCACCAGCTCCCCCATATCCATCAAGATTGGCCTTTTTACCAGTACCATTACGAATAACTCCTTCCATCAGAGTTCTTATACTTTGAGCTGTTGCCTTAGACATCACCCTGGTTTCACTTCTATTAGCAAGGTCACGTATTTTATTACCCTCATTATCAGTTACACAGTTCACTATATTAATAGTATGCTTGTTACCCCCATTTGCTATTGTAGCCACCATATCAGCTATCTGAACCGGAGTAGCGAGGACAGAACCCTGTCCAATTGAAATATTGGCCAAATCCCCCGGATTTACAATATCCGTAATTTTAGGCAATACTCCCTTAGCCTCATCCATTTTTTGCAGTGTTAAGCCAGTAGTGTTGCCCAGCCCCAGGCTCTGGGCCATTGATAAAATAGGTTCAATGCCTAAGTTAAGTGAGAAATTAATAAAATAAGAATTACATGAATTTGCCAATGCACTTGAAATATCAATTACTCCATGTCCCCCTTTTTCATAAGATGAACATCTTATAAGAGAGTTTCCAACCTGAATATACCCTGTGCAATTATACAATTCATTAAATGAAGGATTAATCTCATAAACGGCAGCGAGATCAACCAGCTTAAATATTGAGCCAATATTATATTGCGCAAGCGCTCTATTGTACAGGGGTTGCTTATTATTATTCAAATAATTCTGTACATCATTAGGGTTAAAATCCGGCTTAGAGCATATTCCAACAATGTTGCCATTGCTTACATCTTCAACTACTACAGCACCTGTTAAACCCCTTTTATCTAATGCATTTTCTATAATGCTCTGTATATGATAGTCCAGCGTCAACTGAATATCTAATTTTTTATTTTGCTTGGTATCAGGTTTTATTACGCGATACCCTAGCCCATCAAGCAGATTATTATTCGCGTCAGTAACAACCCCAATAGTTGTGTCCTTTCCAAAATTTAGAATGCTTTCATACTGCTTTTCCAGCCCAAAGCTTCCTATATTATCAACTTGATTTATATAGCCCAATATATGCTTAGCCTTAGTATCGGTACCATACCTATCTAGAGAGTTTACAAATGATATTCCCTCAATATTTTTGCTCATAATTAAAGCTCTTGTCTCTTGATCTACATTAATCAGAATTGGATTCTTTGTTGTTCTTATTCTTTCAATAGTTCTCTGTTCATCGAGTCCTGTAAGACTGCATATCTCGCTCAGTGTAGCATCAGATTCCTTTTTTAACAAAAGGGGCTTCAATACCGCAGTAATTTTTGCATTCCTACTAGTTAATCTTATTCCGTTCCTATCTAAAAAATCTCCACGGACATTCTCAATCTCAATATTACTTACTCTTTGAGCAGAAGCCTTCTGAGACAGCATGTTAGATGAGATTATTTGTATATAGAACATTCTTGCAACAAGAATAATAAATATAATCAAAAAAACGATTGCTACACGTTTTAATCTATTTTGAAGCATAAAAAAGATCCCTTCAAATAAAAATAATATTTAAATTATTTCCATTTAAAGGGATTGACTATACTATTTCCTTCTTAATATTGAAAACTCGCTAACCTTTTGATCCATTGGTATTTGCATTATCATCTGTGGGTGGGGGGCTGTTCTGATGCTTTCGCCCTCCTCATTAATTATCTGTGAGATTGTTTGTATGAAATATGAACCATCAGGTCTAAGAACCTCTATCTCATCTCCAACTATTAATCGGTTTCTCTGCTCAACTGTAGCAATTCCGGTCTCTTCATTGTAATCTAAAACAAGACCTACAAAGTCGTACTCTCTGATATATGAACTTGTATTATAAATCTGATCATTGCCTGTTGTTTTATCGAAATAAAAACCTGTAGTATATTCTCTATGGCTTGCCTTCGAGAGTTCTTCTAGCCACTTGGGGTCAAACTTATAATTTGCAGGATCCTTCTGATACTCATCAATTGCCTTTCGGTATGCACTTACAACAGTTGCTACATAAAATGAGCTCTTCATACGGCCTTCGAGCTTAAAGCTATAAATCCCTGCTTCAATCAGCTGTGGTATATGCTCAATCATACAAAGGTCTTTTGAGTTAAAAATATAGGTCCCTCTTTCATCCTCATATACAGGGTAATACTCTCCAGGCCTTTTTTCTTCTACCAAGCTATATTTCCATCTGCAGGGATGAGAACAGGCACCTTTATTTGAATCACGCCCCGTCATATAGTTGCTCAAGAGACACCTGCCTGAGTAAGAAATACACATTGCACCATGTACAAATGCTTCTATATCTAAACCCTGCGGGGTTTTGTCCTTGATCTCACGTATTTCATCAAAAGATAGTTCTCGTGCTACAACTACCCTTTTTGCACCTAGCTTATACCAAAACTCTGCACTTTTATAGTTTGTATTATTGGCCTGGGTGCTAATATGAATCTCCATATCAGGTGAAACTTCTCTTGCAATAGAGAATATACCTGGGTCGGATACAATAATTGCATCCACGCCTATTTCCTCAAGCTGCTTTATATACTGTGGAAGCCCTACCAAGTCATGGTTATGAGGAATAATATTTACCGTAACATAGACTTTAGCACCCCTTTTATGTGCAAACTCTACGCCCTCCTTCATCTGCTCAGGTGAAAAATTGTCAGCGGATGCACGAAGCCCAAAACGTTGCCCTCCAATATACACTGCATCTGCTCCATATAAAATCGCCATCTTGAGTTTTTCAAGATTGCCTGCCGGTGCCAATAACTCAATCTTCTCCATATTTGCCTCTCGTTTTAATAAATTATTGATTAATATATTTTGCTACTCATATTGCCATATTAACTGCCATGTTTATATCCAAAATAATTACCACTTAAATTGCCATTCCAATCACCATGTTTATTGCCATGATATCGCCTCTTTTACTTCCGGTAGCTAAGCGCTACTCCATCCCCTATTGGGATAATGCTTGTTTCAAAGTCCTCATCTTGACATAAGTCATGTAAAAATGTACGCATTCTGTTAACTATAGTCTTTTTCCTTCTTACCACAAGGGTGTCAGTTGCAATCATTCCCTTATATAAAACATTGTCTGATACCAATAGACCTCCCTTGTTAAGCATCCTTTTACTGTGCTCGAGGAATTCATTGTATTGTCCCTTTGCAGCATCTAGAAATATCATATCATAATTCTTGTTAAGGCATGCAAGCACCTCAATAGCATCTCCAGCTATAACATTAATTGTGTCCTTAAGCCCAGCTTTTCTGATGTTCAGATTTGCCTGTTCAAGCATGGCATCGTTTCGCTCAATAGTATCAATAATACCACCTTGGCTCAAGAATTCAGAGAAAAGAATTGACGAATACCCGATTGCAGTTCCGACCTCAAGAAGCTTCTTGGGCTTATGCACATTACCAATTACTCTCATAAGAGCAGATACCTCTGGTTGAATTATAGGAACATGATTTTCTGCTGCATATTGTTCTAGTTCCAAAAGTAAACCATCATTCTTTTTTATAGTATTCCTTATATACTCCGTAATATAGTCATGATTTATCAAATCTATATCCCTCTTTTGCTAAAAATTAAACCTTTTTATGCCCATATATATAATTACAGGATGCAGTTAAAACCACATCCTGTAATGAGCTATTATTTATTTTGCCAATCCATACTTCTTCATTGCTGCTTGATGTTCTGCATATGTCTTGCTAAATATAGTAGTTCCATCACCAGGTGCAAGGAAGAATGCGTAGTTTGTCTCTTCATCTGGATAAAGCGCTGCCAAAATCGCCTTTTCTCCTGGATTGCATATAGGTCCAGGGGGTAGTCCCTCATGTAGATACGTGTTATACGGATTGTCCATCCTGGTATCATCATAAGTTATTACAGGCTTTGTCTGGCCAGTCTGGTTAAGATAAATGTACTGTATTGTAGCACATGACTCTAGCTTCTTGAATTTAGGATCCTTCAACCTCTTATGGAATACAGCGGATACAATAGGCATATCCCTTTCGCTATTTGTCTCTCTTTCAATAATAGAAGCTAAAGTAATAATCTTATCCATAGTCATACCAAGTTCCTTGGCACGCGTGTAGTACTCAGGTTTAATCTTATTATTAAAGTTTGTGAGCATTACATTAATAACAGTCTTGGCATCTGCACCCATACCAAATTCATAGGTATCAGGGAACAAATACCCTTCGAGCATATACTCTCTATTGTTAAGATTCTTAATCTGTTTTACAAAATCATAGTCATACTTCTCGTACTTCATTGCTCTATTCAACTCATCTTCTGTAACTATGCCCTTTTTAACAAATTCACTGACCATTTGCTTGTATGTCAGACCCTCTCTAAGCATGATCTGCACACTCTCCGGTTTACCGGTTAATATAACCATTAATGAATTAAAGTCAAGGTTTTTGCTTACATAATGAGTTCCAGCCATATATCTTCCATCAAAGCCGTTTAATTTTGATATTATACCAAATATTTTTGTATTTGTAATAACACCCTTCTCATAGAGAATGTCAGCAATTTGGGATGTATTTGAACCCATAGGTATTTCAACAGTAATTGCACTTCCTGTAGGTATTACGATATCCTCTTTAGTCAAATCATCAAGGCCTGTAGTAGACAAGGTACCTTTATACGAATAAAAGGCCAATATTCCACCCATTATTACAAATACGCATATTGATGCAAGAATAAATGACCACCTTTTGAGTCCTGCAGAAATCACAAATATTCCAAAGAATATAAATATAAACCCCAAAACCGTTAAAAAGATGTTCCACCCTCCGAAACTGGCATTAAACCCCTGCAGAATTGTACCAACAAATCTAACAAGCTTTGGTACCGACAGAAGAATACCCAGTAGTACCGAGGTTAATCCTATCAAAGCAACTAGTAATTTTCTCCTCATCACTGATTAACTCCATTCCTATCAAACTATGCCCTACTAATAACTATATTATTGTTTTAGTTCTTTGTCCACAAAATGAGCTACATTTTACTCTTGATTTTAGCCCTCATTTCACTATTTAGGACCCTTTTCCTAAGTCTAATGTTCTTTGGAGTTATCTCTACCAATTCATCATCGGCAATAAACTCCAAAGCCTGCTCAAGACTTAGTACAGTAGGCGGGGTTAATCTCAGTGCGTCATCTGACCCCGATGCTCTCATATTTGTAACATGCTTCTTCTTGCAAACATTTACAACAATGTCATCATATCTTGCATTCTCCCCTACTATCATCCCCTCATAAACCTTTGTTCCAGGGCTGATAAACAAGGTACCTCTTTCCTGGGCATTATAAAGACCATAGGTAACCGCATCTCCATCTTCCCAAGCAACCATAGAGCCCCTTGTTCTTGTAGGGATATCTCCTTTGTATTCCTCGTAGCTATGGAATACATGATTTAAGATACCGTTACCCTTTGTATCGGTCATAAATTCTGAACGGTAGCCTATTAAACCTCTTGCAGGAATGGTGAATTCCAATCTCATATAGCCCTGATTAGCAGAAGTCATATTAACCATTTCAGCCTTACGCTGTCCTAGCTTCTCCATAACAACACCCATGAAGTCCTCTGGCACATCAATCATAAGGTATTCGATAGGTTCCATCTGTACTCCATCAACTTCCTTGTATATTACAGAGGGTTTTGAGACCTGGAACTCATAGCCCTGTCTTCTCATAGTTTCAATCAATATAGAAAGATGCAATTCTCCTCTTCCTGATACTTCAAAAGAATCAGCAGACTCAGTTTCTTCAACCTTAAGACTTACATTTGTCTCAAGCTCTTTGAACAGCCTGTCTCTCAGGTGTCTTGAGGTTACAAAAGTGCCCTCTCTACCCGCAAATGGGCTGTTATTAACCGAGAAGGTCATAGATAATGTTGGCTCATCAATAGCTACAAAAGGCAATGGGTCAGGTGCACCAACATCACATATTGTGTCTCCTATTGTAACGTCTCCTACACCAGATACAGCAACTATATCTCCAACTCTACCTTCAGGAGACTCAACCCTCTTTAGTCCTTCAAAGGTATATAACTTAGTAATTCTAGCATTAAGCTGAGTTCCTTCTTTTTTGCAGATTATTGCCTGCTGGTTGAGCTTTATTACTCCTCTATCAACCCTGCCAATAGCAATTCGTCCAACATACTCATCATAATCTATATTTGAAACAAGCATTTGTAGCGTTTCATCAAATTCACCTTTAGGTGCCGGTACCTTGTCCACTATCATTTCAAAAAGCGGCTTAAGGTCAATTCTCTCTCCACCCAAATCACAAACAGCAAAGCCTTCTCTGGAGGAAGCATAGACAACTGGGAATTCAAGCTGGTCATCATCGGCTCCTAATTCTATAAACAACTCAAGTATCTCATCAACCACCTCATCAGGTCTAGCCTCTGGCCTGTCAATCTTATTGACAACAACTATTGGCTTTAGATTGAGGGATAATGCTTTCTTGAGAACAAATCTTGTCTGTGGCATTGCACCTTCAAATGCATCAACCAGGAGAAGAACGCCATCAACCATTTTAAGTACACGTTCCACCTCTCCTCCAAAGTCAGCATGACCTGGGGTATCAACAATATTGATTTTGATTCCGTTATAGTTTACAGCAGTATTTTTTGCTAATATAGTAATTCCTCTTTCCTTTTCAAGGTCATTGGAGTCCATTACTCTTTCAGCGATTGCTTCATTTTCCCTAAATATTCCACTCTGTCTAAGCATAGCATCGACTAATGTAGTCTTACCATGGTCAACGTGAGCGATTATTGCAATATTTCTTACGTCCTGTCTAATATTCACAAATATTCTCCTTCATAATTCCTAATACATTTAGAATGTAAAAATTCTAAAAAACCATACTAATTCTAATTTACTGTGTTTAAATTGTCAACCTTTAGTAATTTACTTTAATTCAACAACTGTAACACCATTCTCGCCTTCACCTAAGCGGCCAAGCCTAAAACTACTAACATGAGGATGTCCTCTTAAGTGGGATTGAATACCGCTGCGTAGGGCACCCGTTCCCTTCCCATGAATTATTGTTACTTCCTTTAGTCTGGAAATATACGCATCATCTAAATACTTTTCCACCGCTTCAACTGCCTCATCTAGCATTTTTCCCCTAACGTCCAACTCAATAGACATGCTTTGCGCCTTTGAAACTCCAATCTTTCCAATGCCTGTTCTAGCACCGCCCTGAGGTTTTTGTTCCTCAATAACTTTAAGATTTGAAACATGAACGTTTATTTTCATTATTCCGGCCTGAACTATAGCCTCACCATTTTTATCGGGAACATTTATAACCGTACCCTTTTGATTTAAATTCACAATCAGCACAGAGTCCCCAGGCTTGAGGTTTTTAGGCGGTTTTACCAAACCTTGCTTTGGCATAATGGATTCAACAAGGCAATCATCCAAGCTGTTTATGCTTCTGCTTACCTTCTGGCGAAGCTCTTCAGTCTGACGTTTGAGCTCAGCCTCTTCCTGTTCCTTTGCAAGTCTCTTCATCTCAGACATGAGTTCCTCTGCCTGGTTTCTAGCATCAACAAGGACTTTTCTGGCTTCCTCCCGTGCTTTCCTAAGCTCATTTTCTCGTTGTGATGCTATCCTTCTCTTTTGGTCTTCAAGGTCCTTTTTATGCCTCTCAGCTTCAAGTCTATAGCTTTCCGCCCTCATTTTCTCTCGTTCAGCTTCACTGCGATTCTTTTCTATGCTCAATAACACGTCTTCAAAGCGGATATCTTCTTGCGATAAAAATTCTTTTGCACGCTCAATAATATCATCAGTTAGCCCAAGCCTGCTTGAAATAGCAAATGCGTTGCTTTTCCCAGGTACACCTATCAGTAATTTGTAGGTAGGTCTAAGTGTCTCAACATCAAATTCGCATGACCCATTTTCCACCCCTGGAGTTGAAATGGCATATACCTTAAGCTCACTATAGTGAGTTGTTGCTACAGATGTAGCTCCAATCTGATGCAGGCATTCCAGTATGGACATAGCAAGTGCAGCACCTTCTGTCGGGTCGGTGCCTGCTCCAAGTTCGTCAAACAGTACTAAACTCTTGCTGTTTACATTGCCCAGGATGCCCACAATATTTTTCATATGAGAAGAAAAGGTACTGAGACTTTGTTCTATGCTTTGCTCATCACCAATATCTGCAAACACTCTTCCATATACACTGAGCTCTGTACCATCATTAGCAGGGACATGCAGCCCACTTTGTGCCATTAGAGTAAAAAGTCCAACTGTTTTTAGTGACACAGTCTTACCACCGGTATTTGGACCAGTAATAATAAGGGTATGAAATTTATCTCCAATCCAAAAGTCTATTGGGACAACCTTTTTGGGGTCAAGTAGAGGATGTCTGCCTTTTTTAATAACAATTCTACCTTTATCGTTCATTATTGGACAGAAGCAATTCAAGTCTATTGCCAGCTTGGACTTTGCAAAAATAAAGTCCAGCCTTGCCATAATACTCATATTTGCATTGAGTTGTGGCAGAATAAGTGCGGCATCTGCTGAAAGCTCTGCCAAAATCCTGTCTATCTCTATCTGTTCTTTGATAGTGAGTTGTTTGATATTATTATTGGCTTCAACAACACCCATTGGTTCTATGAAAAGTGTTGCTCCGCTTGCTGAAGAGTCGTGTACAAGACCAGGAATATCGCCTTTATGCTCCTGTTTGACTGGTATTACATACCTGTCGCCACGCATTGTTACTACAGATTCCTGAATATACTTGGAATATTTGCTAGACCTTATAATATCGTTTAGCTTGTCCTTTATTGAGGCCTGTTGCTCTCTAATCTGCCTTCTGATGTGACTAAGAGTGCTGCTTGCATTATCAGAAATCTCATCCTCCGAAATAATGCACTGTTCTATTTTTTGTTCCAGCCTTACATTGGATTCAAGACAACTGATAAGCTCATTTACAACATTACTGTTAACATCTTCTATTTTATCACTTGCATAATTCTTCAGTCTTCTTGCTGCTCTCAGGACACCACCAATTCTCATAAGCTCTGCTGTGTTAAGTACTCCGCCAATATCAAGGCGTTTCAAGCTTGCTCTGATGTCAGATATTCCGCCGAGTGGAGGGGAACCCCTTCTCATCACGCAGCTAACACCATCGTTTGTCTCCTTGAGCAAATCATTTACTTTATTTAAATCAGTTTGAGGAGAAAGCTCTGTAACGAGCTCTCTCCCCAATTCAGATGCTGTAAGTTTTGATAGCTGATTAATAATTTTATCAAATTCTAATACTCTTTGAGTTTTCTCATTCATCTATTGTAAAACCAAATTCCTTTCTTAAGGCCACTCAAAGCATAGGACAATTATTCTTGCCTAGCTTCAAATTTTGCCTTATCTTCATTTCTAAGCTGTGCCCTTTTTATTTTTCCACCAATAGTCTTTGGTAATTCATCAACAAATTCAATAATTCGTGGATATTTATATGGGGCAGTAACATTTTTAACGTATGTTTGAATATCCTTACTTAATTCCTCTGATGGTGTATAGGACTTTGCAAGAACAACAGTAGCCTTTACTACAGTACCTCTTACTGCATCAGGTGCACCAGTAACAGCACACTCAAGAACAGCGGGGTGCTCAATCAAAGCACTTTCAACCTCAAAAGGACTGATTCTGTATCCAGAAGCCTTAATAACATCATCATTTCTTCCAACAAACCACAAATAGCCATGCTCATCTCTATAAACAACATCACCAGTATGATACATACCATCATACCATACCTTGTCTGTAGCAGTTTTATCCTTGTAATAGCTGCTAAATAATCCGGCTGGCTTATTTATATCCACATCTCTTATAACTAGCTCTCCTTCTTCACCTGCAGGACATGATTTTCCGAACTCATCCACAACATCAATATGGTAAGCAGGATTTGGTTTGCCCATTGCACCTGGGTCAATATCCAACCATTCAAAATTTGCAACCAAAACAGTGGTTTCGGTCTGACCAAACCCATTAAGGATTGGAATACCTGTTAGCTTTTTAAACCTATTGAATATCTCAGGATTGAGTGGCTCACCTGCAGTAGAACAGTGAACCAGCTTTGACAGATCATAATTTGTAATATCGTGCTGAAGTAAAAATCTATATATCGTAGGAGGAGCGCAGAAGGTTTTAACCTCGTACTTTTCAAGCTTTTCTAGCAGCTTAATAGGATCAAACCTATCCATATCATAGACAAACTGAACAGCTCCGCAAATCCATTGACCATAAAGCTTACCCCATGCGAACTTTGCCCAGCCAGAATCGGCAACGGTAATGTGCAAGCCATTCTCTTGTACTCTCTGCCAATATCTTGCGGTTACAATGTGACCAAGGGGGTAAGTAAAATCATGTACTGTCATTTTAGGCATTGCAGTGGTACCAGATGTGAAATAAATAATCATGGTATCATTATTGTACGTGTTTTTATCTCCCTCAGGCCTTGTCCATTCACTGGATGTATCGCTGATCTCAGAATTGTAATCTATCCACCCCTGTTTATATCCGCACACTAATATGAAATTTTCTACAGTTGGAGATTCTGCCTTTGCTGATTCAACATGTTCGATAATCTCCCCTTCATTAAATGCAACAATTGCCTTAACCTCTGCAGCGTTATTTCTGTAAACTATGTCCTTTTTCATTAGCTGATTGGTAGAAGGAATAAATATGGCGCCAATTTTGGATATTGCAAATGCAAAGAAGTAGAATTCGTATCTTCTCTTTAATATAAGCATTATCTTATCGCCTTTTTTAATTCCCTTGGACACAAGAAAGTTTGCCGTTTTGTCAGACCAGTACTTAAGGTCACTAAATGTAAACTTTTTCTCTTGCCCATTGTCATCGCACCAAACCAAAGCAAGCCTCTCAGGCTGCTCAATAGCATACCTATCTATTATATCATACGCAAAGTTGAAGTTCTCTGGTATATTAAGTTTAAAATTCTCGCAAAAGTCCTCATAGGAAGTAAATTCTGTTTGTTTTAAGTATAGTGCTTCGTAACCCATATGTATTGCCTCCAGCTTTATTTTAAAGTAGTATTATTGTGATAAATTTTGCTTCCTTGCCATCGAGTGCAAGCATCTTGTGTGGTATTGTGGATGTGAAGTAAAGAGAATCCCCCGATTCTAGTACATAGTGCTCTTTACCAATAATTACTTTCATCCTTCCCTCCAAACAATAGTTGAATTCTTGGCCTTTATGAGAAACCATCTCCGGATTATTGTTTGGATCGAGTACAACAACCATAGGCTCAATTTTTCTATTGGAATATTTATAGGCTAAGCTTTCAAAGCTGTATTGGTCATACCTTTCCACCTTCAACCCTTCACCTTTTTTGACATAGCAAATATCATGAAGCTTTGGTGAAGTTCCTGTCATTATCTCAGTCATATCCACATGATAATAATCTGCGATTTCATATAAAATACTGACGGGAATATCGTCCTCTGCATTTTCATACTTTAAATATTCCTGCAGGTTAATGCTTATTGATTTTGCGACTTCCTCCTCTGAGACTCCTGCAAGTAACCTTAAGCCCTTTATTCTGACAGCTATATCTTTAACTTTTTCATTCATTATTTATCCCGTCCTTTCCCAAATTATATAGATTCTAAATTGAATATTTATTATCCAACTAACCATTTCATAAAACATAATATGCCTTGTTATAATATATCTTATATTTAGATAAAATAAAAGGGTGATTAAGGCTAGTACACAAATCACCCAATATTATATCACATTATGGAACCTAGGTATATTCTCTTTTTTGATAAATCTGGAATCTCTTACTTTTCATAGAGGGAAACTTTTAATTCTATTAATTCTTAATCCCTTAATTCTTTAGTTCTTTAATGTCTAACTCTATTGATTCTCCTAATTCCTTAGACTCAATCTCTTATCCTTTCACGGATGGCAGGGAAAATCCAAAAACCTAAGGTCATGGATATTAAACATGCTGAAATACCAAACAATAGCGGTAAAGAGCGATAGAATAGCATTTTGAATGTAACTTCTGCGGTACTTTCAAAAAGTATTGCACTGTTTATTAAGATATATGTAAAGAAGAATGCAATTCCAATTAGCTGAAACACATAGTGCTGAGGTAACAGGTTTACGGCACATCCTGAGATAAGAATAATGACAAAAACTGCAATGGAATAAGAAAATGCTGGTGACATAAAAAACCTCCGCTCATTTTACAAATATTGTAATACGAGAGGAGGTTTTTATCAATTTATTTCTCAGCATTGCCTCAGATTTTGAGCCTCGGTCTAAGCCTTGCGGAATAAAATCTAATAAACAAGGTATAAACATAATCATAAATAAAGAATACAAGCTCCAACCCGATAGCTAAAATTATCAAAGGTAGTTCGATTTGTGCTTCACTAAGTAAAAACTCTTTTGCAAAAAACAAACCCAAAAACAAGCATATATTAAAATAAATAATCTTAATTATATATTCAAATATCCTATTATGAGTCTTCTCAGAATAAAATTTTATTAGCCCGTATATTCCAAAGAATACTATATAGGGTATAACCCCCAACCTTGGAACAAGAACTACCGATAAAAGGCTGGATGCTATATAGAACGCCCACGCAAGCTTTAACCCCGACTCTATAATAATAACTGACAGAAATAAAGAGCTAAGTGCATAAAATGTTAGTCTGCTGGTAGGAAGGCTGGCCGCAAGAAAAACACATATAATTGCAAAAGCCAACAGTATACCGCTTAGAGCTAACTTTTTTACTTGAGTTCTTTCTCTCATTGGACTATTCCTTTCTTGCTTAACAGCAGGATATTATATCACCGCCACAACATTCACAGCAGGAATCGGCACACCAAAGAGTAGTACAACAATCACAGAAACTCATTCCCTGACCATAACCTCTGCCATAAGCATTGCCCCTGTACATATTATTATTTGTGTTGAGTCTATTAAGAGTATCTCTATATTCATAATTTGAAGGGTCCATATTTACTGCTTGTCTTATATTCATTATTGCTTCATTGTACCAGCCCTTTTTCATAAAAATAAGACCTTTTAGATAGAACCATTCAGCATTTCTAGTTGGCTCATTTTCTAGCAATGATTCAGCTGCAGATACGTTACCATTGTTGATGTGCATTCTAATCTGCCTAAAAGTCTCAGAACCTCCAGAGTTTCCACCGCCATAATTACTAGCATTAGTTTGTCCGTTAAAACCACTTCTGCCTGACCAACCATTACTGGATTTAGAAGTTTGCCCCTTTGAGCTTAAATACTCATAAGCCTGATTTACTTCTTTCAGTTTCTCCTCAGCAAGCTTTGATAGTGGATTATCCTGATATTGATCAGGATGATACTTCTTAACTTGTTCTCTATATGCTTTTTTTATTTCTTCTTCAGATGCACCCTCTTTGATGCCTAGCACCTCATATGGATTTCTCATCTTTTCCACAACTCCTCTTACACATTATTTTCTCAGTTTTTCTAAGCATACCCATGTAGAGTATATTTTCTAAAATTTCCTTGTTCTCTTTACATCCAAGCAGCTCAAATGCTTTTGAAGCCTCACTTAAGCAGTATAGTAGAATAAATTCTATATCTTTTTCTATTGTCTTTTTAAATTGGAGTATATCTTTACCATCAAACTTATATTGCATTAATATAGGGTTATAGCTACCTGATTTAAAGTCATCCTCCAAATCATCATATGCATCAATCAAATAAATCCATTTCCCAATATTATAGCCCATCCATCTGAGTACTTGTCTTGATTTATCATCAATAGCATCATAATCCAAAACAGACTCCATCAGTTTGGCAAAGGGTTCACACGCCATATCAATGGAATCGCATTTATTTTTCTCTAAAGTTGATAGTTCATTTATTCTCTGATTTATTATAGCACACTTGTCAGGATAAACTGTTGTTAACTTTTTATAAACTTTTTTAAGTGCCAGCATACCTGAAGCTGCTAAAACCGATTTATCATCATTCCACTTATCTTTCAAATTAAGATACGCAAGAATTATATTTATGTCGGATGCATAATCAATAATTTCATTTTTTGTTACGAAAAACTTCTTTGAAGGATGCACAAAGCATCTTTCTTTTGTAAGTGTTGTGCCAACGTTTAAGGCAGAACCTAGCAATAGCGCCATAAAAGCTGCATCATATGTTAAAGTCATCCTTTTTATATGCCCATGTCTTTTACCGATTGATTTGCAAACCCCACAATAATAAGCCTTATAAACATCATATTCTCTTATTTTTAATTCCGGTTTTTCCGGGGTAACATATCCAAACATTTTCTTCTCCAATAATATTTAAGGTACACATAAAGTGTACCCTATATAAGCAAATTACAGTATTAAATATTAGTATTGCTGTGACTATCGTGATAATTCCTAGAAATCTTAACATATATGACAACATACATTACAAAGGCAAACAACGTACATAATACCGCTAAGCCAATAGAAAAATTTGCTGCAGAAGTAGTAAACTTATTAATACTTAAGTCCATCTTAAATATTATGGTTGCTAATATTGCAAAATAGAAAATAACAGTTGCCATTTTTCCGTACCAGTTCGCACCGATAACTGTTTTTCCCTTTTTATACAGCATTATTCCACCTAACATCATCAAAAATTCCTTTGCCACTACTATAATTGGAACTATTATGGGAATTAACTGATGATATGTTAGCAAAACAAGTGCTGTGATTTGCATTAATTTATCAGCTAAAGGATCAAATACTTTTCCCCATTTTGTAACAAGATTATACTTTCTTGCTATGTACCCATCCAGTACATCGGTAGCTCCACCTGCTGTAAATAAAATGATACCCGTAGTGTAATTCTCCACAAATAAAAAGTAGCCCATGAAAGGAACCATTAAGAGTCTTAATGCTGTTAATATATTCGGAATATTCTTTGTCACCAACTCACCACCTGATTACCATGAAAATGGAATAAAAAGCAAACTTAGTTTACCACAAACCATTACCATAATGCAAGCAAATACTATATGTTGTCATTTTCACAAGAAGCATTATGGTATATAGTATTATAAAGCTCTGGATCTACTTTACTGAGATTAATAGGTTTAAGATTTGTATTTGTCCATACATGCATTGTTTCCCCTGTAGTAATAGGCTTATTTAGGTTTTCTTCCTTATAGACCTCATAATAGAAAATGAGCTTCGTTTTGGAAAAATCCTTTACACTTGTTCTAACAACTATAATATCCTCGTAAATAGCAGGGCTAATATATTTTGCTTTTAGCTCTAATAAAGGGAGCATTAATCCTTTTTCTTCAATATCGGAATAAGTATATCCCCATTTTTTAATAAACTCTGTTCTGCCAGCTTCAAACCAAACAGGATAATTTGAATGGTGTACTATTCCCATCCTGTCTGTTTCCGCATATCTTACAATAAGCCTGGTGTCAACGTAAAACATTGCTGCTTTCCTCTCATGTTGTACTAAATAATAAAAACCCTCGAGCAGATGTGATGCACGAGGACTTTTTATTAATAACCTTTTTCAATGATAACACTATGCGCCTCTTCTATTTCAGCTTCCGGTACAAGTACTTCAAAATAATTATCATTATTTTCAACATTTTTGCTAATTGCTCTTAATTTAACTAAAATACCTTCTTTAGACAAAATCTCTTGAAGTTGGTTGGCAACATCTTTGCTCTGAGCCATATAAACAACTGTCCACATTATGTCAACACTACCTTTCCATTGTTATTCTCCGCATTGAATTGTTCCATATTTACAATAAATAGTAGCCTTACCACGTATTTTAATAGCAGAAGTATTTTCTGTAAACTGAGCCAGTAATACCTCTCCCCTATCTAGTTTTTCTGTGTGGTGGAACTTGGTATCACGGCCTCTGGTAAGGCCAATAATTGTTACACCATTGTCTTGAGCTTTAACAGCCACATATTCTCCAGAAATCTTATCTTCAAGGTTGTCCATATTTATAGTCCATCCTTCCAAATATCACTTGTCGAAACTAATATTATATTATTTTGCATTAAAAATCAATAATTTCATTATAAAGTAGGACTACTGTTTAATTTCTACATTTTCTTTCCCAAATCTTTTATAAAGCTCATCCAGGAAAGTATCATTAATGCTAACCCAGTATGCACTTTCTAGACGTTTGTATTGAGTCTCACCACATCGCATAATATATGTGGGTATATTTCCCGCAAAATATCTAAAAAGTGCCCTTAATGATGAAGCCTGTTGCCTCTCTAGTTGTTGAGGAAACCTGATATAAATCCCTTTCTGATTTTCAGCTGTTGCTTTGTTTTGTGTTCCGGTATTGCCATTTCTGTGTTCTCCTCTTTGTCTGCCTCCAGAGGATTGAGAAGATGCAAGCAATGGGGCATCCTTGATAGGGACTACCTCTTCACAGATAATCTTTGGCTGCTCGTCCTCTTTTATACTAATCCTACCCTTGACAGCGATTATATTCTCTGTTTCTAGTAGATAGGAATACCTCTCAAAAATCGCAGGGAATACAATCAACTCCATAGTTCCAAATAAATCCTCAAGTGCAACAAATGCCATCAGGCTGTTACTCTTGGTAGTTTTAGTCTTTCTTGATGTGACAATACCACCAACGATAACTCTCATATTATCACTTAACTTTGTATCTGATAGGCCTTCTTCAATACCTTGATCTTCGCCGCTCTGAATCAAATCTATACTGTAGAGACTGACATTTTCCTTGAGAATTTTCTGATATTCACTTAATGGGTGACCTGAGACAAATAGTCCTAACATCTCTTTTTCCATTGCAAGAAGTACCTTTTGGGGATATTCTTCTATATCTGGATAATCTTCAACTAGGGCCTCCTCTTTCTCTGGCATCATATCAAAAATAGAAAGCTGGCCTTCCATATGCTTTTTTCTAGCCTGTCCAATACTGTCAAGAAACTTCTCATAAACAGCAATGAGCTTGGATCTGAATATCTTCAAAGAATCAAATGCACCACTTTTGATTAGACTTTCTATGCACCTCTTATTTATCTCTCGTCCTTCTACCCTTTGGCAAAAATCCATAAAGGAAATAAATTTGCCATTGAGCTCTCTTTCCTGCTTTATTGCCAATATGGCATTTTCTCCTACATTTTTTACAGCGGCTAGTCCAAAGCGTATCTTGCCATCAGAAACAGTAAATTTCACGCTACTCTCATTGATGTCAGGAGGAAGCACCTGTATATTCATCTGCTTACACTCATTAACATATTGAGATACCTTATCGCTGCTTCCTAAAAAACTATTGAGAGAAGCTGCCAAAAACTCTACGGGATAGTACCTCTTGAGCCAGGCAGTCTGATAAGCAACTACTGCATATGCTGCTGCATGGGATTTATTGAACGCATAGCTAGCAAAGTCCATCATTTCATCAAATATTTTATTTGCAGTTATTTCATCTACACCGTTGTTAATGGCGCCTTTGACAACAACAGTACCATCTTCTTCAGTTATCCCATAAATAAAGTTTTTTCTTTCCTGTTCCATGACAGAAATCTTCTTTTTTGACATTGCACGTCTAACAAGGTCCGATCTACCCATTGAGTACCCTGCTAGTTCACGTACAATCTGCATTACCTGCTCCTGATATACCATACAGCCATAGGTAACATTAAGGATATTCTCCAAAAGAGGATGATGGTATTTGATGAGCTTATGATTATTCTTATTTTTAATATATCTTGGAATTTGATCCATCGGCCCTGGTCTGTATAAAGATATTCCCGCAATTATGTCTTCTAGGGAGCTGGGCTGCAATTCCTTCATAAACTGTGTCATTCCAGCACTTTCAAGCTGAAATATCCCAGCTGTACGACCTTCTCCGATCATTTTATATACTTCAATGTCATCATAGTCAATTTTGTTGATATCAATCTCCTTGCCGGAGGAGTGCTCGGCCAGATGTACGGCATCCCTAATAACAGTAAGCGTTCTCAGCCCAAGAAAATCCATCTTCAAAAGGCCCAGTTCTTCTAACAAAGTCATGGGAAATTGAGTAGTAACGCTGCTTTCATTTAATTGGAGCGGTACGTATTCCACAATTGGATCCTTTGATATAACAACACCCGCGGCATGAGTTGAAGCATGCCTTGGCATTCCTTCCAAGCTCAAAGCATAGTCAATGAGTTCTGCAATTTGCTCGTTCTCATCGTATTTCTTCTTTAGCTCCGGATTAAGGTCCAATGCCTTATTAATTGTCATTCCGATTGCAAAAGGAATCATCTTTGCTATTTGGTCAACATCAGAATAAGGTATGTCAAGGGCACGTCCTACATCTCGGATTGCTCCTCTAGCGGCCATTGTTCCAAACGTAATAATCTGAGCAACCTTGTCCTTACCGTATTTCCTGACAACATAGTCAATTACCTCCTGCCTTCTTTCATAACAGAAGTCTATATCTATATCCGGCATGCTTATTCTTTCAGGATTCAAGAAGCGCTCAAAGAGCAAATTGTATTTCAACGGGTCAATACTGGTTATACCCAAGCAATAGGAAACAAGGCTACCAGCAGCAGAACCTCTGCCCGGTCCAACCATGATATCATTTTCTCTGGCGTATCTGATAAAATCCCAAACAATCAAGAAATAGTCAACATAACCCATTTTCTCGATAACATCCAGTTCGTACAAAAGTCTATTATCAATTTCTGCATCATGTTCTTCCCCATATCGTTCAGATAACCCCTTTAAGCATAGCATTTTGAGGTATTCAAAGGGTGCATACCCTTCCGGAACATCAAATGCAGGTAAATGAAGCTTTCCAAATTCCAGTTCAACATTGCACTGCTGCGCTATTTTTACAGTATTCTCCAAAGCTTCAGGCACATTTTCAAAATTGGAACGCATTTCATCAGGAGATTTTACATATACCTCATCAGTATTAAACTTCATTCTGTTATCATCATTAATTGTCTTACCAGTCTGAATGCACATTAATATTTCATGTGGCTTTGATGATTCTCTTGTTAAAAAATGTACGTCATTAGTAGCCACCAAAGGAATCTCAAGCTCTCTCGAGAGCTTAATGAGCTGCTGGTTTACAAGATTTTGCTCAGCTATTCCATTGTACTGTAGTTCCAGATAAAAATTGCCCTTTCCAAAAATATTGTTAAACCTATTAGCCAGCTCCACGGCCTTATCATAATCATTGTTTAAAATCGCGGTAGGAATATCTCCCGAAAGGCAGGCACTGAGCGCTATAATTCCTTCGGAGTACTTTTCTAGCGTTTCAAAATCAACTCTGGGCTTGTAATAATATCCTTCGGTAAACCCAATTGAAACGATTTTCATAAGATTCTTGTAGCCAATATTATTCTTTGCAAGCAATACGAGATGTCCATAATCGGAATCTCTCCCTGCCTGCTTATCAAATCTGCTTCTTTTTGCAGTATATATTTCACAGCCTAAAATAGGCTTTATTCCATTTGCTTTAGCTTCTTTATAAAAATCAACCACTCCATACATAACGCCATGGTCAGTAATTGCAATGCTATCCATACCGAGTTCTTTGACTCTCTGAATAAGGTCGGATATTCTGTTTGCACCATCTAGCAGGCTATATTCTGTATGAACGTGAAGATGAACGAAATTATTCATTATAGACTTATTCCCTTTCAATATCTTGCTTTGTGACAACTTATTTATCATTATAACACAAGAAATATGCTTGGCAAAGTTGCTGTAGCCGGCTTCATCTCTCAAAAATGTTTAGTACAAAAAGTTCAAAAACCGGGAAATATAGCGAGGTTTAATAACATTGGTGTTAAAATTAAATGGGGGTGTTAATTTATGACAATTAAAAAAGATAAAATTAATGGTTTCATCAGGTTTCTTAAAAATACTGACTTAATATCATCCGATATAATATATCGCTTATACTATAAAATGATTTTCGGCTCCAAATTGTACTATAAAAATAAGATATCTTCGTTTACTTCCTGCGTTTTCTGTAAAAAGCTATCCTATAGCAAGATTACTCATAAGTATCAATGTACCAATAACCAGCATACCCCTTGCAGCGATTTACTACCCTGTATTGTTCCTGATAATGATATTGCACGATCAAGTAACTATTTTTATGCTCAAGACGAAGTTCCTTGGTTGTTTAAAGTCCCTTGTTCAAACTTTGAAAGCCTGAATTGTGATGAATACTTCCGAAACTTCCTTTCTGTGAGCATAAATAATAGTATTATAAGGCTAGAGGCTCTAGAAGGAATAATGTTTGGAAGCAGCTGCGGTGATATCCCCTGTTACCTGTGTGCTGGAATAGACCGAGAACTATACCAGAAATGCACCCACTCACAAAAAGCAAAGGACTGCGGAAGGTGCAATTTTATATATAATGTAATGTATGGCTATTATAATAAGAACTCAAATGTCATTAAAGTTTCGTAAAAAAGAAGAACTACAGATTTTTGCAATATGCCAATTATCTGTAGTTCCTTTTATAAGCATAAACTTTTATTTTATATAAATAATCAACTTCTTAATAAATAGCTCAGCCTTAAGCCAAATCGCTGTTTTACAATAACGGCTTTACAGTCTCTAGAACACTATTTGTGAGGTTCTGCAATTTTTTCTTTGCAAGCTCTAGAGTTTTTTCCGATACCCCGTAATAAATCTTTATTTTAGGTTCGGTACCTGAAGGTCTAACGCAGAACCAAGAACCATCTTCGGTCTCAAAATATAAAACATCCGATTCAGGTAAAGTAAGCTTTTCAACAATGCCATTCGCGATTATAGTTCTAATGCCATTTTGATAATCTCTAATTGCTTTTATCTTGAAGTCTCCAAAGCTACTGTATTTGGTATTTCTCATACTCTTCATGGCATCCTTGATCTTGGTCAAGCCATCTTTGCCTTCAAGCGTAAAGGAATTGATACCTTCGAGATAATATCCGTATTTTTCAAAAAGGCTAATAAGAGCATCATAAAGTGACATACCTTTTAGCTTGTAATAAGCAGCCATTTCAGCAATAAGCATTGATGCAACGACAGCATCCTTATCTCTAACGTTAGTACCAGCTAGATATCCATAGCTCTCCTCAAACCCAAACAGGTACTTCTGGTCTCCTTCTTCGTCTCTTAACTTGATTTGTTCACCAATAAACTTAAAACCAGTAAGCACTTCTAGCAGTTCAACATCGTAATTCTTAGCTATAGCTCTTGTAAGCTCAGTAGTAACTATGGTTTTTACAACAAATCCGTTTGCAGGAAGCTTTCCATTCTCCTTGAGAGCGGAGAGTATATATTCCATTAACAAACAACCTGTCTGGTTCCCAGTCAACACCTCATATTGTCCATCATTTTTCCTAACTACTACTCCAACACGGTCGCTATCTGGGTCAGTGCCAATTATAAGGTCTACATTATTCTCCGTTGCAAGCTTGATAGCAATCTCAAACGCTGAGCGCTCCTCTGGGTTAGGAGATTTAACTGTAGAGAACTCACTATCTGGAAGCTCCTGTTCCTTGACCACCAGAACGTTTTTGAAGCCAATTTCCTTAAGAATTCTTCTAACAGGCTTATTCCCTGTACCATGCAATGGTGTATAGACAATCTTAAAGGTGTCAGCAACCTTTTCTACTGCATCCTTATTAATGCAGAGCTGTTTAAGGTTTTCATTATAGGCGTCATCAATCTCACTTCCTATAATCTTAAGAAGACCTTTTTCAATTGCTTCTTCCTTTGATATAGTCTTAACGGTAGTAATGTCTTCTATCTTGTTTATATAATTGATTACAGTATTTGCTGCTTCAAGCGGAAGCTGTCCACCATCTTCTCCATATACCTTGTAACCATTGTACTGCTTTGGATTGTGACTTGCTGTAACAACAACACCAGCAGCAGCCTTTAGATATCTAACAGAAAAGGACAGTTCGGGTACAGGTCTTAATTCATCAAACAGGTAAGTCTTGATTCCGTTTGCACAGAATACTTTCGCCGCCTCTAAAGAAAACTCAGGGGACATGAATCTTGAATCAAATGCAATGACAATCCCTCTATCCTGTGTGCCGGTTTCTTTTATATAGTCGGCAAGCCCCTGTGAGGCAACCCTAACTGTATAAATGTTCATTCTATTTGTTCCAGCACCTATTATTCCTCTTAATCCTCCAGTGCCAAATTCCAAGTTTTTGTAAAATCTGTCCTCAATCTCCTTTTCATTATCCTTGAGACCAAGCAGTTCATTCTTTGTTTCCTTATCAAAATAATCACTTTCTAACCAAAATTTCAACTTTGAAGCGCTATCCATAAAAACCTGTACCTCCTATAAATACTTACATATGCTCATATTGTTATATGACAAAGTAATAATTTTATTATAAATTTATATTATTTTTTATTATTTTACTTATTGGATAGTACACCCATCTAAGCAAATCAGTTATAAGTATATCATAAACTTCCACAATTTCAATTGTGTTTTAAATCTCAAAAATACTATTGCCTTCATAGCAGTTTTCATTGCCAGTTTATGTTCCTGCTTTATATTCCTACTTATATTTCTGCTATATATTCCCGCTTATATCCTGCTTATATCCTGCTATATCCCCGCATATATCCTGTTATATTCCTGCTTTGTTTCCTGCTGTATATTCCACTTATTTCCTGATTCCAACATACTTAGAATATGCCTAAATTAGAGAGTATTGTTGCAATAATAACTGTGGTGATACCAGCGAGTCCAATAGCTAGGCCGCTCATCGCACCCTGAGTCTCTCCCAGCTCAACAGCTTTTGTTGTTCCAAGCGCATGCGCCGATGTACCAATTGCAATACCTTGTGAGGTTGCATCTTTAATTCTAAATATTTTTAAAACCGCCGGTGCAAATACCGCTCCCGTTATACCGGTAATAATAATAGCAGCTACCGTTACTGATGGGATACCACCAATCTGCTGCGAGAGTTCAATTCCAAGTGGCGTGGTTATAGATTTTGGTATCAGTGATGCAAGCAACTCAGGAGACAGTGAAAAGGCTTTCCCAAGCAGATAAACACTCACTATAGCAGTTACACTGCCCACCAACACTCCAGAAATAATTGCTACCCAATCCTTTTTCAAAGCTGCAATATTCTTATAAAGCGGTACAGCTAAAATGACAGTTGCCGGAGTAAGGAAAAAGGATATTAGATTACCTCCACTCTGATACTTTTCCAAGGGTATCTTAAGAATGATAAGTACAAGCATTACTGTTGCAATAGCAATCATAAGCGGATTGAACAATGCAATTTTTGTTTTTTTATTAATTAGTATCCCTAGTTCAAAGGCGAGCAAGGATATAAGAACAGCAAAAATTGGTGTTTCCATTATGTATCTCATCGCCTTGACCTCCTTTTTACGAGTTCCATAGTGCATCCGGTAACAATCATTACAAGAAATGTGGTTACTATACAAATAACCAGCAGCGGGATTAAATTGGCCTTCAGAATACCGGTATACGCCAGTAATCCAACCCCTGCCGGGATAAAGAAGAATGCAAGGTGATCAAGAAGAAACTTTGTAATTTCTTCTATCATGGAAAGCTTAATTATGCCAGTCAAAAGGCATATAAATAGTAATATCATACCTATTATGCTTCCAGGCAAGTGTACATGCAGTACCCTGTTACAAAACTCGCCCAAAAAGCACATAAATAAAATAATCAATAATTGTCTTAATAGCTTCATTTATTTACTACCCCTATATTGTCCTCATTGGTTTTTGAAAGACCAGCTCTTGTTCCAAATCTTCAATGCTTTAATTCTTTTATAACAATTATAACTCTCTTTTTAGCTCTATTCTAATTTTCTTCTTAGCTCTGTTCTAAATCTCTTCTTAACACAATTCTAACTCTCTTTTTAGCTCTGTTCCAATTCTCTCTTCAGTTCTGTAATCTTATCCCTTAGCTCTGCAGCACGTTCAAATTGTAAGTCTTTTGCGGCTTGTACCATTTCTTTTTGTAATTTATCAATGGCCTTATTTAGGTCATCAATAGACATTTTGCCAGACTTTACAGAGTATTTAGCCTCGTCCTCAGCTGCCTTAGTAGCTTCAATAAGATCCCTTACAGACTTTTGTATTGTCTTTGGCACTATACCATGAACTCTATTAAACTGAGTTTGTATGCTTCTACGCCTATTAGTTTCGCTTATCGCTCTACTCATCGAGCCAGTAATATTATCAGCATACATTATGACCTGACCTTCTGAATTTCTAGCAGCTCTACCAATTGTCTGGATTAATGAAGTTTCAGAACGCAAAAAGCCTTCCTTATCAGCATCTAGTATTGCAACCAGTGAAACCTC
>JAEYTP010000003.1 GCA_023433945.1 Bacillota bacterium | reverse complement strand
CAGCAAGCTGGGGTACCATGGTAAGTGACTCAATACAGAGTCTTCTTGTAGGAAATGCATATCAACTCTTTATACCTGCATTCTTCATTTCATTGACAATGTTTAGCTTCAATGTACTGGGTGATGGGCTAAGAGATGCACTTGACCCAAGACTGAGAAAATAAGGAGTAATATTGATGGATAAATTATTAGAAATAAAAGACCTGCATGTTTCTTTTTTCACCTCAACGGGTGAAGTGCAGGCAATAAGAGGTGTTAGCTTTGAAGTTGGGCGTGGTGAAGTAGTTGCTCTTGTTGGTGAATCAGGCTGCGGAAAGAGCGTTACTTCACAGGCAATTATGCAAATTCTCCCCTCCCCACCTGCTAAGTATAAATCAGGTGAAATAATTTTTGATGGGAAGGATTTGTTAAAGGCTACTGACAAGGAGATGCAAAGTATACGTGGTCATGAAATAAGCATGATATTCCAGGATCCAATGACCTCCCTAAACCCCACTATGAAGGTAGGCGCTCAGATAGCAGAAGGCATTATAAAGCACCAGGGATTATCTAAAAAAGAAGCTGATAAGAAAGCTGTAGAAATGCTAAAGAAGGTTGGTGTTTCTCAGCCGGAAAAACGTGCACACCAGTATCCACATGAGTTTTCAGGTGGTATGAGGCAACGTGCAATGATAGCTATGGCACTTGCATGTAACCCTAAGCTTTTGATAGCAGACGAGCCAACCACCGCTCTTGATGTAACAATTCAAGCACAAATACTGACTTTGATGAAGGACCTTCAGAAGGATACCGGAACTTCTATTATTTTCATTACCCATGATTTGGGTGTTGTAGCAGAAATGTGTGACAGAGTAATAGTAATGTATGCCGGAAATATAGTAGAATCAGGCTCTCTTCGAGACATATTCTATAACCCTGGTCATCCATATACACAGGGACTTCTAAAGTCAGTACCAAAGATGAACATGGACAGGGATAAAGCGTTGGATCCGATATTGGGTACTCCACCTGATTTATATGATCCTCCGAAGGGATGTCCTTTCTTTGCACGCTGCGACTATGCTATGGAAATTTGCAGGCATAACAATCCTGCCCTGGTTCCTGTTAAAGGCAGACAATCAGAGGATATTCCTCAGTATGCTAGTTGCTGGTTGCTACACCCCCATGCAAAGAAAACGCCTGAAGAAGCGAGGGAATCCTCACCAGCTCACGCTGATGCCCACGCTAAAGAATCATCTGATGAAAAGGGGGACGTAAATGAGTAAGTCAAATAAAACAGAACAGCCTTTGATATCAATTCGTAACCTAAAAAAGTACTTCCATGTTTCCGGAGGTACACTCAAGGCAGTTGACGGACTTACATTTGATATTTATAAAGGCGAAACAATAGGACTGGTTGGTGAAAGCGGTTGCGGTAAATCTACTGCTGGAAGAACTATTTTAAGGATGTATGAGCCTACCTCCGGCGAAGTATTATTTGAGGGAACTGACGTATTTAAGCTCTCAAAAAGTGAACTAAACAAGATGAGATCAAAAATGCAAATGGTGTTTCAAGATCCATATTCTTCACTTAACCCAAGGATGACAGTAGAAGATATAATTGGAGAGCCTTTAGATGTAATGGGCAAATATAAAGCAGCTGAAAGAAAGAAAAGAATTGAAGAGCTTGTTAAAATGGTTGGCCTAAATGTAGAGCATCTGTCTCGTTTCCCCCATGAATTCAGTGGTGGCCAGAGGCAGAGAATCGGTATTGCCAGAGCCCTTGCAATCAATCCAAGCTTCATAGTTTGTGATGAGCCGATTTCTTCACTTGATGTATCTATACAGGCTCAGGTTGTTAATCTGCTCAAGGATTTGCAGGACAAATTGGGATTAACCTACCTATTTATTGCACATGACTTATCTATGGTAAAATATATATCTCATAGAATAATGGTTATGTACCTTGGGCATATGGCTGAATTTGCTGACAGTGAAGAGTTGAACAACAATCCTTTGCATCCTTATACACAGGCTCTACTATCAGCAGTTCCAATACCTGACCCAGATGAGGCTAGTAGAAAGGAAAGGATTATTCTATCGGGAGATTTGCCAAGTCCTATAAATCCTCCAAAAGGATGTCCTTTCTGCACGCGTTGCCCTAAAGCCTTTGATAAGTGTAATAATGAGAAACCGGAATTTAGAGAAGTAAAGCCGGGACATTTTGTAGCTTGTCATTTATGTTAAGACATACCGTATCATTAAACTCATTCTTCAATAGTGAGTTTGATGATATTTATTAAAGAGCAATCCATAAATATGTGGATTGCTCTTTTAAATTGCTCATGATTAATAGGTAACTTAATGCTAATATTTCATTACTTTTTATTATACATACTTACTCTAGTGTTACCTGAATAGTATCTATTCCTTATATTTAAAAATGTTCGTGATATGTTTTTTCTCTAGTGCCCACTTCCCTTTACTTTCTATAAGCATGAGCAGTTCATTTGGTACTGGTATATTAAGTTGTTTCAACTGATTTACGCTGTATACTAGGTCATTATATGTAAGGGCAGGATAATCATTTCCATTAAAAATCCCATTTACAGTTACTTTATACCAAAGATCCCCATCATTTTTTATCCACTTCTTACTTGATTGTGTAACAGTAACTAGCATTTTATCAGCAATTTGTTTGCATTCCTCATCTTTATATATCTGGTAATACTGATAAAGAACTTGCATTTCAGCTAAGAGATGATTTAGTGAGCAGTGTACGTTCTTGCTTTCTAGGTTGCTATCGCTATAATCTGCTACATAGCTTACTCCATCTACAATAAAACTATTTTTTTCATAATGTTGCTTGTAGAAGTTAATATATCTTTTTACCGCCTCATCAACTTCCTTATCCTTAAGATTGGTATTGAAGGTCATGAGAGATGTCATGGTGTCAGAATTCCACCTTGTATCATAAAATTCGAAGCCAATATTATAATCTGTTTTTAGCCAATCGCTAGATGGTTGAGTTGGAATATACCCCTTTGGACCAACCGAGTCAGCAAAGTTATACATAAGGTTTATACCTAAAATCTTGAAAAGACTCCCGTTATCAAAAACCCAATAACAGGACCTTACAAGAAATCCACAGGGGTCCTTAAATACTGACAGCGCTGGTAGAGCTCTAGGAGTATATGTGGTGTAATTTTCTCTATACAAACCATCGCTCATAAATATTCTAGCCTGATTGAAATCTATTAGTTTTGCCGTTTTGAGGGCTTGTGCATCATTCCATTGTACCAGCCTATTTTTAGAAATCATTCCCTCCGTAATAATGAATGATTTAGACGACGTTTCGGGAATGAGTTCCATGGAAAACTCTGTTTTGTCGTTCTCAACTCTTGCCACAACTCCTGTGTTATCGGGTACTGAATATTGATACACAGAATATCCAATATCTTTCATTTTATGTATCTTGCCAAAACGTATATTACATTGTGGGCTTTGTATATATGTTATTTCGTTTTTAAATCTTACTTCTTGTGCTATATTTTTATCTGATAAATACTTTTGGTTCACAGGATCTGCTATTATATATTTGTAATCAGGCCCTAAATCATTACATTTGAGTGTAACTTTGAGTGATTCATTTAGCTTTTGAGATGAATATCTTATAAAGTAGTGCAAATCATCGTCATTGAACCTATTCAAAGTCAGTATGACTTCACCAATTACTTTTTCTTTTTCAATAACTTTATAGGTGAGAACAGTAGATTTCATATACTGTCTCTTACTCTCTTTTGAAGAAGATAACTTAACAGTAGCATTTTTGCACTCAAAAGTAATACTACCGATATCTTTAATTATACATTTAGAATAAGAAGCTGCCGAAGACTTAATAAAACATAGGCTTAAAAATATAAGTATTAGAATAACTGTTGCTTTTTTCCTTTTTATCATTATCGTCTCCTTATTATTTATAATAGTACAATAATACCATTATGTGGTTAAACCATCAATATATAGTAATTTACAAGCGGAATTCCTTTACTCGTTTTTCACTAACTTAGTTGTAGCAACTCTTGTATTTAGTATGTTTTTGTGAGAATATTATCTTTATGGAATAAATCAAATATATGGCGTTGGTATGGAAGAACGCCAATCGGAGTCATTATGGAAAAGAGCAAAGAATTTAAAAAGAAAGTATTTGCGTTAATTGCTATTACTTTAACATCAATCTTTTGGGGTTACTCATTTATCAGTACAAAGATACTTTTAGCAGAGCTTCCACCAATCTCAATTGCATTTTTTAGACAAGTTATTGCCTCCATCATTATGGTTGTTATTATGTTATTCTCGAAGTCGTTCAAAAAAATGACCAAGCGTGACCTTATATTGTTAGCTATAGCATCCTTCTTTGGAGTAGTTCTATATTTTGTATTTGAAAACATTGGGCTTAAGTATACTACCGCATCAAATGCCTCAATTATAGTTGCAGCTGTTCCAATATTCACATTAGTAACAGAGAGTATTTTCTATAAACTGAAAATAACTGTAAAGTTAATAATATGTGTTGCCTTATCTGTGGCAGGAGTGTTCATGGTAATACTTGAACAAGGTTCCTTAGATCTGTCTTCGTCTACTCTCAAGGGAAATATACTAATGCTTCTAGCGATGATGGCATGGGTTGTTTATACCATTATAAGCAAGGGGCTTACCTCTCGCTACACTGGGTTACTACTCACTACATATCAAATGATAGTCAGTTCAATATTGTTTATACCTTTCATAATACATGAGGTCCCAAAGTGGCATACTATTTCAACAAGTGCAATGCTTAATTTGCTATACTTATCAGTATTCTGTTCTGCACTAGCATACTATCTATATAATTTAGCGGTAAAAGAACTTGGTGCAACCGTAACAACCATGTTTCTAAATCTTATACCTGTAGTAACCATTATAGGAGGAATTCTAGTACTAGACGAGTCCATTTCAGGGCTTCAAATAGGTGGAATGACAATTATCATAGCAAGCCTGTTTATTGTTAATAGTAAAAAGAATAAGACAAAATGATAATGTCTCCACTGTACAGTACCTCTTTTTATTACAACTTCTTCATTTCTAACGCCGCTATCTCAAGCTTTTTGTGCATATTCTGAATGTCATTCTTAAACTTATAGGCCAGTACCATTAATATTGCAGCACACGGAATCCACATAAGCACTGATATACTTAGTGCAGCTGTCATACCAAATGATACTGATAAAAGTCCTCCAACCATCTTGCCAATTCCTGTCCCTACAGAATCGGTTAAGTTGAACACCGAGTAAATTGCACCTCTGTTTTCAGGCACATTTACATCTAGCAGCATCTTCTTTACATTCGGGCTTGTTATGGTGAGTATAAAAGATGCCACGAATCCCAGTAATATTGTGATTACCAGGTTATCTCCTAGTGGAAGTACAAATATAAGCAGTGCCACTACTGAACCTGCCAAAGTTGTTATGGAGCAAAGCATGGGTACATACGCCTCTTTTATTCTAAACAGTTTGCCCCCAAGCATTCCGCCCACTATCGTTCCTACTACTGTCCCTGCTCCAAAAAACAAAAAAACTGTAGTAGCTTGTTCGGTTGAAAAATCTCTGTTCTGCTCAAGATATTTAATCAAGAAAAGAGGGATAGCTCCCCATGGAATAGTGCCCATTAATCCTTGAATAAACAGGTAAACATTTGTTTTTACCCTGCACAAATCCAAGTAATCAGAGAACTTAATTGTTCTACTATAGACCAGTCCTTGCTCTATAAGCTCCTTGAGGGATTCTTCCGATGCCCCCCTCTTTGGCTCAGGAATCAATAGATAGAAGAATATAATGGCAATAATCCCCGGAACAGCTGCCACTATAAAAGGAAGTCTCCATCCATATGTAGGTCCCAAATATCCGCTAATCATCATGCCCAATATCTGGCCAACTCCCATTACTGTCACTAGCCAGGTTACTGCACTGGCTCTTTTCTTTTCATCAAACATGTCTCCAATCATAGAGAAGGTGGTTGGGAAGGATACTCCTACTCCTATACCAGTAAGTATTCTCAATACAAAGAACTGTTCATAGTTTTGAGCAAATGCTGTCATAAGGCAAGGAATCTCTGCAATAATTATTGAAATGGTGAATAGTATCTTACGGTTCTTCTTATCTGAAAGGTATCCCCAGACTATACTTACTATAGCTCCTAATACTGTAAACAGTGCACTCATAAGCCCTATATCAGCATCGTTCACATTAAATTCCTTTTCAATATCACCTAGGGTAGCATTAATAATATTTTGGTCAGCATTAAGAAACCCTACAATTAATATCATCAGTACAAGGGCAAGTTTGCTTCTGTTTTTCATACAATCCCCGCTTTCAATTAATCTATATTGTTCCTGTTTGGTAACTTTAATTTAATTATTCACCTTGTTAGTTTTCGTTTCGGGAAACTTCAGCTATCTTAGTTATCTAACTTACCAATAGCTGCCGTTAATTGAGAATCCTTGGTATTTTTGTTCCCCACCTCAACAATTAGTATTTCATATGGTTCGAGTTTAACAATATCATGTGTAATCTTTGTATTTTCCGGTTTATGCGTAGCAAAACTGACTGTTGTCTGCAGCACCTCTGCGTTAATCAAATCGGAGATAACGCTTTCACTTGAAATATATTGCTCAGATATCCTATTAGCTTGAGCATCCTTATCTAGAATGTCTGTAAGGCGCAAATTGGTACTACTATTACAAAAGTTGAGCATAATTAGAAGCTTTTCATCATCACTTTCTCTTGTAAATACCATAGCCCTGTCACAATACTTATCAAAGAATTGTATACTGCCCCTTGTAATTGAGGAATGCTTTTTTCTGTACCATATTAGTCTTTTGTAAAACTTTAACAAAGAGTCTCTTGTTATGTCCTGTATCTCAACATTATTGTCCATATAATCATTGTCTACAGGCAACCAGGGCTCTCCATATGAAAAGCCAGAGTTTATGCTAATATCCCATTGCATTGGAGTCCTGGCTAAATCTCTACAGAATCTTTTGAGAGGCCAGGTTTTCTTACTCAATGGATCCTTTAGCTCCGTTCGTTTTATCTTTCCTCCTGTCATGCCAATCTCTTCACCATAATAAATAAATGGAGTTCCTCTTAACGTTAAAAGTAACGCTGCGGCTACTCTGCACCTATCAAGGGTCTCACTACCTTTTTTATACCTTAAAGAGTGCCTGAGATTGTCATGATTACTGAATGTAAAATTGGGCCATGCATCACCTTGGAGGTGATCATACCACTCCATTATGGAATGATATATTTTTCTAGAACTCCACGGCTGGAAAAGGAAGTTAAAATTGAATGCCATATGTAATGCATCACTGCCACTCCCATAATAATCAGAGGCTACCTTTGCACTATCAGTGAACACCTCCCCCACCATCATGCGTTCACTATATTCATCTGTAATTTTTCTGAGATCCCGGCAAATGTCAATTGTCTCTGGCCTGTTTCTATCGTATATATGCTCTTGAAAGTCTAAACTCTTTATAGAATAGGGGTTACTTCGAAACTCATTATCTTTAATGAACCAGTTTATTACGTCCAGTCTGAATCCATCAACGCCCATATCCAGCCAGTACCTCGCCAAATCAAACATTTCCTTCCTAAGCTCTACATTTCTCCAATTTAGCTCGGGTTGATGTCTCGTGAATGTTCCCAGATAAAACTCTCCCCTTTTAGGTTCATACCACCATGCACTCTTTAACTCAAACTGAGCAAACCAATTATTAGGCTTTTTGCCGTTTTTCCCAGGGTGCCAAATATACCAGTCTGCTTTTTCATTATCTTTACTTTGGCGCGATTCAATAAACCAGGGATGTTCATCAGAGGTATGGTTAAGCACCATATCAATAATTATATGAATACCCCGCCTGTGGGCCTCCTCAAGTAACAATTTAAAGTCCTCCAGTGTTCCAAACATCGGATCAATATCTCTGTAATCAGATATATCATATCCAAAATCCTTCATGGGAGACCTAAAAAATGGAGATATCCAGATAGCATCCACCCCAAGAGAGTTTGGAGTGCCATCATTAAGGTAATCAAGCTTCTCGATAATACCTCTGATGTCGCCTATACCGTCACCATTTGAGTCCTTGAAGCTTCTAGGGTAAATTTGATATATGACTCCTTCTTTCCACCACATACAGCCCTCTTCCTTCTAGCCTGTTTAAAGATATTACAAAGTATCCTTAATATTACTATTCGACTAAATTATTGCAATACCTTTTTGCACAATAACAAAAAATGCCCTCATTATACTTGGTAGTATTTATACTACCGATACAATGAGAGCATTTTATACTCTTTATTCTGTTTAGTCTTTAGTACGTTTGTTAAATTTAATAAATATACTTGCGCTAATTTTTCTTTTACTTTATTTCTTTACCCACTCTGCAATATCCTTAATTACATATTCGGGTATATTTGCTGGTGAGTAATACTCCATAGGTGTACTCAACTCTCCCTCGCCCTCTGTATACATGTGGTTTAACTTATCGTAGAGCTTGAAAGAAACGTTAGTCATGCCTGTAAGGCCATCCTGCCAGCCCTTGTATTCTTTGGCCGCTGTTACCTGATAATCTCTCTTTCCCTGCATTACTAATAGTGGCTTTGTAATAGTTTTGGCTGTCGCAACAGGATTATAGGCTTTTAAATCAGCCCACCATGCAGCATCTCCCATTGCATAACCCTGTGGCTGCTTTTGCGCAGTAAATTCGTCTGATTTAATCAAATCAATCTGTGCCTTGATGCTATCGTATTGCTGCTGAGTTGCAAGCCCCAGTTTCATAAGATATTCATACTGGTCCACCATAACATCTCCAAGGAAATTAGAATTTGCGCTTGCAATAATTCCGCCCTTGATAACATCGTGCTTGTCGTTTGTCAGTATTTTAGGCAACAAAAGTGCACCCTGACTATGCCCTAGAACGAATACTTGCTCTGGATCTATTTCATGTAGCTTGGAAACGAAGTTTGCTGCATACAGAGCATCGTTCACTGTTTCCTCCATAACCGTGAGATTTGGCTGGAAAGCTATTTTGAGATTGTGCTCATAGGTCCTCTTTTCATACCTTAATACAGCTATGTTTTGAGAAGCCAAACCAACCGCAAGGTCTTTAAACGCCTTGAGTGAACCTAAGCTCTCATCCTGGTCATTAGGCCCCGAGCCATGTACTAGTACAACTACGGGAAAAGGGCCCTTCCCATTTGGAATAGTTAGTGTTCCTGGAATCTCCCATCCCTTTTCACCAAATACCACCTGTTGCTCCGAATATCCGCTTTTATTATCGTATGAAGGCGTAACGTATAATGGTGCACCGTCAAGCACCTGCAAGTAAATATCGTCAACCTTTAAGTTGTAGTCAAACCTTACTATAATCTCAATGGGCTGCCCATTCGAAAGTGAATAGCCTATAGTACTGTTAATATGTACGGCATTACTCTTTGTGCTTACTGAATTCTTGGTTAATGCACCCATACTTGCATAACCCATTGCTAATTGCATTAACGCTGTATCTCCTAAAGCATTGAAACTGTCATTTGACAGGGCCTTACAGTCACTATAGGCTCCTGCTTGTAGCAGCTCAACAAATTTAGCTCCAAGTATCTCTGAGCATTTCTCTGGTCTAAGCTGTATTCCTAGTGCCTTATTTATCAGAGCTATAGGGACTAGCATTCTTCCGTCCTTTGTAGTAACTGCACTGTTAAGAGTTTCTGTTTCACCATTAACCTTAGCCTGCTTGCTTCCTATTGTTACCTCTAGTGACTTATCTCCCTTTACTACCTTTGAACTCCATGTCTTTGCATCCCAACCTACAGTTGCACCTTGTGACTCACAAATAAACCTTAGAGGTACTAGAGTTTCTAAACTTTTTAAAGCTGCAGCATCAGTACTTAAGATAGCTGTCTTTTCTTCTCCTTCCACTGAGACTGTCGTTGATGTTTGACTGCCCCCCGAAGTGACAGTATCTTGCGCAAATGACGTTATAAAGCTGCTGCACAAAATAGCTGCTGCTAATACTCCACTTAAAAATTTCCTTGATATCATTATTCATTCCTCCTCATATAGCATTTATCATTTCATAACCTTGAAATAGATTATTTTACTATCAATTTGATTACAAACTTAAAAAACCCTGTTCCCAACAATATTCCTCCTATTATTACCCAGGCGATAGGCCTTGCCCAATTAATTGTGAAGCCTACGCCAAACCTTTTTTCTAGAAAAAAAGCAGGATCATCCGGGTTGAAATAGAACAGCCCCAGCTTCCAATACTGGTCATCGTCCCTGCTTACCACTTTTTGCTCTCCCTCTTTTGATGACTTAATTGCTACTCTGCTACCCCCCTGGCCAGTCTTAACGGTAATCAATAAATTACCAATTAGGATAAATGCCAAAATAGTAATTGTTATTGGAAGTAATACCCCCGACGCCAAAATGTTAAGACTTACAAGTTGGAATGACAGCATCATAACGTTAAGTAGCACCGCCATTGCTATTATCATCATTGACCACCTGCGCCTAAAAATCATACTCTGCTTTATTGAATTCTCAGGGTCACTCACATTTATAACCTTCTTGGATTTCCCAATTGCCCAATAGCTGAAAGCTAAAATAAATGTCAGAAAACATTGGGTAAAGGGTTCCCATAGAATAGCCACATAAGATTTGGTTATATAGCTATCTGCAATACCTTGTGCATTCCAATGCACAGGTATAATGTCAGGTGCCTTGTCATAATAAAGTAACCCAATTATTGCAGTACCTGCTATTATGGCAATATTTAAGAGAAACCACATGGGTGAAACCATTGCTTTATTCTTTGCAGCATTGGTATCTGCCATGACAAGCTGGGTTTTGCCCGATAACCACTTATTTTCCTTCTTTAACAGACTAATTTTCTTGTGACCCTGCCAATAAAATATGTACATCATGGCCAAAAGAGCGAATATACCGGGCGCGATTAGCAATGCCGATGTATCTACCGGCAGTAATAAGGTAGCTACCACCATTGCTATTGTGAGTAATCCCCCTAATAAAAAAACCATGTTTTTGTATATCGTCTTAGCCCTTTTTACCTCTTCATTTTGCTGTTGCTCTTCGGGAATACTCACTCCAAAGCATTCCGTCTTTCTTGTTATATAAGGCGTTATGGCCGAAATAATAAGAGTTGGCACACAGCATAGTAATACAAGAATTATGGATATATATTTATCCATTTTTTTCGCCTCCCTCAAGCTTTAACTTGCTAAATAACCTTTCTGAAATCTCGCTAAACTGCAAAGACGTCATTCCGCGGCAATATGCCTCAGCAACTATAGGCTCAAGCTCATTTTCCAAAGCTTCGATGTAATTGGCATCTATACCAGGCATTGGTCCAGTATTTACAACAACGCCCTTTTGCCTATGCACCAAGATAAAACCATCCTGCTTCAAAATGCTATATGCCTTGTTTACAGTATGAAAGTTTATTCCAAGATCTATTCCTAGCTGTCTGACAGATGGAAGTGCCTCACCAGGCTGCAGCTTCTTTGTGGCAATGCCTTCAATTATCTGATTTCTTAGTTGAAGGTATATGGGCACTTCAGATTGTAAATCCAGCTTTATTAGCATTTGGTCACCTTCCTCCATTTAGTCTTATACTTAATATGTAAACTAATACAAAAGTGATAGCTGTTATATATAATATATAACAGCTATCACTTTTGTGTCAATATTTTACGTTAAATTCTGTGGGTTATTTCCTGAAATATTAGTGATAAGCAAAAGAGGTCTCGCACTTTTTAGTTTTAGCACGATAACCTCTTCGATAAACCCCTATTAGTATTCTCTATACTCTTACTTATATCAGTCTTCATATTTAAGTATTCTCTATAACACTTCACATATCGATCTTACTAATTTAGTAATTCTCTATACCTCTTGGCATATCACTATTACTACTTTAATTACTCTCCATACACTTCACATTTCAATATTACTATCTAATAATTATCTAAACCGCTTCGCATATTAATCTTCCCATCTCCGTTGTACCCACTACTTTTATGTCTGTACTCTTTGAGTTACCCGCAATATCTGCTGTTCTATAACCCGCATCAAGTACCTTTACAACTGCTGCCTCGATATCCTCAGCTTCCTTCTGTAAATCAAGAGAATAGCGCAAAAGCATTGCTAGTGACAATATTGTTGCAATAGGATTTGCTTTATCCTGCCCTGCGATGTCAGGTGCCGACCCATGTATCGGCTCGTATAAGCCTAACTTTGTGGCTCCAAGACTTGCTGAGGGAAGCATTCCGATTGAACCTGTAATCATAGAGGCTTCATCCGATAATATATCCCCAAACATATTATTTGTGAGTATTACGTCAAACTGCCCTGGATTTCTTACAAGCTGCATAGCGGCATTGTCAACATACATATGGCTAAGCTCCACTTGAGGGTAATCCTTCGCCATATCCGAAACAACCTGTCTCCAAAGTCTAGAGCTCTCTAAGACATTTGCTTTGTCTACTGATACCAGCTTCCTTCCTCTTTTCATAGCGGTCTCAAAGCCCACTCTTGCAATACGTTCAATCTCCCTAACAGAGTACTTTTCAGTGTCGTATGCGCACTCATCCTGACCTTCCGTGCTTCTGCCACGTTCACCAAAGTAAATACCCCCTGTCAGCTCTCTGATAGCCATAATATCTATGCCATTATTAATAATTTCTGATTTTAAAGGTGATGCTTCCTTTAGAGCACTATAAATTATTGCAGGCCTCAGATTTGCATACAAGCCAAGTGCAGCTCTAATTCCGAGTAGACCAGCCTCTGGGCGGAGGCTTCCAGGGAGTGTGTCCCACGCAGGGCCGCCTACTGCACCTAGCAGTACTGCATCACTTTGTTTACAAGCTTCTATTGTTTCCTCGGGCAGCGGCTTTTTAAACTTGTCTATGGCACAGCCTCCAAGATAAGCATGCTGGAGCTCAAAGCTATGTTTGTACTTTTTCTCTACTACCCGTAGCACGTTAACTGCTTCTCTTACTATATCAGGTCCAATTCCATCCCCTGGCAGAACCGTTATTTTATATTCCATCAAAATACCCCCTCTCATGCGGGTCATTAATTCAATTAATTTATTTAAGCGTTATAATATATATGGACCTATCCACTATATATCGCCCCATTTAATATAGGTTTAATTATTCACTATATTTTGGATGATTTCTAAATGCTGGCTCATTCGCTATATATAGTGGTTTATCTACTTCTTTAAATTGCTTTTTATATATCCTATCAAGCCATCTGCTGCAATCAGTTGCTGCATAAATTCTGGAAAAGCCTGGCCCTGATAGGTTTTCCCTGTTGTTGTATTCGTAATTTTGCCCGTTTCAAAGTCTATCTCTACGTTATCACCATCTTGAATTTCCTTGGCTGCCTGCTCACATTCTATTATAGGAAGTCCTATATTAATGGAGTTTCGATAGAAAATTCTTGCAAATGTTTCTGCTATTACACAGGATATTCCCGACGCCTTTATTGCTATTGGAGCATGCTCTCTTGAGGAACCACAGCCAAAATTTTTGCCCGCTACCATAACGTCGCCTGCTTTAACGCGTTGTGTGAAGTTCTGGTCCAGGTCTTCCATGCAATGACTTGCAAGTTCCTTTGGATCTGATGTATTTAGATATCTTGCAGGAATGATTACGTCGGTGTCGACGTTATTTCCGTATTTTATTACTGTGCCTTTGGCATTCATAAATGCACCCCCATCTACTTACTCTGTTTTTTCGTAACTTACATTACACTATCCACTTACTCTGTTATTCGTAACTCACATTACACTATCCACTTACCCTGTTTTTTTCATACTTACATTACACTATCCACTTACCTTGTTTGTCACAACTCACTTTACGCTATCTATCCGTTCCTGCTAAGTTTATATCTGCTCGGGGCCTGCTATTTTTCCTGCTACTGCAGATGCAGCTGCGACAGCTGGGCTTGCTAGGTAAACCTCACTCTCAGGGTGTCCCATTCTACCTACAAAGTTTCTATTGGTTGTTGCTACAGCTCTTTCACCCTTTGCAAGAATACCCATATGCCCCCCGAGGCATGGTCCACAAGTAGGTGTACTTACCGCAGCACCCGCTTCAACAAAAATGTCAAACAAGCCTTCATTCATTGCCTGCTTCCATATTTTTTGAGTTGCGGGAATTATGATACATCTAACATCCTCATGCACCTTTCTCCCATTCAGCACTTCAGCTGCAACTCTCAAATCCTCTATTCTACCATTTGTACATGAACCGATTACAACCTGGTCAATCTTGATGTCACCTACATTATCTATTGTCCTAGCATTCTCCGGTAAATGAGGGAATGCCACAGTTTGCTTTATTGTAGATAGGTCAATAGTATATGTTTCGCTATAAACCGCATCCTCATCTGCTTTAAATACGTTGTATTCTCTAGTCGAATGCTCTTTGACATACTCTATGGTCTTTTCGTCAACTTCAAATATACCATTCTTTGCACCCGCTTCAATTGCCATATTTGCCATAGTAAATCTATCATCCATGGATAATTCATTTAGTCCGCTTCCGGTGAACTCCATTGACTTATATAGCGCACCATCTACGCCTATCATTCCTATAATATGGAGGATTACATCCTTGCCACTAACCCATTTATGAGGTTTGCCGATAAGTACAAATCTAATAGCCTCAGGTACCTTGAACCAGGCTTCTCCTGTTGCCATTCCTGCCGCCATATCAGTGCTTCCAATACCCGTTGAGAAAGCTCCCAATGCACCATATGTGCACGTATGAGAGTCTGCACCTATAACCACATCACCCGGAACTACCAAGCCCTTTTCGGGTAGTAGAGCATGCTCCACACCCATTTGTCCCACTTCAAAGAAATTTACAATGCCCATTTTCTTTGAGAATTCACGACATACCTTTACCTGTTCAGCTGACTTAATATCCTTATTTGGTGTAAAATGGTCTGGCACTATGGCAATCTTATTTACATCAAATACTCTATCTATACCAATCTTATTAAATTCGTTGATAGCAACTGGAGATGTTATATCATTTCCAAGAACCATATCAAGCTTAGCCTTAATCAATTGTCCAGCAGTTACCTCGCTGAGGCCTGCATGTTGAGCCATAATTTTCTGTGTCATTGTCATTCCCATATAAACCACCGCCTCTATATATTAAAAAACACCCTCAGCACTTATCAGCTGATAATCAAGAACTGATTGATTATCGTAATTATACAATAAGTTACAAAAGGTGTTCTTCATGTAATCTGTCTACAATTATTCACTTTTTTCATGTTTCTTGCGGACTAATAATGTCTGCTGGTATTTAGACAATACCGCATCATTTATCTCTAAAGGCTTAAATGCTCCTATGAGTAAGCCTAATTTTCCACTGTGTAAGCTTAATAAAGTACTATTTCCCGCTATTTCTAAACTGCATAGGAGTCATTTTTGTTTGCTTCTTGAAGATATCATTAAACCTCTGTTGGTTTGAAAAGCCTACACTATAAGCTATTTCACCTATTTTTTGGTCAGTTTCTGCGAGCAACTCACATGCCCTCTTAATCCTGACATTTAGAAGATATTGCATAGGAGAGAGTCCAGTATCCTCTTTGAAAGCTCTTGTAAAATAACTCGGGCTTAGAAATACATACTTTGCTATATCAGTTATGGAGAGCTCACGCTCGTAATTATTCAAGATATATTGAATGGCTGATTGCATTAGTTCTTTTAACTTTGGGCTTTTATTCTTAATACTGTTTTCCCATTCTGCTTTCAATGCCCGTGAAATAAGAACAAACAATTCCATTAGCATCAAGTAGTTGAGCAAGTTACTTCCAATCTGCTCATGTTCTTTTTCTCTTAGTATTCTATTAAGCAATACAATAATGTCATTCTTTTGGCTAACCTTTAGCTTAATAAATGCACCTGATTCTTTTCCACTAACAAAGTTGAGAAAGTCATTAATAGATGTTTCGGAATAATCCACTTTGGATTGTCTCAGAAACTTAAAATATAGTACAATACAGTCACATCTGACCTCTGAATTTACATTAAATCTATGGTGTTGATTGGGTTTAATTATGACAATATCATTTGAGCCCACTGTGACCTTCTCACCACATATCTCAAAAGTACCCTCTCCAGATTTTATATATACCATTTCAAAGGCTTCATGGATACTTAGCCCCTTAGACCATTCTGTATTTTTGTATCTTTCAATGTTTTTAATGTTGGTAACAGGTAAAAAGCTTGCGGTACTTAAAATCTCCTCCCAAGTCTTAGGAAGTACTGTTGAATCCATATCCCCACCCATTTCGTATAAATATTAACACCTATACTAAATATTATACCGCATAAGTGTATATTTTTACGACTATTAAAATTTATCTATTATCGCCGTTATTTCTGGGGATAATTAAACCAAATTAGTAATAGAACTAAATTAATAATAGAACCTAATTAGTAATATTACCAAACTAGTAATAGTACCTAATTAGCAATAGAGGCTTATTAGTAATATAATAATTAGCTCCATCTTACCTATAAACCCTAGATCCTGCAAAACCAGCAAAGTCAATGTATCTATCAGACTTGAGTCCCTTTATTCTGACCCCTTTTACATAGGCCAAGAAATATGATCCGTTTTTAAAAAGATTTGTATTAGGGTTGCCATTTACATATACCAAGCTTCCATTTATCTCATTTCCAATCCTTAAATCTTGGGCAGCAACATTAATAACCCCTTCTAATTGTGACGGCACAGCCACATATCCTGTAGTTATTTTACTCTGACCAGTATCATTGAACACACATAATTCATAGTTCATGCCGGAAGCATGCTCATATGTAGTACACGCAATGACGCTACCCATAATACTTTCATCTGATAAACCGGAGTTGCTTTTTAACGTATCTATAAAAACCTTCATAGCCCTGTCTGTATCAATTTTTACTTCTTTTATAGATATAATGCCATCCTCGTCATAGCCCTGTGATAATCCCAGCGTGCTTTCTGGAACATTAAGTTCCTGGATCGCTGCACAAACAGCATAATCAAACGACTTTGAAATAGCATCTTTTTTGTATGCGAACATCGAATAGTCGGCAATATTAAAAAAAATGATAAATATCAAAATTACTCCCATCATCCCAATAAAAATAATTCCAATACCGCCACCTGTACAGCTCATAAAAAAGTGTGTCTTATCCTGGTCACTATTCATACTCAGCCCTCTCTATTCTGCACACAGCCCTTGCCTTATAAAAGACTTGCTTTGTAGAGTCCCCCTCCAATTTTGACAAGGTACTCTCATTGTCAGACTTTACATATATGCTGAAATATTCACCACGGCCAAGAATAGACCCGATAGCATAATCAATCATATTAGTATCACTAGTATTAGAGGAATCCCCTCTTTTTAGAATAATACTGTTTTGTGTGAATGTCCCAAATTTACTCAAGTTCAAAAGTAAGTTATTTTTGTCCTGTAGTGTCATAACCCCAGTAATCATTACCTTTCTAGCAGTGTCATCTATATAGTTTTTTATATATCTCTGTGTTGTGTCGTATTCGTATAAAGCAACAGACTTAAACATCAAGATAACCATTATAGGCATGATTACAAGAAAGGCATAAATTTTATTCATAGCTCTACTCCTTTATATTGTCATTGAGCTTTTTTACAGACATATACACCTTGTCTCCAGTACTGCTTATAACCTCTGATATTGGAAGTACAGAACCCACTACCAAAGCAATGCAAATAGCGAATAAAACAATGGCAATAATAACATTCTTCATAGATTTACACCCTCAATTCCTATTACCTAATACTGGTACTAAGAGCATTAATCCCAGCATCTACTGTATCCATCTGGGCCTCTGCCTTAATACCATTCTCGCGACCATGGGTTGCCAAAGGAACTATCACTCCAATTAATAACGCCATTGCTATTGCAAACATTGCAATCGATAAAACTATTTTTTTCATAGAAAACATCTCCTTTTTATTTTTTATATTTGTGATTGAATACTTATATTTATATAACCGATAGTGATACATTCATTTATATAACCCCTAGAAAATATCTTTATATTTGTAGATACCTATAGAGGATATTTATATATTGTTGGTCAACACTTAAGGGCTACTAACAATGCTCTCCAAACGTATTGATGCCGTTTCTCCTCTATCACGTGCACTTTCCCCCATTGCTTTACCATGACGTGATAGAGGCATAATTATGCCTATTACCAATGCCATTGCTAAAGCAAAGAGTACTACAGAAATAATTATTTGCTTCACCAAACACCACTCCTTTTTTACATAAAAAGTTTTTTTATAAGTCCTACTTAATTAGCCTGCCTTACTGCCAAAGGCGATTATAATGTTTGCTACACAAATTCAAAGGCCTTATAAATTAGCTCCAGCATAGGGCTTAGCATCAGCCGAGCAATCTCATATACCAAAGGAGCAATACTAATAAATGCAAATATATCTACCAGATCCAAAGTTTCCTCAGCAGTTATTAATGCCGCCTCATCTCTTTCGAGTATTACCCTATCCAATATTTCTATTGCTACCTCATGATCATTAAGGCTGTATATTTCAAGCACTTCCGCTAACTTGCACAGGCTTATACTTCCTCCCGAATTTTTTAATACTTTAAAGGCTCCTCTTTTATCACAAATAAAATTTTGATAAAAACACCTAAGTTGTTTTCTATATACCTTTGATGCCGCTACAAGTTCTTCTATTATTTCAGTTGTTCTTACTCCCTCAATACCCGATAACTGTTGAAACACATGCTCTAGCCTTATTATCTCTTGCTTACAAGCGTATCCCCTTAGAATGTAGATTATCAAGAGCAATATATCCCAACCAAATAGAGCAGTAAGGGCTAGCATAAAGTCACTAAAGCTGAAAATTTTTATATTGTCTATCCTTACCTTAACTAGTTGATACCAGTCTTCATAGAGTATGGCAGTGGCATTGTTAACTCCAAAGCTCTGCATTATAGAAGAAGTAAGTATCTCTTCGTTATTGTTCTGCTCCAACAGCCTAATATCCTTATACAGCTTGTTTCTGCTATTTGGATGAAGATTGTTTATTATACTAACCTCCTGCCATTCCCCTTTAATTTTAGCCACTGAATCTTCAATAATATCTTCCTTTTGATATTGCACGTTTGTAATGTTAATAGAAGTAATTATCATAAAGGCTAATAAAAAGCTTGCTAACTTTAGAGCATAGAGCTGATGCAGGCTTAGAGTTAGTTCACTTAGCTCTAATACCTTATTTGACAGCTTGATTAGAGGATTATTCTTCCTGAGTGCCAGCCATTTTGCACTCCTTCCCACTAAAGGCAACTCAATACATTTATCTGCAAAATTCTGAAGTATTGTTTTTTTTATTACTCCATCCTCAATATTTAGAGCTCTGTTTAATTTATAGGGTTTAATAGTTATCCCAACTATAATCATTGTTATGGCAGCTGTGACTGCTGCCAGCATTAAGTACTGCATATTAAAGCCTCCTAAGTACTCTAACTACAAGCAGAGACATAAGTGAAAACATTGCAATTCTTGTAAAGGTCTCCATCATATCAAAGCTATACCTCATGTTATCCCCTAAAATCAATCTATTCAGATAAATGACTGCTGGAAGACTAAGTAAGCTGGCCAGTAATGCAAATACCTCATACCATATAAGTCTTTTGCTCTTCTTTTTCTCGATATTGTTATATCTCGTAATACTGCGACTGAGCTTGTACAACTGAGATATGAGCTTCCCACCGTTTTCTCTATAATTGCACAGTAAGACCACAAATATCCCGAACCAAGTATTCTCTAGTCTCTCTTTTGCCTTAATAAGTCCCTTGTTAAGGTCTGAGTTATCACTTATGTATAGCATTACTCGCCCTAGCCTAGTGTCGCAATGTGTTATGCATTCTAATATTGCAGGCTTTATTCTATTGTGTGTAACAAAGCTACTTCTAAACTGATCTATTAGAACAGGTATTTTTTGATTCATGTTGAATTTAAGATAGTCAATGCAAAGAGTGAACAAGTAGTATGGAATTATCATACATAAGAATAAAGCGATTACACATGTGTACCAAAGGTTAAGAATGCCGCTAATCAAATAAAACCCTGACATCCCTATAATTGGGAGTAAAATTGTTGCGAAGCAAACGAGTGATGTATGTACTAAATTACTTAAGAATAATCCTCTTATTCTATTGTCCAGACGATTTCTCAGATGGGATAAACCTGGAATTGACGTAATATCACTCAGTACCTTTAGAAGCTTATCATTTCTTGCGGTTATTTTTACTCCTGCAATCATATTGTTTTTATACTTTGATATATAAATTCCTAGGAGTATAAGCAAAATCCCTATCAATACAGCGGTTATAAAAGCATATTTTTGAATAACCTCAATCAACCTCTCACCTCCTGATTTACCCAAAGCTGCTCTAGCAACTGTACATCACTATGCGTTATCTCATACTCCATACAGGAGGTTAGCTGGCTTTTTGATATTCCTTGTTGTACTGTATCATAGCGGCCAGTATCCTTATTAAATACAAACAAGTCATTGACCTCAAAAGACATGTCCTGCTCATGGGCAATTACTTCTGATAGCTTATAAACATAACGCTGCCCTGTTTGTCTGTCGAGCTTGATTTGAATTACCAAATCAATAGCGTCAGCAACATCGAACTGTGCTTCTCTAAAGTCAGTATAATTCCCCGTCTGCATTAATAGCTGCCTTAGGTCATGAATCATTCTTCTCACACTTGATGTATGAAAAGTAAACAAGCTTCCTCTTGCTTGCCTAAGCATTGCCTTAATCATTTCAAAGGCCTCATTACAGCTTCGTACTTCACCATATATTATGATGTCCCTATTTAACCTAAAGAAGATTTCTGTGATATCGGAGGGTTTAAAATTGTTGGAATATTGTAGCTCAACAATATTTTTGCCTGGGTAGTTTCCTGAAATATTTAGTTCATGAATGTTTTCAGCCAAACCGATGCTAATATTGTCATTGAGGTTAGAAATAATAAGTTGATCGGCAGCGGTAGTTTTACCAGCTCCCTGCTCCCCAATGATGGCAACATTCCGTCTACCCTTTGTGGCAAGAAGCTCAATGATACGAGCAATGCGTTGTTCCACAAAGCTATCCTTATATTTCTGAAGTTCTGTCTTTTGCGCAAAAAGCCTTACATTTACTATATAGTGCCTTGACAAAGGTGGCCTCAAAGCCGTTACTCTGGCACCATTTGATAGCATTGCATAAACTAAAGGCGCACCAGCATTCATTTCCTCTCTAGCAGTTGACGTAAGACGGTTTTCAATTATTTTTTTATAACATTCTACACTTGTAAACTTGAAGTCTGTATTGGGAAAGTGCTTTTTTATTCCCTTGTATTGTACCCATATGTAGTCATATCTCGTGCAAGCTACCTCATTTAGCTCATTATCATATATCAACTCATCCAGAATAGAATATCCATATAGCTCTTGGTAAATAATTTGTGCAAGCTTGAAAAGCTTCTTATCAAAATCATCTCCATCACTAATACTATATTTAATAAGGTGTTGTGCCAGCTCAAAATCAACAGGTGTAAGCCTGGTCCTATCCTCTTCATTCAAAGCTGATACCAAAGAAATGTCTAAATCTTCTTTACACTTACCAAGATATATGCTTTTGTAATAGTCTATATGATATTGTCGTATATAGCTGTCCACAGTTCTGATATTTATTAGTAAAGACCTTTCTACCAAAAGAAAGTAAATAGTATTTAACAAAAACTGTCTTGACTCTTTGCATCCTTCTATGGCAAGTCTCTTTTTGTCCTGTTTGTCTTTTTCTATGGCTGAATCTTCCTGAAGCTTTTGTGATTGTGATTTATTAATACCCTGATTGCTAAGCTGTTCTTCAACACATTGTAATAGATAGGCCAAAGTTGATTGTTCTTTCATTTATATACCTCTCAATACTTACTCTGTTTTTTTATAACTCACTTTACACTATCTCCTTATGTGCTACTTCTACTAGAGCGAAGTTTTAGCCTATTAATAAATCCTAGAGGTGATATACCCATCTCTTTTACTGAGGTAGTTTGGTTGTTTTCAATTCCCAAATCCTTTATCACCCTTTTTGTAAGTGCCCTCATGGAGTGATTATATTCAGTATCATGCTGCTGATAAAGTAGGAGGTTATTCTTGTTTTTCATCTCCTGTAATGTTTTACAATATGGCAGTACACTAATCTCACTTAAGCTTAGCTTTTCCTTAACATCTGTTCTTCTTGGATAAATGTCACGGTACTGATTAAGAATATTTATCTCAATCTGACTATATAATGCTTCTTTTTCATTCACAAGACTACCCCCCTGCTCCATAAGACTGTCAACGTCTTGTGTCATTAGGTCCATTACCACACTTGATGCCTGAAGCAAATAATTGGTAAGTGTGTTCCCCCTGCCTGCAGCTGTATCTACCAAAACTATGTCGTAAATATCCTTTAATAGCAAAAAGGTTTGTTTGTACTGCTCTATATACTTCTGTGTAAATGTATTGGTACTTTTAAAGCTGCCAAGAAAGGATATTCCATTAACTTTAGGTATGGCTTTAAGCAAACCCTCATCCACCTGCTGCCTCCCCAACATATGGTTTGCTATATCCTCTAGCCCTATTTCGGAGGGCTTAACTCCCAACAATTTATATAGGCCGGAGTACTTATAATTAAGGCAACATACAATTATTGAAAGCTCTCTTTCACACTGTTCCATCATTTGCTGTGCTAGTAGATAAGTAAATACTGTCCTACCACTCTTTTTTGAATTTGACCAAACCGTAATAATTTTCCCCATCTATACTCCCCCTTAATGTACTTAATTGCAATACAACTCGTAAATCAGTTTTCCTGATTGTTCAGCTGAATAGATTTTGTTCCTATCTTCCTCGTTTAATATAAGTTTTAGGTAAGCTACCTTGGAATTGATACTGGAATTTGACCCGAATGATATTCCTGCATCATCTAGCACATCTCTAACCTCAACTCTTGTTAGCACTATACCTATCGTACTGTCTAAAGAATTTTTGCATCTAATATCTATGTAGCTACCCTTCTTTATAAGATTTGCCAGTCTTTCTTCAAGAGTAACAGGGAGAACAATAATTCTTTCATCCTGTGAAAACCAATTGCTCTTATCCAATAGATTGTGCTTTGCTATAAATTCTCCAGAGGTTAATGCTACAATAGACTTCTTACCTACTACGTCTGATAACTGTTGCGGCATGTAGTCTTGAAAGGCAGATTGCCTTACTTTTACAAGCTTGACTTGAGTATCTGAAATAACGCTTCCGGCTTCAATTTTAGTTTTAGCCACTACTACATTGCTGTAACCTTCATGGTCAACTGGGAAGTATTTGAATAAAACATATAGGCCTATCGCATTGGCAATAATGAATATTCCAATACAAATCAAAGCAGTTTTTAAAATAATTCTTCTGCTCATAGTATGTTCTCCTCGTTAATTAATATATAATATTTAGTTTTCTAAACACTCTTAATGGTAAATGAAACTTATGAGATTAACTGATCATTCTATGTACCTAACACGCTATTGGAAGAGGAAGGCATTACCTTGATTTATGTAGATACTAAGGTATTTTTTTATATAGATATTATCAGCATTATCTAGCTTTATTGAATATTCTACTGATTAAGGACTTTTTTGGATGAGAGTATAAAATTATATCCCATATATTATTTAATGATTGTTGGAAAGCGGCATTCTTTATTTTCAAAGTATTGATATTTTCTCCTAAATAACTTCTACACATACCCAGATAGAGCTCCTTCACATATGGAACAGAAAATATCTTTCTATCAACTAAGTCACTACCAAGCAATTGGGTAATTGCAGTCAGAGGAAGATAATCGTCATAATACTTGTTTATTACAAGTAGCTTTAATGACTCTTTGCTGATGTTATCTCTTATTTGCCTAATATTATATGGATTCATATCAGATACAATTATTTCATAGTAGATATACTGCCGAATTAGATTTAAAGCTCTAAATGAGCAATCAACAACTATCACTGTGTAGTTGCTTCTCAATTTTAATAGCTCTTTACTTAGTGCGGTAGATATTTTAAGTTCTGATTTACTATCAGCCTCTACGATAGCAGCTGTATTGTTAAAGGTGACATAATCAAAACCTGCTGAAGCTCTACCAAGAACTGTTTCCCAAATAGCCTCATTTTTATCATTTTTTACGTATCCCGATAAATCGACTGAAGCATTTTTAAGTGAAATATTGGATGAAACCTGAATTTTGCCATTTAAACTTAAGTCTAGATAACAAGTTTTGTAGCCATGTTTAACTGACAATTCACACAAAGAGTATGCCAGTGTACTTACTCCCGTGGCTCTTGCGCCCCAAATTCCGATAATTGCAGGGCTGCCTTTTGCATGTGTTTTTATTGCACTTAATGATGTAACATGGTCTCTTGGGGACATGCTCACTTCAATTTCCTTAAAAGCTTCAAGTATCTCGTCTATGCTCTGGTATCTTTGTTCTTTAGCTTTCTGCGTGCATATTCTAGCTATATTGAGAAGTCGTTGCGCTAACTCTCTAGCATGTGGTATGCAATTGTCAATGTTTTGGTGGAGTTGAGCTATTTCTTCAGGCTCATTTTGAGTTAACAGTACAAAGATAGTAATACCAAATGAATATATGTCTGCTGTACAGTCAGGAATATTCCCATTGTAAACCTCGGGGGCTGAATAGCCCCTTGTTCCGATAAATATAGTATCGGATGACAAGTTTTTCTCATTTAGGACAGCAGAAACTCCAAAATCAATTAGCTTTATGTAGTCTTCCTTAGTAATAATTATGTTGTGAGGCTTTAAATCTCTATAAATGACTGGCTGAGGTTTTAACTTATGTAGGTAATTTAAGACATTAAGAAGCTGTAAACCTATATCTAAAACCCTCTCTGGGCTAAGAGCTCCTTGAGTATCAAGAAACTGCTTCAATGTTTCCCCTTCAATATAATCTTCTACAATATAAACGTAATCATCCTCATCATACACATCACAGATTCTAGGCAAAGCCGGGTGATTTAACCGCTTGAGTACCTGCGGTTCTATATGTGCACTAATGGAAGTATCCCTGTTTTTGGGGATTTTCTTGACAGCCCATACGTTTCCAAGCATAATGTTTTCCGCTAAGAACACAGTACCGCAGCCACCTCGACCAAGTTCCCGTATAAATTTGTACTTTGAATTAAATATAGAATCGGACATAATACACCTGCACAATATAAAAAAATAAAAGAATGGGGCGATGAGTAAAAGATAATCATATATAGCCAAATAACAAATGAAATAAACATATGATTAAAATGGAAAATAAAGTAAGTAATTTGATTATAAATCATGTTGAGAAAGAATGCAATACATATTTTTACAAATTACCTTTTGTTCTAATCAATTAAATACATACATTATGTGCTTACTCTTTAGGCGTGCATTAAAAAAGGACATATTATACCCCTTCTAAGTTGAAATCAGGAATATATTGGGTGTCTGAAGAATTTCTTTCTTGGACGTACCCATTTGTAAGCCCTAAACTGTATAAATGCTCTGTAACCCTCTCATATTCAGCTCGTGTTATCGGCCTATTTACCTTTGGAAACTCATTTGCTCGATAAAAGGGTGTATACTGGCTCATAAGAGATACATAAACAGTGTTGGGGAGATTGTTTGCAATCCAATTAAGTATATTAATGCTGCCCTTTATGTGCCCGGGTAGTATTAGATGCCTTATTATCAGGCCTCGCTGGATGATTCCATTTTCATCAAATACTGGGGAGCCTACCTGGCTAAACATCTCCAATATTGCCTGTTTGCATATTTGGGGATAATCAGGAGCGAAGGAATACTCTTGAGCTGTTTTTTCTGAAAAATATTTAAAGTCTGGCAAATACACATCCACTACTGTCTCAAGCTCCTTCAGTGTGGATACCTTTTCATAGCCATTAGAGTTGTATACCACCGGTATTCTAAGCTGTCCCGATTCTTTAAGCGGTAAAATACTCCCTATTATAGCATCAGTATAATGAGAAGGATTAACAAGGTTGATGTTATGAGCACCCTTTAACTGCAACTCCAAATATATCTCCATGAGATGCTCAATAGAAACCTCTTTCCCAAAGTTGCTTTGACTGATATCATAATTCTGACAATATATACACTTTAAATTACAGCCAGAAAAGAATACTGTTCCTGAGCCAAAACTGCCACTTATGCATGGTTCCTCCCATTGATGAAGAAATGCCTTAGCAACCTTTGGCATGGCGTATGATTTACAAAACCCTATATGGGTTCTTCGATTAACTCCACAATTTCTGGGGCATTTTGTGCATAACTCTTCCATGATGTAATCCTTCTCCTGTGAATAATTAACAATGTTGTAACCTGTATTTACATTATTATAAATTAAAAATATAATAACTGTATAGTTTCAATAATTATTATACTGTATTAATCTATATTCCATAATAATTTTTAATTTTTGTTATTTAAAACATATAAACGCATTAAAGAAAGGACTTTTACCCAGAATGCGAGTTAATGCTGTTGGATTTAAGGAACGAAAAAGCCGTTTACCCAAAAACGCCTTTCTCGCCGCTTTATATATATTGGTTATTTTAATAGTTCTTGTTGGTGTGCTCTCTTTTATCTCAGGGTTTAACCTTACACACCCTAAAAAGGTTGAGACTCCACAGATTACGTCAAATATAGCCCCTGATTACAGAAATATAAGCTTTTACTGCAGTGAATCCAAGGAGAAGCTAAATGGTTGGTACTTTAATTCCTTGGGCTCAAAAAGCACTGTCTTAATTGTTCATGGTTATGGACAGAACAGACTTCCTTTTGGAGAAGATACTTTTAAGCTTATTTCAATGCTCAATGATAAGGGGTATAATGTCATGACGTATGACCTCCGTGGTGCTGGTAATTCTGCGGGTTCCATCTCCACCTTTGGTAAAAACGAGAAGGTTGACGTTATGAGTGCAATTAAGTACCTGAAGCAGCAGGGGTCTGAGAATATTTTTATTCTGGGCTACTCAACGGGTGCTTCAGCTAGTCTCTCTGCCTTGTTAGAAACCCCTTATAGGGATAGTATTGTTGGTGTAATTGCAGACAGTCCATATTCAAGGGTTGATAATTTTGTAGAGGATTTAATCAATGAAAAAACGCAGTATCCTGATTATCTGTTTAATGGTACTATAAAGCTTGCAGTCAAGCAAATATCCAAGGCTGACAGAAGCTTGGATATTATACCAAAGATACCCGATATAATACCGACACCAGTCTTGTTTATTGATGGACAACAGGAGAACTTTAGGCACTATGCAAACACCAAGCTTTTATATGAAATGTACTCTCGAAAGCATCCTACTACAGCTTATTATTGGAACTCCGGAGCAACAGAGTATCTTGGGAGTTATTTAAAATCACCTGATGAATACATGGACAGAATCATGGAGTTTATAGATATTTCAATGAAAGATGCAGAGGCAGCAAAATAGCTGCCTCCTGTTTTTTTCTTTTCACTCAAGCTTTATTTCTACCGTTTTGTCCCCCTAAATTAATATGGCTAAGGTAAAAAATCTATTTTACCTCAGCCTCTTTAAATGAGAAATCCCGTTATTTTTTTGTATCGAAATAAGTGGTCGTAGCCGCAACCGCATTGTACTTACTTGCTCGATAAGCGCTGGTTGCTACCTTACCATTATTTATCTTTTTAATCTCTGTGGCAAGTTTATCTAGCACATTATGAGCCTGCTTATTATTGTATTGTTCAACATTCTCGATCTCTCTAAGTGTATTCACAATCTTTTCTATTATTTGTCTCAACTCCGATAGGCCATCAATATCATGTACATTAAGCTGGTCAAGAGTGTTAACCTTTTTTATAGATTTTAGCCTTTCAAAGTATACCGAAAATGCCTCATCAGACTTATCTATCCTGTCTATAAGTTCCTGTTTTGCATCTATGGATTTCTGTAAAGCCTCAATAGAATCCTCAGTAATTACAGCAGACTGCCTTCTTGTCTCTTCAAGCACTTGGCCTAATAACTCAAGCTTATTTAAAGACAACTGTATTAGCTTCTTTACATATTCCTCCGGTGTCATCTATTACCCCCTAATCCATTATACCAAACCCGCAGCAACAAGAGGAGATACAGTATTTTGGCCTATAGCCTGTTTAGGTGCACTATGCTTAGCTAACTTCATGGCTTGAGCCCAAGTATCCCTAAATTCCTTTGCGAGGTTCAGAACCTCCTCCAGTATTTCATTATCTTTTTTAATATCAGCAGTAATAAGCCTTTGATTCATATAATCATAAAGCAGATACATTGTTTCTGAAACAGGATATCTCATGTCAAGAGTAACCTTAAATTCTGTAATGATATTCTGAGCCTTTACAATACAGGTATGCGCTTTTTCCACTTCTTTCTTCTCAACATTATTCATTGCCTGCATGAGAAATTTAACCAAGCCATTATATAGCATAAGCGTTAGTTCTTCTGGTGTGGAAGTATTAATAGTGTTCGCTTTATATTGATCCATTAGCAGCCCTCCCTGGGTATATTAGATATTTATCCTAAACTTGATAACTGCGATGTCAGCCAGTTGCTTTGAGCACTAAGCTTTGACATTGCAGTTTCCAATGCTGAATACTTTTGATAGTAAGCAATTTCCTTTGCATCAAGCTTACTAGCAAGCTCTGTCATTCGCGTCTGATAATCAGTAATCTCGTTGTACAAAACATTACTATATTCTGAAAAAT
>JAEYTP010000130.1 GCA_023433945.1 Bacillota bacterium | reverse complement strand
AGGTTGTACTGGTAAACAGCAATCCTGCAACAATAATGACAGATACAAACATCGCCGACAAGGTTTATATTGAACCTTTGAAGGCAGAGGTTGTAAAGAATATTATTAGAAAAGAAAAGCCTGATAGTATACTTCCAACCTTGGGAGGTCAGACAGGTCTGAACCTTGCAATGGAGCTTGCAGAGGAAGGTTTCCTTGAAGAGCAGGGTGTAAAGCTGCTTGGAACTGCAACCGAGGCTATAAAGATGGCGGAGGACAGACAGGATTTTAAGGATACAATGGAAAGGATAGGAGAGCCTTGTATCGCAAGTAAGGTTGTCAATACAATTGAGGATGCACTAGCCTTCGCAGAAGAAATAGGTTATCCCGTTATTGTAAGACCTGCATACACTCTAGGTGGTACCGGCGGCGGTATTGTTAACAACGTTGAAGAATTGAAGGAAACGGGCGGTCATGGATTAAGACTTAGCCGTGTGCATCAGGTACTTATAGAGAAATGTATCTCAGGCTGGAAGGAAATTGAGTATGAGGTAATGCGTGATAGCAAGGGAAATGTTATCACTGTATGTAACATGGAAAACATTGACCCTGTTGGAGTTCATACAGGAGACAGTATAGTTGTAGCTCCTTCTCAGACTCTTGCTGATAAGGAATATCAGATGCTCAGAACTTCTGCTCTAAAGATCATATCTGCACTGGGAATTCAAGGAGGCTGTAATGTTCAGTATGCACTGCACCCAACCAGCTTTGAATATGCAGTAATCGAGGTTAACCCCAGAGTTAGCCGTTCATCAGCTCTTGCTTCTAAGGCAACCGGTTATCCAATAGCAAAGGTTGCTACAAAGATAGCAATAGGCTATGGCTTGGACGAAATACAAAATGCCGTTACCGGAAAGACTTATGCATGCTTCGAGCCAACGCTAGACTATGTGGTGGTAAAGATTCCAAAATGGCCATTTGACAAATTTGTTAAGGCGAAGAGAACACTTGGAACACAGATGAAGGCAACAGGAGAGGTAATGTCCATAAGCAGCTCATTTGAAGCGGCATTGATGAAGGCAATACGCTCCCTTGAGTTGGGAATCTTCACCTTGGGTCAGGATATTTATGAAAAACTGGACGGAAATGTACTAGTCAAGAAGCTGCATGATATTAACGATGAAAGAATATTCGTGATTGCAGAGGCAATCAGACGTTCAATAACACTTGAAGAAATACATGAAATAACAAAGATAGATTACTTCTTCCTATGCAAAATTAAAGAGCTAGTATTGATGGAAGAGAAGCTTAAGACAGTCAGAGATATTGACGGTCTAAATGGCGAATTGCTTACTAAGGCCAAAAAGATGGGCTTTACCGATGCAATAATTGCAAAGCTTTCAGGGTGTGACGCAAAGGCTGTTACACAAAAGAGAAAGAACATGGGCCTAGTGGCAGCCTATAAAATGGTTGATACCTGCGCTGCTGAGTTTGAAGCTGCAACTCCTTACTACTATTCAACCTATGACAAGTATTCTGAGGTAAAGAAATCGGATAAGGACAAGATACTAGTACTTGGTTCAGGGCCTATCAGAATAGGGCAGGGTATAGAATTTGACTACTGCTCGGTTCACTCGGTGTGGGCACTTAAGGAGCTAGGTTTTGAGACTATTATAGCAAACAATAACCCTGAGACTGTAAGCACCGACTTTGATACAGCTGACAGACTGTATTTTGAACCATTGACTCCTGAGGACGTTGCAAACCTCGTTGAGACTGAAAACCCAGTGGGAGCAATTGTACAGTTTGGTGGTCAGACAGCAATAAAGCTCACTAAGTCACTGCATGATATGGGCGTAAAGATATTTGGAACAGAGCCAAAGGATATTGACGCAGCTGAGGATAGAGAGAAGTTTGACCAAATATTAGAAGAATGTAATATCCCAAGACCGGCAGGAAAGACAATCTATACTCTTGAGGAAGCATTAGAGGCTGCAAACAAGTTAGGCTATCCTGTGCTGGTGAGACCTTCATACGTACTTGGTGGGCAGGGTATGGAAATAGCATACAACGACAGGGATATAGAGGAATTCATGGAGATTATCAATAGAACAGTGCAGGAGCATCCAATACTGGTTGATAAGTACATGATGGGTAAGGAAATTGAGGTTGACGCAATATGTGATGGTGAGAATATACTGATACCTGGAATTATGGAGCATTTGGAAAGAGCGGGAGTACACTCCGGTGACAGCATTTCAGTATATCCAACGCAGACCATCAGCAACAAGGTAAAAGAAGTGATAGTGGACTATACCATGAGGCTGGCAAAAGCACTCAATGTAGTGGGCCTGGTAAACATTCAGTATGTTTTATATAACAATAACGTCTATGTAATAGAAGTTAATCCAAGATCAAGCCGTACAGTACCTTATATCAGTAAGGTTACAGGCATACCAATGGTAAACCTTGCAACAAAGGTTATGTTTGGAAAGAAATTAACAGATTTCCCTTATGGCACAGGCCTATATAAAGAGCCAAAGTATGTATCGGTAAAAGCTCCAGTGTTCTCCTTTGAGAAGCTGCACGATGTGGATACCAGCCTTGGACCTGAAATGAAGTCAACAGGTGAGGTGCTGGGTATAGCAGATAACTTCCCAGAGGCATTATATAAGGCAATAGTGGCTTCAAACTTCAAGCTGCCAAAGGTGGAAGAGGGCATTCTAATGACTGTCAGAGATACTGACAAGCCGGAGCTTGTTAACCTTGCGGAGGAATTTGAAAAGTTGGGCTTTACACTGTACGCAACAGGAAAGACTGCGCACATGCTCAATAGCTTTGGAATAGCTACAAATGCAGTAAAGAAGATTGATGATGGCTCACCAAACATTCTTGATTTGATACAATCAGGCAAAATAGGCATGATTATCAATACAGCTACAAAGGGAAGAAAGCCCGAAAGAGATGGCTTCAAGATAAGAAGAAAGGCTGTTGAAATGTCTATTCCATGCCTGACCTCGCTAGATACTGCCGAAGCAGTACTGAAGTGCTTGAAGCTTGGCAAGACAGAGGGACAGCTAAGTGTGCTTAACTTGAGCATATTTGAGGAATAGGAGGAAATATGTCTAAGGTTTTTAGTGAATGGGTTTTAAAAACTGAAGAGCTATGCAGTGGAGTATTCAGAATGATTATTAAATCCGATGAGATTGCTTCAACTGCCAGACCGGGACAATTCGTAAATATAAAATGCGGTGGAATGGATGCATTCCTGAGACGACCGATAAGTATTTGTGATGTGGATAGAGAACAAGGCACTTTTACATTGGTCATACAGGTTAAAGGCAAGGGAACGGAATTACTTTGTCATGGTGCTTGCGAAAAGGTTGATATTCTTGCACCGCTTGGAAAGCCTTTTCATATAGATAGTAATTATAAGAAGGTGTGCGTTGTGGGAGGTGGAATAGGAACCTTCCCACTGCTGTATCTGCTAAAAAGCATGCCAGACTCAAAGCGAACAGCGCTTTTGGGGTTTAGAACCAAGGCTGCTGTCGTACTTGAAGAGGAATTCTCAACAGCATCAGAGGTATTGAGAATTGCTACAGATGACGGTTCCAACGGAACAAAGGCATTTGTTACCGAACTGCTAGAAAAGGCAACTTCAGAGGATAGACCTGACATAATATATACTTGCGGACCAAGCATAATGATGCAAAAGGTAGTAAAAATAGCTGAAGCAAATGGTATACCTTGTCAGGTGTCTATGGAGCAAAGAATGGGCTGTGGAATAGGAGCATGCCTGGTCTGTGCCTGCAAAACCAAGAAGGGCGATGACTTTGAGTACAGCCATGTCTGCAAGGACGGCCCGGTATTCTGGAGCACAGACGTGTGCTGGGAGTAAGGGTGCGTAAAGCTTTGCACCGCTAATATAAAATTACTTGAGGGGCTTGAGAGGAATTAAACATGATAGATTTGAGTGTGAATATAGCTGGAGTTAAATTCAATAATCCCGTTATAATGGCTTCAGGTACTTATGGTTTCGGTAAGGAATACGGTGAATATATTGACCTGAACAAGCTTGGAGGAATATCTGTGAAGGGGCTTACTCTCTTAGAGAGGAAGGGAAATCCACCTCCTAGAATAGCAGAAACCCCATCTGGAATTCTGAACAGTGTTGGGCTTCAGAATCCAGGTGTACAGGTATTTAAGCAGCAGTATATGCCTTTTTTGAAGGGATATGATACCAGGGTTATTGCCAATATTGCAGGAAACACCATAGAGGACTACTGTGAAATGGCAGAAATACTAGGTGATAGCGGTGTTGATGCTATAGAGCTGAATGTTTCCTGCCCCAACGTCAAGGCAGGCTGCCTTGCATTTGGAACTACACCTCAAGGTATTGCAGAAATAACAAGGGCAGTGAAAAAATATTGTAAGCAGCCACTTATTGTAAAGCTTACTCCGAATGTAGCTGACATCAAGTCCATTGCAAAGGCTGCGGAGGGCGAAGGTGCCGATGCTGTTTCACTTATAAATACCCTGTTAGGAATGGCTATAGATATTCATAAGAAGAAACCAGTTCTCGCGAATAACTTTGGAGGGTTGTCGGGACCGGCAGTGAAGCCCGTAGCAGTGAGAATGGTGTATGAAGTAGCAAACACTGTCAAGATTCCCGTAATTGGGATGGGCGGAATAGCTACTGCAGAGGATGCAATAGAATTTCTGCTTGCAGGTGCCTCAGCAATAATGGTGGGCACTGCTAATTTTGTTGATCCATTAGTCCCCGAAAAAATAATTAACGGAATTGTAGAGTATCTGAAACAAAATAATTATAATAATATATATAGTGTGATTGGGAAACTTGAAATGAATTAGCTCTAGTTTCGTAATATTATTAATAAAGGGGAGGACATCACATGAAAACACGACTGATTTTTGTACGTCATGCAGAAGCTGAAGGAAATATTGGCAGGATTTTTCATGGTTGGTATGATAGTCATATAACAGAAAAGGGTCATAAGCAGGCTGAAATGGCAGCTCAGAGGCTTGCAAATGTACCGATAGATGTGCTTTATTCCAGCAGCTTGACCAGAACTCTAGAGACAGCTCAATATATTGCTGACATAAAGAAGCTTAGTATTATTAAGACTGATAAACTCAAAGAGATTAATGGTGGTGATTGGGAAAACAGGGCGTGGGATGACCTACCACAACTATATCCACAAGAGAATTTTACATGGGAAAATGAGCCGCATATTCATCAGATGCCCAATGGTGAAAGCATGGAAGAGTTCTATAATAGACTAATGGCAGAGGTAATGTACATTATTAAGCAAAACAGAGGCAGAAATATTTGCATAGTAACTCATGGAACTGCAATCAGGGCAATGCTTTGTAAGTTTTATAATGAATGCCTCGAGCATATGAAAAATATTTACTGGCATGACAATACATCCATTACTATAGTTGATTTTGATGATGAAAAGGATGAGTTTGAAGTGCTAATGGAAGGTGATGCTGAACACCTGGGATTTGAAATGAGCACTGTAAAGAACCAGGATTGGTGGTTACAGGAAATGGAAGAGAAGAAGCTGAAGAATAAGATAGATATATAGCAGGAAGTTAAATAGAGAAGTTAAACAAAGAAACTTAAGAGAGAGGACTTGAATGTAATGGGGAGCAATAAGCTAATTAATTGGTTGTTTGAAACAAATGCAGTGAGGGTATGCCCTGAGAACAAACCTTTCTGGTATACTTCCTGTAAAATTGGACCATATTATATCAATACGCATTTTCTATATGGCAGTGAAGCAAAGGCAAATGAGCTTTTGAAGGTGATTGATGTCTGCAAGGAGGACAAGGTAAACTGCTCTGAGGTAATAATGGAGCTGGTATCGGTTAATTATCATAAGGATGCCATATTCAAAGGACTTATTGATTCAATGTGTGATTATATAAAGGAGAAAATCGGACTTTCTAATATAGATTATATTTCTGGCGGAGAGAGAAGAGATTGGTTTTTCTCATTTATGATTGCAAAGCTTTTGGACAAGCCTCATATTACAGTATTTAAGGACCTTAGTGTAATGCTTTACAAGGATGGAGTGTCTGAAGGTTTGAAAAGCATAGAGGGAGCAAAGGTACTTCATGTTGCAGATATAATAACTGAGGCATCAAGCTATGTAAGGGCATGGATTCCTGCTATTGAAGCAATAGGGGGGCAGCTCAAGTATAGTCTTGTTGTGGTTGACAGATTACAAGGAGGCGGCGAAAAGCTTGCAGCAGCTAATGTAGAATCCCATGCATTGGTTAATGTCGATAAAACAATGTTTGATTTGGCACTTGAGTCTGAGCACATAACGTCATTACAACATGATATGCTTATGAAGTATTTGGACAATCCACACGATACAATGAGAGAGTTTCTTTTAAATAATCCAAACTTCTTGAGGGATGCGCTTGAAGCGGATCAAAGGACTGCCGAAAGAGCTAAAACCTGCATAGAAGAGGACTTGTATAGTTTGAAGAATGTATAGTTTTAGAAATGGACTGTGTAATATTGGAAAATATTTTGTATAATATTGGAAAAGAGTTTGCATAGTTTGAGAAGAGAGCTATTTTAGTTCGAGAAGTGAACCTATATGTTCCTGAACTGGGCTAGTGTAGTTTTAGGAAAAGGCTTATTTAATTTTAGAAGATTAACTTTTTTAGCTTTAGAATGATACTTGTAAAGCTTTATAGAAGAAACTTGTATAGGTTTAAAAGATACTTGTATAGCTTAATAAGAAACTTGTATAGGTTTAAAAGATACTTGTATAGCTTAATAAGAAACTTATATATTTTAGAGTGATACTTGTATAGTTTGAAGTGATAGAATAGAATTAAGTGGTTGTTGTCTAGATTAAGGCAACAATCATTTTTGATGGTTTTGGGTATATGAAAATTTTTACAGATTAGTTTGACAAGCATAATTTTATAAGCTTAATTTGTTAAGCTCAGTTTGACTGTATGTATGCGATTTATTTTATGGTTTTGCGAAGAAAATTATATCATTTACTTGAAAGGGTTGATTTATTATGTCTATAGAAGCAGTTAGAGCATATTTAGGGCAATGGGATATGGACAAAAAAATAATGGAGTTTACTACTTCCTCTGCAACAGTTAAATTAGCAGCGCAGGCGCTTGGGGTTATTCCGGCTAGAATAGCAAAAACGCTTAGCTTTAAACTTAATGATGAATGTATTTTAATAGTAGCTGCAGGCGATGCAAAGGTAGACAATCAGAAATACAAGGCTGAATTTTCACAAAAGGCAAAAATGATGACAGCTGAAGAGGTGCTCGAGTTCACAGGTCACGCAGTAGGGGGCGTTTGTCCATTTGGACTGGCTAATGGTGATATCAAGGTTTACGCAGATATATCCATGAAGAGATTTGACACCTTATTTCCAGCATGCGGAAGCAGTAACAGTGCAATTGAGCTTACATGTGACGAGATTATAAAGTACGCAAATGTTACAAAATGGGTTGATGTATGCAAGGGATGGGAGTAATGAGATGTACATAAAAGGATTTAAGTTTGGTTTCCTTTTACAATTTGCTGTTGGGCCAGTATGTATTTATGTGATTAATACGGCAATAAAGGGAGGCATACTGCCTGCACTGTATGCTTCACTTGGTGCAACGGTAGTAGATATATTGTTTGTTTCACTTGCGATAGTTGGCGTGGGGAAACTGCTTGCAGATCCAAAGATAAAGGTATTGCTCAAATGGTTCGGTGCAATTGTATTGATTTATTTCGGTGCAGGCATAATATTGGGCAGCTTCGGAATAAGTATTATTCCTGGATTGGGAGTCAGTACCGATAGCATTAGTTCAAAGAATGCATTTTTGACAAGTGCTGTCTTGACAATATCAAGCCCTCTATCAATAGTATTTTGGTCTGGAGTATTTGCGGCAAAGCTGGCAGACGAGAATTACAGTATGAGGGACATGAAATTATTCGGAGCAGGCGCAGTAACTACAACCATGTTTTTTCTCTCAGTAGTGTCCATTGTTTTTGGGCTAGTAAAAACCATGATTTCACCTCTGGTTATTGAGGCGCTGAATGTGGCTGTTGGCGTAATACTTATTCTGTTTGCGGGTAAAATAATATATAAGAAGAATAATTGATCTAAAAACTGTATTATACGGATGATTAGTGTTAAGAGGTCTCCTTAGTAAGGATATAATATAATTATTAGAATAATATAAGATGTGCTCATTAGTAAGGACATAATATATTTATTAGAATAATATAAGATTTGCTCATCAGTAAGGACATAATATATTTATTAAATTAATATAAGATGTGCTCCTAAAAAGCAAATCTTAATAGTATTTTTTATAGAGGGATGAATACCATGGCTGTAACAAAGACTAATGCAGTAAGAATATTGGATAGTGCGGGAATCATTTATAAAACCTATACATACGAATGCAAAAATGGGCCAGTGGATGGCGTTACTGTTGCAAATCAGATAGGAATGCAAACAAAGTATGTATATAAAACCTTAGTGACACGCGGTGCCAGCAAAGAGTTCTATGTATTTGTTGTACCTGTTGAGAGCGAGCTTAACTTGAAGTCTGCAGCTAAAGCAGTTGGTGAGAAATCAATTGAAATGATACGAGTGGATGAAATCAATAAAATTACTGGCTATGTGCGCGGCGGCTGCTCTCCTGTCGGAATGAAAAAGGCATACAAAACAGTATTTGATGAGTCGTGTATTGAGCTAGAATATATGATAGTAAGCGCAGGGAAAATCGGTTTGCAAATGCAGGTTGACCCTAAACAGCTGACAGAGCTGGTTGGTGCAAAGCTGGCACAGGTAACTGATTAGTAATGATATAGAATTAGAGAAGGTCTTGCTGCTAACATGAAGAGCCTTATTGAGAAAGATATTGACGCTAAATACTATATGTAAGAACTTTAAATCAAATTTTTGTAGGACAATTACCGAATTTTATCGGACAAATATGTAGGCAAATACGTTAGACAAATATGTTGCACAATATTTCAGAATAAAGTATTTAGGGTAAGTTTACAGCAATTTTGAGAGCAAATGTGGAGGATATGTTTGCAGCTATTTTGTATGACAAAATTAATACAACTTTGTATGATGATTTTAGAGAATCAGTATTGACATTTATTTACAAGAGGGATATATTATAGTTTATAGAACATATGTTCTATAAACTATTTTTGTGTAACGAATACCACGTGTTATACACGTGGTCAGACTCTTTAGGGAGGAACCATATGAAATGTTCAGTTTCTCTAGACGATGGGCTAATATTTGTTTCGTTTAAGTATAATGAAGAGCTTGTCAAAAAGGTTAGGGAAATACCAGGTCGCATATGGCATTATGATAGACTTAGCTGGTCTTTTCCTGATAATGCTCAAAGCCGTCAACTCTTAAAAAGAATATTTCGAACCGGTATTTGTGATCTTGACTATGTAAGTCCAGTAATAAAACAACAGCTTGAACTTTTAAAGGCTGAAATGTTAATAAGAGGCTTTAGTAGAGCTACTATAAAATCATATTTATCACACTTTAAAAGATACGCTATAAACAATCCTACCTTTCTAACCTTTGATAATTCAACTGTCAAGCAGTACCTTTTAGAGTTACGAGATAAGTGTGAGCTTTCAACCTCATTTCTTTCACAGTCCATTAGTTCTATAAAATTTTATTATTGCCATATTCAGAAAGTCGAATTTACTGATTTTGATATTACATATCCCAGAAAAGAGAAGAAGTTACCCAATGTGTTATCAAAGGAAGAGGTGCAGAGGCTTATAAAAGGAGTTGTTAATCCTAAGCATAGACTGATATTAATGATTATTTATTCTGCGGGACTCAGGGTAAGTGAGGCGGCTGCACTAAAAGTAAATGATATCGATTATAGCAGGAGATTAATAATTATTAGGCAATCAAAGGGTCATAAGGACCGTGTAACATTGCTATCAAATAAGGTTGAGCAGTTACTGAATGAGTACATTTCTCTTTTTAGCCCAACGTCGTGGCTATTCCCAGGTCCGCAAAAGGACAAGCCTATAACCTCCAGAACCATACAATTAATATTTGAAAGAGCCTGCAAGGAAGCTAAAATTGGTCGAAAAGCTTCGGTTCATTCGTTGCGCCATTCTTTTGCAACCCACCTTCTCGAAAGCGGTGTAGATTTGCGCTATATTCAAGAACTATTGGGTCATCAAAGCAGCAAAACAACTGAAATCTACACACATGTAACCACCAGCAGCCTAAACAAAATACTAAATCCACTTGATACCATTTATTCCAAATGATACAATTACTTCGTGTAGCAATCTGCTTATTCTGATGAAGATGCCTTCGGAGAACAAATACACGGCTTGTTGCTTATACGAAATAATCTCAGCTATATCGTAGCATCGGTACATAATTGTTTTTTTCGTACAACCGAAATGAGGGGCGTGTAGGGGAGAGTTACGTGAAATCACTTTGCTTAGTATCTTGGAAAAGGGAGGATTTATGAAGAAAAAATATACATTAATAATTGGTTGCTGCTTGTGTATATTTTTAGTTGGTTGCGGTCAAAAGGTAGTTCAACCTAATGAAATAGATAATTATAAAAATATAATTACTAATAATAATGCAGTTCAACCTTCTACTAGTGGTGATTTCGTGCA
>JAEYTP010000120.1 GCA_023433945.1 Bacillota bacterium | reverse complement strand
TTATAATTTTACATGAGTTAAAATTGTAATGTATTAATTACAATCTCATATTCATAAATGTCTAAAGCGGGATGTAAGTCCCGCACTTTTTTTGTGAATTTTTAATACGAACATTTTTATATTTTTTAATGCAAATATTCGTATTTTACAGTATAATGGTATAGGTAAGATGCTCAAAATAATTAAGTCTCATACAACAAATAATATATTAAACTTGAATACTAAGTGAGTCAAAAGAGAACCGTCCCCTTTGACTGTCCCCTTTGACTCAGAAAGGTGCGAAAAAACTATGAAAAATACCTATGAATCACCGTTTAATGCTAGATATGCAAGCAGTGAAATGCAGGAGCTTTTCTCTCCAGATAAGAAGTTTTCTACATGGAGAAAGCTGTGGATTGCACTTGCAGAGGCAGAGCAACAGCTAGGACTTAATATTACTGACAAACAGATTGCACAAATGAAAGAGCATATATACGACATTAACTATGATGCAGCTGAAAACTACGAAAAACAATTCAGGCATGATGTAATGGCTCATGTGCATGCTTATGGTGACTTATGCCCTGATGCAAAAGCAATTATTCACCTTGGAGCGACCTCATGCTATGTTGGTGACAATACAGATTTAATCATTATGACAGAGGCGTTAAAGCTTATTCGTGGAAAAATGCTCACGCTAATAAAGAAGCTATCTGATTTTGCAATGAAGTACAAGGATATGCCTACTTTAGGTTTTACTCATTATCAGCCTGCACAGCTAGTTACAGTAGGAAAGCGAGCAACTCTTTGGATACAAGAGCTACTTATGGATATGGAAGACCTTGACCACGTAATTAACAATATGAAGTTATTGGGCTCAAAGGGCACAACTGGTACACAGGCAAGCTTCTTGAATCTGTTTGAAGGGGACCATGAAAAGGTAAAAGCTGTTGAACAAATAATTGCAGACAAGATGGGCTTCTCAGGTGTATATGCAGTGTCTGGTCAAACCTATTCAAGAAAGGTAGATTCAAGAGTATTAAACGTGCTATCTTCCATAGCTCAAAGTGCATATAAGTTCAGTAACGATATGAGATTGTTGCAGAGCATGAAAGAGTGCGAAGAACCTTTTGAATCAAAGCAGATAGGCTCTTCTGCAATGGCTTACAAGAGAAATCCTATGAGATGTGAAAGAATTTCTTCTCTAGCTCGCTATGTTATAGTCGATGCTTTAAATCCAGCCATTACAGCTTCAACTCAGTGGTTTGAGAGAACTCTTGATGATTCAGCAAACAAGAGAATTTCAGTACCTGAGGCTTTCTTAGCAGTTGATGCTATTATAAACATATATATCAATGTAGCAAGCGGAATAGTTGTATATCCAAATGTAATTAATAAGCACGTTATGGATGAGCTTCCATTTATGGCAACAGAAAATATAATGATGGAAGCAGTTAAGCGCGGCGGAGACAGACAGGAATTACATGAAAAGATAAGACTTCATTCAATGGATGCTGGCAAGAGAGTGAAGGTGGATGGCGAATATAATGACCTAATTGAGAGAATTGCAAAGGACGAAACCTTTGGGATGACTCAAGAAGAGTTAAATGCAGTACTTGATCCTAAGAATTACATTGGAAGAAGCCCTGAACAGGTAGTTGAGTTTATAGAGAATTGCGTCAAACCTGTAATTGGTGATAGTGTAGAGGATTTTGAAGTTGAACTAAAGGTATAGAAAAGACTTATTATTAGCTTAAGTCTAGATGCTATAGAATAATACTAATTGTTAGTTTAAGACTAATCATTATAGCGGGGAATAATACTATTCTATTAACCATAAGTAAATAACCATAAATAAAATCACAATATAACTTGCTTATAAATAAATAGCTTTGATATAATCTAAGATAGGATGTCAATACATCATCCTATCTTATTTATTTGTATAGAATGTGAGGAGAGAGATATGATAAACAAGTTCAGTAGCATTCCACTATATCTTCAGCTTAAGGATTTAATTATCGAAAAGATACTAAATGGGGATTATGCACCAAACACCCAAATCCCTTCAGAGCAAGAACTATGCGAAATGTTTGATATTAGCCGCCCTACTGTCAGACAGGCAGTAAATGAACTTACAAGCTGTGGGTATCTATACAAGCAAAAGGGAAAGGGTACTTTTGTATATGGCAGAAAAAATGTTATTGATATAAAGAATTATAGCGGCTTTACTGATTCTATACTGGACTGTCAGTGCCCTGCAGATAAAAATATTTTATCTATCGAAACAATTGAAAGTTATTCTTTGGATATTTTAAATAGTATTTTTAACTACAATACAAGTATGCCTGTGGCCAAAATTACTTATATATCAAGCATTAGTAAGAACGAAGTATATTCATTAAACTTTTCTTTCATTCCACTTAATCTTTTTCCTGAAATTATTAACCAAATTCAGGATAAAAAGTCTTCTGTTGATATATTGAGAGGTAAATATCCTCTGATTCCCGATAAATGTAAAAGTATACTGGAAATAATTTTTGCTGAACAACAAGATTCTCCGGTGCTTAGAGTGCAACCAGGTCAACCTCTCATTAAGCTACAAAATACTTTGTATTCAAAGAGCGGACAGGCAGTTGAATATATTATTTCAAAGTATAGAGCGGATAATTGCAGACTTCTTTTTGAAAATATCAGACAATAAGTTGACACCAATGTAATATATGTATATATTGAATTATATTTTTTTAAATGCTAAAATGAATTGCATGTTTTTAAAATGAATTACGGTTTTTAAAATGAATTAAGGTTTTTAAAATGATTTTCGGGGGAAAAAAAATAAATTATGAGGTCACATAGATTTAGAAGTGAAAGAAAATATAAAAAGAGAAGGGTGCTGATGGTCATAGCTTCTCTAGTGTGTGCTGCTGTATTGATAATTGCAGGATACACTTTGTTTAGTCCTCAAAGCGAGCAAGCAAGTTCATCCGCTGCTGGGTCAACGACAAGTGCTTCAACTGATTCCTTAACTCCAGATACGCCTTCAAATTCCACAACAGATGCTTCAGAGAATACTTCTGGCTCAGCTGTTAGTTCGGAAACCTCAGAGCCATCTACTACATTAAACGGCGTAATGACTAAGGATCATGGCTTCTTACCAACCTTTGGTTCGGTTGAGAAGAGCGGCAAGATAGACGAGCTTGAAAAACTTATTACAGATTTTGTTAAAAAGCAATCCGGCAGGTATGGAGTCACATTCATTGATCTCGCTACAGGTGAAACCGTTGAGGTTAATGATAAGGTTGAGTATATAGCGGCAAGTACCTCTAAGCTACCTATGAATGTGCTTTTATTCAAGGAAATTGAAAAGGGTAATGTTAAACTTGATGATATTCTCACATACAAAAAAGAAGACTTTGAATCTGGTACAGGCATTATTCAAAAAGATCCTTTTGGTACTCAATACACTGTTAGAGAGACTTCAAAGCTTGCCATCGTAAAGAGCGATAACTGTGGAGTAAATATGATAATCAGGTTACTGGGTATTGAAAATATACGTCAGTATATAATGGATCTTGGAGGTCAGGTTTATTACGGTAAAACACATCGTTCCTGCCCTTACGATATGGCCCTTGTTTCAAAGGATTTGTACAATCTATACCTTTCAAATGAGGATGTATACTCTGAGCTTATTTATAATCTCGAGAATACTGACTGGAGAGACAGAATTGATGCAAAACTTCCACCAGATGTAAAGGTTGCTCATAAGATAGGCAATCAGACTAAAACTGCTAATGATGTAGGTATTGTTTTTGCATCGCATCCTTATGTTCTGTCAGTTATGACTGAGGATGTTGATGTGGGTACTGCTTATAACAAAATAGCTGATTTATCAAGGATGATTTATGATTTTGTTGAAGGCTATGCAGCAAAATAGATTGTCATTATTTGGATTGTTACTGAATAGAATCTATTGGTAAGTGCAATGATTTCTTATGTAGCAGGTAAATATAAGATTTACGGGTGGATGAGTGATTAGACAACTTAGTATGTTTATAGTTGTAGTTAAATACAGGGGATTTCAACTCTCTCTGTATGCACATAAGAGGATGAGGTTTATATGGAACACTTAATCACTAATTTTATAAATGATATAATAGGCGGGAATGTGCTTTTTTCTTATTTCTTTTTCTTCTGTTCTGCTATTCTTCAGATGATTTTTCCACCTTTTCCTTCTGATTTTATAATTATATTTGAAGGTTATCTTACAACACATGCTAATTTTCACTTTATACCGATTTTAATAGTTTCTGTAGCAGGAAGCTTTGTAGGCTCTTTATTGGTGTATATATTTGGATATAAATGTGGTAATGAGGTATTTCGATATAAATTTGTAGCTAAATATATAGATGAAAAGCATATAAAAAGAAGTGAAAAAGTGTTTCATAAGTATGGTAAGTATGGTCTTTTTATTAGTAAATTTATTCCTGGTACTAGCTCATTGATGGTTCTGTTGAGTGGAGTATTCAAAGTAAAGAAAAGAGTATATTTTACTTATATCTTTTTATCTATAGTTCTCCAACAGGTTATATACTTATTAATTGGAAGGGCTATAGGTAACAATATTGATGAGATTAAGAGATTTATGTCATTCTTTAATTTATCTGCAGTTATTATATTAGTGGTAGTAATCGTGTTAGTTTATATTTTATTAAAACTAAAGCGTCAAAAAAGTTCTGCAAAGAACAATTAAATAAATGACAATAAATTGAAATGATTTTTATTTTTAATGTTTTAGCATACCCATGTGGGGTATATATATAAATACCAAGACTATATGATGAAAAAAAGATTTAAGAATAATAAATATAGGAGGTATTTTATATGGATGTTAAGGTTTATTCTACTCCAAATTGTGGATGGTGCAATGTATTGAAAAAGTATTTGGATGAAAAGCACGTAAGATATGAAGAGATAGATGTTTCTAGAGACAGAAAGGCTGCCATGGAGATGATATTAAAATCAGGGCAGAGGGGCGTGCCGGTTATGGATTATAAGGGTAACATTATTGTAGGATATGACAAAGACACCATTGATCGACTTATATCTGCCTAATATACATTATCTTAAACAGACTTACTTAAGTGTCAGTCTGTTTTTTATTTAATCACTCTCTAAATTTAAATGGCACTGTGTCTATTTTAAAACATAGTGCCATTTAATAAGTTGTTTTATAAACTATATATCATAATCTTCTTCCTGTTCCCGGGGCTTCATTTGACCAGGTGGTTTACCGCCGGGAGGTCCTGGAGGTTTCATTGGTCCAGGAGGATTGCCACCCGGAGGTCCTGGGGGTTTCATTGGCCCAGGTTGATTTCCGCCGGGAGGTCCTGGAGGTTTCATTGGCCCAGGTTGATTTCCGCCGGGAGGGCCTGGGGGTTTCATAGGTCCAGGTTGATTACCGCCTGGAGGTCTTGGGGGTTTCATTGGCCCAATAGGATTACCCGAAGCCCCAGGTGCAAACCAGGGCTTATTAGAGCCAGGACCAAACCACTTAAACGGTAATATCACATTATTTGTTACTAAATCAATACCACTGAAATCGGAATATGGCACTTCAATCATTTGAAAACCTTGTGGGGTTTGAATTAGTATTTGTGCCATTCTTGTATATGGATTAACATTCAGTACATACACCTTGATTCGACCGTAAAATGGAAGTGTTGTCATTATAGTTTTTCCTATAAAAGATTCAATATTGTCCATTTTTGCACTCCTTTCATTAAGCTTTAGCCTTTAAATTGCTATATTACAATATATGGGGTAGTAATGTTAATAGTTACCATAATGTTAGAAAACAAAACCTTAGATAATGCTCCGTATTAATTAGATAGCAGAATATTTCTGAAAAATAGAATCTAGAAACGTATCTTCTAAAATAAATAATAATTGCTTCGCTACAATATTTTCTGCTAATATAATAAAGATAATATATAAATTTTATAGACTGTGAGGTTACAAAAATGAAGCTAATAACCTTTAAAACAACTGATGGACAGCAATTTTCAGGATTCATACAAAATGGTAGAGCAATACCTTTTTGTTCAATAAATGGCCTTGAAAAGGTTTATACTGTTTTGGATTTTATCAAGGAATTTGGGACTGTATTACCAGAACAGTTAAATGTAACGAATTATTTTGAAAAAGGCTATGACTTAAAAGGTATTAAACTACTAGCACCCATCACAAATCCAATTAGAAACATTATTTGCCTTGGGAAAAACTATGTTGAACATGTTATAGAAATAAGAAATAAAATACAAGACATTTCAGGTCTGCCTGAATACCCAATATACTTTTCTAAATTTGCTTATCCACCTATCGGTCATGAAGATGAAATTCACCTAAATGAAAATGCTACAAAAAGTGTTGATTATGAAGCTGAGCTAGCCATAGTAATCGGTAGAGAGTGTAAAAATGTGAGTAGAGAAAATGCACATGAAAACATATTTGGATATACCATTGTAAACGATGTATCAGCTAGAGATATACAGAGACATCATGTGCAGTGGTTTAAAGGGAAAAATTTAGATGGTTTCTGTCCTATAGGACCATGTATTGAGCATAACAGCAGTATTGGTGATGCTCAAAATTTAAATATTACATGCAGAGTAAATGGGGAAGTCAGGCAAAACTCTAATACTAAGAATATGATATTTGATATTGCCTATATCATTGAAGACTTAAGCAAAACCATGACCTTATACCCTGGTGATATTATTTCAACCGGGACACCAGAAGGTGTAGGAATGGGCTTTGAACCTCCGAAATATCTAGTAGAAAATGATATAGTAGAATGCGAAATAGAAAGTATAGGTATTTTAAAAAATAAATTTGTATTTTAACTTACTTGCCATTTTTCTCCTTTAGTGATAAAATAATGAAGTATTTTGTAAACTTTATAAAATTTGACTTAAGGAGGAAATTATGCTTAAGAAAATTAAGTTGCTAATTTGTCTTGTCATTGCATGCTCAATGTTATCAGTAAACGTATTGGGAGCAGGGGTTATTAAGGATGTAAAGGGCAAGGAGAACTCA
>JAEYTP010000117.1 GCA_023433945.1 Bacillota bacterium | reverse complement strand
ATTACTCCACCGATTCGCACCACCCATCGGCTCTCTTATGAAATAAATTAATCGTAGCTTTTATCAACGCTGTATTTTATTGAATTATATCCAATTATACTTAATATAACTGTTTATCGCAAGGGGTGAATTAATATTGCAAAGGATTTGTTTGACTATTAACTTATTTGACGTGTATGTTTGTACAAGTTTATCGTTTTTGCATATTTAATCTATACTCCTATATCTCAGTAAAGCGGTAAACTAGTTCTGCACCCACCTTCACTTGTTCGATAAACATGGACAACGGCCTTACCCATACACCCATTTCTCCATACAGTGCTTGATAGACTACATATTCCTCCAAGGTTTCGGAATGCTTGGCTATATAGAGCACTAAATATTCTTTTCCCTTAAAATGTTTATATTTTTCACCTGGATGGATAACTCTTTCTTTCATTTATATTTCCTCCCTTGATTTAAACCTTACTGGCTAATATAAAATATACCCAGGTATGTCTAGTTCTTGCTTAAGAATTGATTAGTACGTCTAATGCTTCCTTAAGAATTGATTAGTAATTCTAATTCTTCCTTAAGAATTGATTAGTAATTCTAATTCTTCCTTAACAATTGATTAGTATGTCAAAATCATATTTAAATATTGATTAGTATGTCTAACTCATCCTTGAGGATTGAGTAATATGTACAATCAACCAATTCGCTCTTATTATTCTTGTTTATCTTTCTTAGCACTCCTTCAAACTTTAGCCCGCACTTTTGCATCACACGGCCTGATGCAGTATTCTCACAATCATGTCTACCAGTAATTCTTTCGAAGCCAACTTCCTTTATGCCAAACTTTAATACAGCTTTAGCGGCCTCAGTGGTTATTCCCTTACCCCAATGCTGTCTGCTAATGCAATAACCAATCTCACAATTCTCATTGTGATTATCAATATTAAGAAGCCCAATAGAACCGATAACCGAGCCCTTTTCCTTTAGCTGAATTGCCCATTCATATTTTTGCAAATCATTGTATTGCTCTATCCATCCTCCCAGTACTAGTTTACTTATTTCTATACTGGCATGAGTTGGCCATGAAAGGTACTTGGTTACTTCATTATCTGAGGCCCAATTGTTGTACATATCCTGTGCATCCTCCATCTTGAACCTTCTCAAAATAAGATTTTGCGTTTCTATTGTCTTCGTTCCCATATGGTTTAGCATATTCATTGGTCCCCCTCAATTTTATATATTTTGTATTACTACTATAAATCTCTACTAGGCGTCTAGCCGAAAATTTCTACTAAACATCTGACTGAAAATTACTACTAAGCTCTATCTAATAGAAATACTTTCGTTTATCAATTTAAGTAATTATACCACCATTTCCATTTTTATCAATATTTCTTTTCAAATTGTATCTTATCAAAATTTCAATAATATTATTATCTATACTTAAGCGATCACATTATATTAATTTTGACTATGTAATTGCATAATCTGTTCATGTAATTATATTGTGCTAATCCTCTCATCAATCCTTCTATTAAAGCTATAGGTGTAACTATCAAAATACTTACTCCAAAATCTCGATGCAGTAGGATTTATAGTCTCGTAGTCAACCCCCAAATACTTAATCCCATCTTTCTTCAATGTATCTATCACAAAGGATAAAAGGCTTTGCAATATATTCTTTCCTCTATAATTTTCATCCAAATATGCCCCACAGATGTTTAGCATGTCTGGCGTTTCAGAAATAAAGGTTTCCCCATCACCTGTAATCTCAATGTAGCCTATTATATCTGACCTATCCCTAGCTAAAAAGAAGCGGGATTTATTATGATTACATTGGTTCATAAATTCTTCTGCATTTAACTCAGGGCACGGAAAAAACGTTGGACTTTTTATTAGATGCCTTATTAAGCTGTTCTTGAGTATTAGTAAACAAGTTGCATCACTATAAGATATTTCTTCATAAGAATAATTGCTGTTAAACTCGATGTTTATAGGTTTTTCCAATTTTCTTATGGCATCTGAGCATCTTATTCCAAACCCATTCAATACATATGAGCTTATAACGTCGTAATTGTGACTATAGGTACTAACTGCGAAACTAAAAATACCGTCTGCAACCATATCTTGTGAAGCGTATTGAAACAACTGCGATGCAATTTTCCCCTTATTATCTCCACTAACAGAGTTTGCATGTAATGGAGAGAACACACCCTTAACATTGCCAAAATGCCCATCCCATGGGCCTAGAAAGCCAATAAATCCTTTTAATATACCATTATCAAGTGCTATCGCACCGTACCTAGATTTAAGTATTTCTGATAGACAATTAGTCAGTTCAATTTTAAAGTCTTTTTCATAAAGATCTGCCACATGTATTCTTTCCATATCGTAGTCAGCTTGTGCCAGTTTAACTGCATCCTCTAAATACTTTTCATTTAATCTCTCAAATCTCATAAATATGTACCCCTTTTATGTTTTTAATATGCTTTCATGTTTTGTATGCTTTCATGTTTTAGTATGCTTTTATGTTTTAGTATACTTTTATGTTTTAGTATACTTTTATGTTTTATTATGCTTTTATGTTTTTAATATGTTCTTACTTATTTATCAATACGTTTTGTTTTTTTGACTTAACTTTATAACATCCTTCACTCTTACTCATATACCAAGCTCAATAACTTTTGCCATTCTTTATTTCCTTCAAAAGCTTTAAAAGTTTCTACATCTCTCAGGTACTTTGCAAACCACATTTGCCCTGCTTCAATTAGCTTCTTGATGTTTTCAATAGTCTGCTCCATATTTGATGCCTTTGCCCAACACTCTGCTGATAGCCAGTAATAATATGGCTGTACATCATTCATTTCAGTATAATATCTAGCCCAATCACTCCATTGTTCTTTAGTCAAATCAGTATCGTTTTCAATTGGCGGATAAGGAGTAAAGGAACTATATTTTTTAATCAACTTAAATCCTAACTTCTCAGCAATCTTTATAGATCCAATATTGGTATCTACACAATGCCAGCCTATCCTCTCTATACCATTTAAGATGCTAGCACTAATAGTAGCAGCACAAGCAATAGCGCCTAATCCATTATTTCTGTATTCCTTCTCCGTTTTCACGCCAATCTCTATTCTGTTATCTACAATGCAATCCACCAGACTCATACTAACTATTTTATTATCTTGTCTAATGTAAGAGCCCAGGCAATAATCATTGAATTTGCTAGTATCCTCTAGCTTAATCCAGTCTCTGATTTTATCACTGTTTTCATAGTTCAAAATATTAAGATTGCCAACGCTTACATGTTCTATAGTGAACTTTGGATCAAGGCAGTTAATATAATCAGTAAATTTTAGTTTTTCTAGTTCATAATACCTTCTGGTATACTTTCTTATTGCAACATTACTGTGCAGCTCACTTATATGGTCTTCCCATTCGTGGTCATCACATGTAAGTTGGTCGTAAAAATCAAGTTTGCCTCTTACTCCTTCATTAAATAGGTTATTTCTAGCATTACCCGCAACAACCTTGCATTCTGAAGTCATAATCAGCGCAGATAAAGGCTTCTCACAATTATCTACAAATATTTCTCCTGGGGATGTACCATTTATTACAGCATTTATAGACAACTCGTGATTACTATTTTTAATTAAACTTTTAACCTTATAAAAATCTTTTTTATCTAATTCAAAAATCATATTATTTATGTCCCCTTTGTTTTAATTTCACATATAACTTTTCTTTTTTACTTAAATATTGCTCGCTCTGCTTTATTCTTCCGTTTAGTCGCTCAAGCTCCAGATATAATTTAAAATAACTTTCCAGTCTTTCAGGGCATATTGTTCCATCCTCTAAGGCTTGCAATTACTATAAATACTATATCAACATTTGAAGCAATTACCTGCTCTTCGGTAGTTCCACCAACTACTATCCCATTTTTTATCTTTCTCCCACCCGAAATTGGAAGTTTTCTAACAAAACGTGTTTTTCTAGGTAACACGTCATAAATAATTGCTTGCATTTCGTCTTTCAATATTTTTACCGCTACCCAATCTCCAACAACTGGTAGCTCATTCTTTTTTGATGCCGAATAGCAGATTCTTCCCGACAATTTTGCATTTATAACACCATGTTCGTACAACAGAGAATAATTATTTCTTTGCTGTGCTATAACTCTTGCGGGGGTAGCGTCATTACTATTAAGCTCAATAAAATATTTTTCAAAATCACTATTCCATCCTAAATCTATTAGTTTCATTCACTCCTCCTAAACTTAAAAAGCACATAAAAATCCCACAGAAAGTAACCTCCTGTGGGATTAATTTTGGACATAAAAAAAGCACGATAACCGTACCATGCCATTTAGTGTCGTATTAAAATATCAGGCCAGGGTTAATTAAAATGTGACAAATGGTAAAACAAACAACCCAAACAAATATTAAGTCTTGTTTGATTTGTATACTACCATCTATCCAATATTCAGTTATACAATTGCACCTCTACTATTATCAATGTTGTTTATCATATTTTTTATCTCCTTTCGCCTAAATTTTGTAATTAAAACATTATTTACATTATATTGAAAAAATATTGAATGGTCAATATTCTACTAAAAATTTAATTAAACTCACTAAAACAGTTCACAAATATAGATTTAATTGTAAAATTAAATGTAGGGGTCTTCTCAAAAACGGTCAATGGAATATAATTATAATTGACCGTAAGTTCAGATATTCAAAAAAGTATTGTCAAATATACTTCCTTTAAAACTAATGAAAAACTGGTTAACCTGGATCCGGAACAGTTTATTCCTGGTTTGAATCTTGAAATGATGTACCAAGATATGTACTGGGCATCTGCAGGCTATCTATGGGAAAAGATGCAGCATGGCAAAATAAATGTAAATGAAATTGAGCAGGATTTTATCAAGCTGCTTGATTTTTGGAAATCTATATACTTGCGAAAAGGGGGATAACAAAATGGATGTAATTCAAATATCAAAGCTGACTAAATTTTACGGAAAACAGAGAGGCATCATTGACTTAAATCTGAATGTCAGAGAAGGCGAATTTTTTGGATTTATCGGACCGAATGGCGCTGGAAAATCGACTACCATACGCACATTGCTCGGCCTGATTTCTCCTACTTCTGGACATGCAAAGATTTTAGGATTGGACATATCAAGAGAGAAAAATAAAATTCTGTCCGATATAGGCTATCTTCCTTCCGAAGCCGTATTCTACTCGGGCATGAAAGTCCAAGATATATTAAATCTATCTGCTGACCTGAGAAAAAAGGATTGTTCAGTAGAAGCTAAGATACTATGTGAGAGACTGCAACTAGATACTAACAGAAAGGTAGAAGAATTATCATTCGGTAACCGAAAGAAAGTGGCGATTGTTACTGCCCTACAGCATCAACCTAAAGTATTGATTTTGGACGAACCTACCAGTGGTCTTGATCCTCTAATGCAACGTGAATTTTTTAAGATTGTCAGGGAACGAAATGAGCAAGGCGTAACAGTGTTCCTTTCCAGCCATGTACTCTCTGAAATTCAGCGTTACTGTTCAAGAGCTGCTATTATTCGAGACGGACGGATAATTGCGTGTGATAGTGTAGAAGCGTTGTCAAAGACGAATGCAAAACGAATTACTTTACACGGGCATGCACAGCTTGACAAGCTGAGTGGTATTCGCAACTTGGAGGAAATGGACGGTGTTCTCAGTTTTCTCTACGGTGGAGACATCAAACAGTTGCTTCAAACTCTCTCAACTGGTAATATTGCAGACCTTTCTATTTCTGAACCGGATTTGGAAGAAATCTTTCTTCACTATTACCAAAATGGAGGTGAGCAATTATGACTCTTGTAAAGCATGAATTAAAACAAAGCTGGAAGTCTCTGACTGTATGGACAGCGTGCATCGGATTCTTCATTGCACTCTGTGTGTTTATGTATCCAGAGATGAAAGGAGAAATGGAAAATGTCAGTGATATGTTCTCCTCAATGGGTGCTTTTACAGCTGCTTTCGGTATGGACCGACTGAATTTCGGCACTCTAATTGGCTTTTACGCTATTGAATGCGGTAATATATTAGGTATAGGAGGTGCATTCTTTGCGTCACTGATTGGTATAAGCGCACTTGCTAAAGAAGAAAAAGAACGAACCGCAGAGTTCCTGCTCTCTCAGCCAATCAGCAGAGTGAGATTGATTACGGAAAAACTAGGTGCTGTCATTCTCCAGATTATCATTATGAATGTCTTTGTCATTGCACTAGCTATTGCATCAATTGCCTTAATCGGCGAGGAAATACTATGGAAAGAATTAATCTTACTGCATCTAGCATACTTTCTTGTTCAAATCGAACTGGCTTGCATTTGTTTTGGAATCTCTGCCTTCCTACGTAGAAGCGGTCTAGGTATAGGATTAGGTATTGCCACGCTAATGTATTTTTTAAACATTGTTGCAAACATATCAAATAGCGCAGAATTTCTAACATACATCACTCCATTTGGTTATGCAGAAGCAGCTGATATTATTGCAAATAGCAACCTTGATATATATATGGTTTTGTTAGGTATTTCATTCTCTATAATCGGAATTGGGGCTGCATATTGGAAATATAGCAGAAAAGATATACAGTAATTTATGATTGGATAAATAAAAGGTTACGGATAAAGAAATGCTCCCTGTATAGTAAACAGGGAGCATTTCTTTACTAATTTGAGTTAACATTGTGGTCTTTATTATAACTAAGAGGTCAGAATAAGCATAAGTATTCCATCTATAACAAAAACACCCGCCATATAAGCGGGTGTTTCTGATATTAGTAATGAGTAAGTCTATAAGCCGGGTTCTGTATTTGATGATCATCTATCTAGGCACTGCATTTCTGCAGCACTCAAGCCACCTCCCCG